>NC_021237.1:5835000-6179326 GCF_000397205.1 Pseudomonas protegens CHA0
GCCCGGCCACCCCGTGAGTTTTTGCAAAGGAGTCATGCCCAAGGTGATCAACAACAGCACCAGCGTGCCCAACCCCAGACGATCAACCAGCACCTTGCCCGGGTCCGGTCCCAAGACCGAAGCCCAAGCCTCATACAGCCAATACAGCGGCCAGATAGCCGCAGCGATGAAGACGCCGATACGCCAGAACGAATAACGCATCAATAGTTCTTCCGCAGATCCATGCCGCTATATAAAGAAGCGACTTCATCCGAGTAACCGTTGAACATCTGGGTTTCCCGCACATTGGGACTGAACAGACTGCTGGGTAGGCGCCGCTCCCGGGCCTGGGTCCAGCGAGGATGATCAACCGTTGGATTCACATTCGCGTAAAAACCATATTCGTTGGCCGCAATGCTCTGCCAGGTAGTCTTGGGCTGCTCGCTGACCAGGCTGATGCGCACAATCGACTTCACACTTTTGAAGCCATATTTCCAAGGCACTACAAGGCGCAGCGGCGCACCATTCTGGTTAGGCAGTTCACGCCCGTACATCCCCACCGCAAGAATCGCCAATGGATTCATTGCCTCATCAAGACGCAATCCCTCGACATAGGGCCAGTCGATCAAGGCAAAGCCGGAGCGCTGGCCCGGCATACTCTTGGGATCCTGCAACGTTTCAAACCGAATGAACTTGGCGTTGCTGGTGGGCTCCACCTGCTTGAGCAAGGCTGAGATTGGAAAACCTATCCAGGGAATCACCATCGACCAGGCCTCGACACAACGCAGTCGATAAATACGCTCCTCCAGCGAGTAAGGCTTCATGAAATCCTCCAGGGCGTAGCGGCCTGGCTTAGCCACCTCACCATCCACGACCACACTCCACGGCTGAGTCTTGAGCGCGCCCGCGTTGGCCGCGGGGTCCCCCTTGTCAGTGCCGAATTCGTAGAAGTTGTTGTAGTGAGTCGCGTCCTTGAAAGGCGTGATCGCCTCATCCCTGACGGTTACTGCTTGCCACTGAGTGGTCGACAGCTTGTCGGAGAACCACGCGGGAGTCTGGCCCGGCTCAACATCGGCATAACGCGACGCGTCCTGTGCTGCTGCCCATCGCGGCAAGCTGGCAAACGCCATGCCCGCAACCGCACCACTCAGCAGGCTGCGTCGAGAGAGGTAAAGAGATTCGGGCGTAACCTCAGACTCATTGCAGTCGGACGACTTGGGGAATTTGAATAACATGGCAACTCCGCAGTATTGGAGGACAGATGTACCAATAGACTGCGGAGTATGGGGGAAATTACATCACTCGACGCTTTTGCGACGACGCAGGTGCAACAGGTACTGGATAGGGCCCGACGCCGCATAGGCGAGGAACACCAAAAGCAGAATGCGCGGCGGATCACTGAACACCACCGCAAACACCAGCACCACCGCCAGGATCGCCACAAAAGGTACGCGCCCTTTCAGGTCCAGGTCCTTGAAGCTGTTGTACTTGATGTTACTGACCATCAGCATGCCTGCGGCGGCCACCATCAACGCCACCAGGAACGACATCTTCGACCCCTGGATCCCGTAGTCGCTGAATGCCCAGACGATACCAGCCACCACACCCGCCGCTGCCGGGCTGGCAAGCCCGATGAAATAACGCTTGTCGGCAGTACCGACTTGAGTATTGAAACGCGCCAGACGCAAGGCCGCGCCTGCCACATAGATGAAGGCGACCATCCAGCCGACCTTGCCCATGTCACCCAGAGCCCAGCCAAAGGCCAACAACGCCGGCGCTACGCCGAATGCAACCATATCGGACAGCGAGTCGTATTCACCGCCAAAAGCACTCTGTGTGTTGGTCATGCGGGCAACACGCCCATCCAGGCCATCGAGCACCATGGCCACGAAAATGGCGATCGCGGCGAAGGCAAAGTACTTGCTCGCCCCGGCCGCATCTCCGGCGCTCATTGCACTCTGGGCGCTCATGGAGCTAATGATGGAATAGAACCCCGCGAACAGGTTCGCAGTGGTGAACAGATTCGGCAGAAGATAGATACCACGATGCCGGACTTTACGGCCTTCAGCGTCATGCCCTTCTTCGACATGCTCATCGATCGGTAGCAGGCTTTCGGCGTCAGAGGCCTGGTTTGGCTCTTCGGGACGTTCGCTCATGGACATTACCTTGCAACGGTGTGAAAAGTTTCGACAGATACCCAGGGCCGCGATTCGGCCACAAAGGATCCAGCTTTATACCAGAACCTATCCATGCAAACGAAAAAACGCGGCCTAGGCCGCGTTTTCCCTGACAAGACTCGAACTTAGTTCTTGGCTTTGTCGACGATTTTGTTGGCACCGATCCAAGGCATCATCGAGCGCAGTTGCTCGCCGATGATTTCGATACCGTGAGCGGCGTTGTTACGACGCTTGGCGGTCATCGATGGGTAGCCGGTAGCGCCTTCGCTGATGAACATCTTCGCGTATTCGCCGTCCTGGATGCGCTTCAGAGCATTGCGCATGGCCTGACGGGATTCGGCGTTGATGACCTCTGGGCCAGTCACGTACTCGCCGTATTCAGCGTTGTTGGAGATCGAGTAGTTCATGTTGGCGATACCGCCTTCGTACATGAGGTCAACGATCAGCTTCAGTTCGTGCAGGCACTCGAAGTAGGCCATTTCTGGAGCGTAGCCAGCTTCAACCAGGGTTTCGAAACCGGCTTTGACCAGCTCGACGGTACCGCCACACAGAACAGCCTGCTCACCGAACAGGTCGGTTTCAGTCTCGTCCTTGAAGGTGGTTTCGATGATGCCGGTACGGCCGCCGCCCACGCCTGCGGCGTAGGACAGGGCAACGTTCTTGGCGTTGCCGGAAGCGTCCTGGTAGATCGCGATCAAGTCAGGAATACCACCGCCCTTGACGAACTCGGAACGTACGGTGTGGCCTGGAGCCTTCGGCGCGATCATGATCACGTCGAGGTCGGCACGAGGCACAACCTGGTTGTAGTGGATCGCGAAGCCGTGGGAGAAGGCCAGAGTAGCGCCCTTCTTGATGTTCGGCTCGATTTCGTTCTTGTACAGCTGGGACTGGAACTCGTCCGGGGTCAGGATCATGACCAGGTCGGCACCGGCAACGGCTGCAGCAACGTCGGTCACTTTCAGGCCGTGGGCTTCAGCCTTGGCAACGGTAGCCGAGCCTTTACGCAGGCCGACAGTCACATCAACGCCGGAATCCTTCAGGTTGCATGCTTGAGCGTGGCCCTGGGAACCGTAGCCGATGATGGCAACTTTCTTACCCTGGATGATCGACAGGTCGCAGTCTTTATCGTAGAAAACTTTCATGAATTTCCCCTATATCAGGCCGTCCGGCCATTCGCTAATTTGAGTTAGATGCTCAGTACTTTGTCGCCACGGGCAATCCCGGTGACACCACTGCGTACGGTTTCCAGAATCGATGCGGTGCCGATCGATTGAATGAAGCTGTCGAGCTTGTCGCTGGTACCGGTCAGTTGAACGGTATACACGCTGGCGCTGACATCAACGATCTGCCCACGGTAAATATCGGTAGTGCGCTTGACCTCGGCGCGCTGGGCGCCAGTGGCCTTGATCTTGACCAGCATCAGTTCACGCTCGATGTGCGCGCTTTCCGACAGGTCTACCAGCTTCACCACCTCAACCAGCTTGTTCAGGTTCTTGGTGATCTGCTCGATGATCTCGTCATGGCCAACGGTGGTCAGGGTCAGACGCGACAGTGTCGGGTCTTCAGTCGGCGCCACCGTCAGGCTTTCGATGTTGTAGTTGCGTTGCGAGAACAGACCTACAACACGAGACAGAGCACCCGGTTCGTTTTCCAGAAGCAAGGAAATAATGTGCCGCATGATTAAGTACGCTCCGTCTTGCTCAGCCACATATCGCGCATGGAGCCGTCTTTGATCTGCATCGGATAGACGTGCTCGCTGGTGTCGACCTGGATATCGAGGAACACCAGGCGATCCTTCATGGCGAACGCTTCTTCCATCTTCGGCTTCAGATCCTTCAGATCCGTGATACGCATGCCCACGTGACCATAAGCTTCGACCAGCTTGACGAAGTCTGGCAGCGATTCCATGTAGGAGTGCGAATGACGGCTGCCGTAGCTCATGTCCTGCCACTGGCGCACCATCCCCAGCACACCATTGTTCAGATTGATGATCTTGACCGGCAGATCGTACTGCAGACAGGTCGACAGCTCCTGAATGTTCATCTGGATACTGCCTTCACCGGTGACGCAGGCGACATCATTATCCGGAAAGCTCAATTTCACGCCCATGGCCGCCGGGAAACCGAAGCCCATGGTGCCCAGGCCACCGGAGTTGATCCAGCGGTTGGGCTTGTTGAACCGGTAGTACTGCGCCGCGAACATCTGGTGCTGCCCCACGTCGGAGGTCACATAGGCATCGCCCTTGGTGACTTCGCACAGGGTTTCGATCACGGTCTGTGGCTTGATGATGCTGCCGTCGCCCTTGTCGTAAGGGAACAGGCCGCGATCGCCACGCCACTCTTCGATCTGCTTCCACCAACTGGCGACCGTCTCCTTGTTCGGGGTATCGCCGATTTCCTTGAGTGCCGCGACCATTTCGGTCAGGACGCTCTCCACTGGACCAACGATAGGCACATCGGCCTTGATGGTCTTGGAGATGGAAGCCGGGTCGATATCGACATGGATGATCTTGGCATTCGGGCAGAACTTCGGTGCACCGTTGATCACCCGGTCATCGAAGCGCGCGCCCACGGCCAGGATCACGTCGGCATGGTGCATGGTCAGGTTGGCGGTGTAGCTGCCGTGCATGCCGAGCATGCCCACGAACTGCCGGTCGGTGCCCGGATAGGCGCCCAGGCCCATCAAGGTATTGGTCACTGGCAGATTGAGCATCTTGGCCAGTTCGGTCAGCGGTGCGGAACCGCCGCCGAGAATCACGCCGCCACCTGCATAAAGCACAGGGCGCTTGGCCGCCAGGAGCATTTCTGCCGCCTTGCGGATTTGCCCGGAGTGACCGCGAACAGCTGGGCTGTAGGAGCG
The DNA here is from genome assembly GCF_000397205.1 of Pseudomonas protegens CHA0. Lineage (NCBI taxonomy): Bacteria > Pseudomonadati > Pseudomonadota > Gammaproteobacteria > Pseudomonadales > Pseudomonadaceae > Pseudomonas > Pseudomonas protegens. The sequence goes on from NC_021237.1 coordinate 5,840,016, forward strand.
CAACTTGGCTTTCTTGGGGAAAACGTATTCGAACTTTTCAGCCGGGTTGGTCATGTCCTTGGGGATATCGACCACCACCGGACCAGGACGACCGGATTGCGCCAGGTAGAAGGCTTTCTTCATGACTTCCGGGATTTCCGAAGCGTGCTTGATCATGAAGCTGTGCTTCACGATCGGCCGGGAGATACCGATCATGTCGGTTTCCTGGAACGCGTCGGTGCCCACCATGGTGCTGGGCACCTGGCCGGAAATGATCACCATGGGAATCGAGTCCATATAGGCGGTGGCAATACCGGTAATGGCATTGGTCGCGCCCGGGCCGGAGGTCACCAGTACCACGCCGGCTTTACCGGTGGCACGGGCATAGCCGTCAGCCATATGGGTCGCCGCTTGTTCGTGACGAACCAGGATGTGGGTCACTTCCGGTTCTTTGAACAGGGCATCGTAAACATGAAGGAGAGCACCACCCGGGTACCCGTAGATATATTTGACGCCTTCGTCACGCAAAAAGCGGACGAGCATCTCACCGCCAGATAAAAGCTCCACGTTGTTCACCTCTAAAACGCCAGAATACCGCCCTCAAAAGGGAGCGGGTCTTAATAGGTTTACTTCTCAGCAGAGCATGAGCGACGGTGGTCGCCGACTACGTCAGCACTGACTGAGCAAGTATTGGGAGCGCCCCAAAGTGTTGCGGGGTTTTCCCACCCAGCGCGAGGTAACGCGTTGCGGGTGTAGCACTTCGGCGCGGATGTGCGCCTCATGATCTGCTGAGTGGGTCTGCTTCTGGCAGTCCCTCTACAGCGGACTTTGGATTCTTCTGTTTCGTCCTCTTCAAGTCAAGTCGTCTATGTGGTTAATTCGAACTAAGCGCATGAGAACGCAAGAAAAAACCCAAAAACGACTGCTGTCTGCGCTTCAATTGCGCAATCTTCGGCAAGCAACTCAGAAATGCGAACCCGGACTTTGGGCGAAACCCCATTGCCAGAGAGCCGAGAGGAACGTCATGCACTACAACAACAGCAATGCACGGACAGACATGAACCCTCCGAAGTTGTCACCTCGAGAGAGCGAGACTGAAGTGGGCAGTATGGAGGGAGGCGACTGCCAGGCATACCTGGCAGTCGTGTTTCAGCGAGTAGCAACGATGAGCTGATCAAACTCTTTGAGCAGAACTCGCAACTGCTGGTCGCGCCCCTGCATCGGACGAGTGGAGAACACCATCTCGGCCATTTCCTGAATACCTGACGCATTGGGCAGCGGCAAATCCTGCTCCAGAATCATCTTCATGCGGGGCAGAAAGATCCACTGCAGCCATTGCTCGAACTCCAGAGTATCCACGGCAAAGGGCTGAGTGCTGGCCAGTGCCTCGGCGCTGGGCACAGCGTCGTCCCACAGGCCCTGCACACGCAACTCACGCTCGATCAGCAGCAACTGTTCGGCGATCCTGGGAAAGCGCCCATCCATCACAGCGAAACCCGAGCTTTCTGGCGCGCCTGCGCTGCACCTGCGGCATCACCCTGTTTCTCACGCGCCTGGGCAATCAGCTCCCACAGGCTTGCCTGGAGATCAGGGCGGCCGTTGGCAAAGCTCAGGCCACGGCGAGCGAACTGCTCGGCCTGGGGCGCATCCCCCTGGGCCATGCGTACCTGAGCCAGGCGATACAGCACCTGCGGCTCGCGTGGCGCAACACGCTGCGCTCGCTCGAGGCTGGAGGAAGCACCGTTCAAGTCACCACTGGACTGCTGCTGTTGCGCAGTGGTCAGCAACGCCAGCACCGGGCCATCCAGTTGCTCATCGGCCGACAGACCACCGGCCCGGGCCGAAGGGATGCCACTGGGCGTAGAGGGCATGTTGTAAGTGCCCTGGCTGATCGGCGCCGACTGATAACCGGAGCCGTCCACCGGCCCCGGGGTAATAGGCCCTGAAGTGACCGGCCCCGGAGTAATGGGCGAACTGCTGATCGGCGCCGAGGCCGTAGCGCCGCCGCCCGGAACCATTACCACTACGCCGGAATCTTCCGGAATCGCCTGTGCCTGAGCCTGCGCCGGGCGCTTGATGGTCGTCTGGCGAAAGCCTCCGGAGGCGGAAATCCGCTCGCTGTTGGACACGGCAGTGCCGGAATCCACGACGGGAATAGAGCCGCGCTGCACACTGGCGCAACCGTTGAGCAACGCCAGAGCTGTAATAGCTGGAATCCACCACTTGTTCACGTCAAACCCTCATCGCTTAGTTCATCCAGCCCTTGACCCAATCCATCACCGAATCGCCGCCTGCCGGGTTTTCTCCCCCACAGGAAGCACCGGGAGGCGGTTCGCTGCCGCGAATATACGGCATCTGCACAGCCCCAGGACAGTTGGCATCGGAGCCCTGCCCGGTACGCGAATCGACCCAGGCCTGAACCACGTTGTCCGGCTGCGGCATATCCAGCGGCAGCGGGTCGGCCTTGCGCATGAAACTGGTCCACACCTGCAAGGCACCGGTAGCACCGGTAAACGGCGTCTTGCCGTTATCGTCGCGGCCCAGCCAGACCACGGCTAGCAGGTCCTGGCTGAAACCGGCGAACCAGCTGTCACGGGAATCGTTACTGGTACCGGTCTTGCCCGCCAACGCTAGAGTCTTGGGCAACACGTTGTACACCGAGCTGCCGGTGCCCTCGCGCATCACCCGTTGCATCGCGCTTTGAATCAGATAGATCGAACCGGCATCAAAACGCTGCTGAATCTGGAACGGATAGCGCTTGAGCGGCTCGCCTTCCGCTGTCAACACGCTGCGAATCCCGCGCATCGGCGTATTGAAACCGCCATTGGCCAGCGTCTGGTACATGGTCGCCACTTCCATCGGGCTCATGCCCCCTGCCCCCAGCAGCATCGATGGGAAGGCTGGAAACTCGCGGGTCACCCCCAGGCGACCAAGGGTCTTCAGGACATTGGGCACACCCACTTCCAGACCGAGCCGTGCGGTAGACAAGTTGTAGGAGTGAGCCAGGCCCTGGTAGAGGAACACCGTACCGTGGGAGCGCCGGTCATAGTTCTGCGGCTTCCACACCTGGCCGTCTGCACCTTTTACCGAGAACGCCTCATCCGACAGCCAACTGGTCAGGGTGTACTGGCTGGGCTTTTCCAGGGCGGTCAGGTAGACCGCAGGCTTGATCAGCGAGCCGATCGGACGCACCGCATCCAAGGCCCGGTTGAAACCGGCAAAGCTGGCCTGACGACTGCCAATCATGGCCTGGACCTCACCGGTTTCCGGGTTGGTCACCACCATCGCCGCCTCGACGTCTTCCGAGCCCTTGCGCCCGGCCAGGCGCTTGAAGGTGTCGTTGACCGAGGCTTCGGCCTTCATCTGCAGGATCGGATCGAAACTGGTGAAGATCCGCAGGCCTTCTTCAGTCAAGTCTTCATCACGGTAGTCTTCGCGCAACTGACGCTTGACCAGGTCGAGGAAACCGGGGAAGGAACTGTCCGCCAGGCTGCCGCGCTTGGTTACGCCCAGCGGCATCTTCTTCGCCGCCTCCACCTGTTCCGGGGTAGCCACGCCCTGCTGTGCCAGCAGATCGAGCACCAGGTTACGCCGCTCCAGAGCACGTTCCGGGTAGCGCCGCGGGTTGTAATAGGAAGGCCCTTTGACCATCCCGACCAACAGCGCCACCTGGTGCAACTTGAGTTCGGACAGGGGCTGGCTGAAGAAGAACTGGCTGGCCAGACCGAAACCGTGCACCGCACGCTGACCGTCCTGGCCGACGAAGACCTCGTTGAGGTAGGCCTCGAGAATCTCGCGCTTGTCGTAATGCAGCTCCAGCAACAACGCCATCATCGCTTCATTGAGCTTGCGCGACAGGCTGCGCTCGTTGGTCAGGAAGAAGTTTTTCACCAACTGCTGGGTCAGGGTACTGCCGCCCTGGCGCATCTGGCCGGACGAGGTGTTGACCCAGATCGCACGGGCAATCGACTTGGGCGACACCCCGTGGTGTGAATAGAAGTCGCGGTCTTCCACCGCTACCAGAGTTTCCAGCAGATATGGCGGAACCTGATCGATCTTGATCAGGATCCGGTCTTCGAGGTTCTTCGGGTACAGGCCACCGATCAGCAATGGCTCCAGGCGCACCACCGCGAGCTTGGCCCCCTTGCTGCCGGACAGTTCCGCCACGTAATCGCCGGAGAAGCGCACGCGCACCGGCTGAGCCTGCTCCAGCCCTTCGTAGAACTGGAAGCCGCGGGTGTTCAGGTCCACGGTATTGCCATTGACCGAGGCTGCGCCCGGGCCGTTGGCGACACTTTCACGGCGATAGCCCAGAGCGTCGAGTTCCGTGAGGAAATCATCCTTGCTGAGCTTTTGTCCGACGAACAGCTCAAGCGGGCGGGCGTAGACCTTGGCCGGAATGGTCCAGCGCTTGCCGGAGAATTTTTCCTGGACCACGGCATCGAGGTAAACCGCAAAGCCGGCGAGCACCACAAGACCGACCAGGCTGAGCTTGAGGGCCCAGCCCAGCCAGGGGCGCAGGCCACCAGACGGCGTTTTTTTAGCAGAACGAGGGGATCGGGTACGAGTCATGGCGGCGGATTATACGCACTTTATTCATCCTCAACATGCGCCACCCGAGGTTTGCCTTAGTGCGCTCAGCGGCCATAATGACGCCCTCGATTTTCCCGACTCTGAAGGATCGCCTGTGAGCCAGTCACTGATCGCTGCCCTGCAAAACCCCGCCTTGTTTCCTCATCCCGTAGAAGGGTTTCAGGTCATCGAAACCCACATCTCCTGGGTTTTGCTCACCGGCCCCTTTGCCTATAAGGTGAAGAAGCCGGTCAATTTCGGCTTCCTCGACTTCACCAGCCTGGACGCCCGCGAACACTTCTGCGGCGAAGAGTTGCGCCTGAACCAGCGCCTGACCGAAGACCTGTACCTGGAAGTCCTGCCGATCACCGGTAGCGCCGAAGCCCCGGTGCTGGGCGGCGATGGTCCGGCTATCGAATACGTACTGAAAATGCGTCAGTTCCCGCAAAGCCAGTTGCTCAGCACCTTGCAGGCCAACAGCGAGCTGACCACTGCGCACATCGATGAGATGGCCAGGCAGATCGCCCACTTCCACCTCAACGCGCCCAAGGTTCCAGCTGAGCATGAAGCCGGCACCCCGGAGAGCGTGATGGCTCCGGTGCGTCAGAACTTCGAGCAAATCCGCCCGTTCCTCAGCGACAAGGCCGACCTGCAACAACTTGAAGCCCTGCAAGCCTGGGCCGAAACCAGCTTCGAACGCCTCAAGCCTCTGCTGGCCCAACGCAAGAGCGAAGGTTTCATCCGTGAATGCCATGGCGATATTCACCTGGGCAACGCCACCCTGATCGACGGCAAGGTGGTGATTTTCGACTGCATCGAATTCAACGAACCGTTTCGTTTCACCGACGTCTACGCCGATACCGGCTTCCTTGCCATGGACCTGGAAGACCGCGGCCTGAAGAGCCTGGCGCGACGCTTCATCAGCCAATACCTGGAGCTGACCGGCGACTACCAGGGCCTGGAGCTGCTCAATTTCTACAAGGCCTACCGTGCCCTGGTACGCGCCAAGGTCAGCCTGTTCAGCATGCCTGCCGAAGCCACGCCGGTGCAGCGCGCCACCACCCTGCGCCAGTACCGCAACTACGCCAATCTGGCGGAGAGCTACAGCACCATTCCATCGCGTTTCCTGGCCATCACCTCAGGCATTTCGGCGGTCGGCAAGAGCCGCGTGGCCATGCGCCTGGTAGAGGCACTGGGCGCCATTCGCCTGCGCTCCGACGTAGAGCGCAAGCGCCTGTTCGGCGAGCAACAGGTGCCCAACGACCCACACGCTGGCATCTATAGCAGCGAAGCCAGCAGCGCCACCTACGCGCGCCTGCATGAAATCGCCGAAACCATCCTGCGTGCCGGCTTCCCGGTAGTGATCGACGCGACCTACCTCAAACGTGCCCAGCGCGATGCCGCGGCCAAAGTGGCCGAGGCCACTGGTACGCCCTGCCTGATCATCGACTGCAACGCTCCTGAGGCAGTGGTTGCCAGCTGGCTGGCCCAGCGCCAGGCTGATCAGAACGATCCATCCGACGCCACTCTGGAAGTGATTGCCAACCAGCAAGCCACTCGCGAAGCGCTGACCGACGAAGAGCTGCTGCGCAGCAAGCGCATAGAAACCAACGAAAGCGGCAGCCTGGACGCCCTGGTTGCCAACATTCGCCTACGCCTCCCAGGCCTGTAAACGGTCATTTCAGCCGTGAAGTGGCAAAGACTTCACGGCTGAAAAATAGTGGCACTATACTGGCGTCATAAATCCAACACTGGTGACGTCGCCATGAGCCAACCGAAACTTCTCGACACTCCGCTTTACGCCCTGCTGCATAAAGACGACATCGTCGGCTTCAACCGCGAACGCCCGAAAGATCAACCCATCGACATGCGCGGCGGGGATTTCCGCGGCCTCGACCTGCGGGAACTGAACGCACAAGGCATCGATTTCACTGACGCCTACTTTCGCTCCGCGGATCTGCGGGGGCTGGACTTGAGAAACTCGTCCATGGAAGGCGCCAGCCTCGCCCATGCACAGATTTCCGGCGCCTACTTTCCGGTGGAACTGAGCGCCGACGAGATTCTCATGTCGGTCAATTTCGGCACCCGCCTGCGTTACCGCACTCGCTGACCCCCGCCGCCCGTCTTTGTCCGGCGCTCTGTTTAGCGCCGGACCTGGTCCGCTTTCTCGCCTGCACCCTGCCCTTCGCATGGCCTGCCCCCTCCTCCCTTCGAGCTTCACCGCTGCGCCCTTAGAAGCATTTGCGCCAAACCCGACCAAAGAACAGCGCGTTTTCTACTGAGCGCTACACTCCTCTGAGGCTGCCCACTCACCATTCGGCCATCGCCAGGAGGCTTAATGAATGATGAACTGCAACACCTGAAGAACCTTGGCAAGACATCGGCACAATGGCTGCATGCAGTGGGCATCCATAGCGCTTCCGACTTGCGCCGCCTGGGTGCGGTGGACGCCTACCGGGCCGTGCGGACCCGTGGTTTTCGTGCGTCGAAAGTCTTGCTCTATGCCATTGAGGGCGCCCTGATGGACATGCACTGGAACGACCTTCCCGCCGAACGCAAAGAGGCGTTGAACAAGCAACTGGACGCCATTTCCTCTCGTCACAAAAACTGACTGGCAGAGCCAAATGTATCTAATGGGGGAGCAGCCGGCTTACGCCGACGCCTTGATCAACAGACTGCAGAGCATTCCGCCGCAATTGCTGGACGGGCTTGCGCCCAGCGGCCCGACGTTGGAGCTTGGCCCCATCGCTGAGCTGTCCAGCGTATTGCCCGGCGACCAGTTGTTCCTGCTGGCAAGTGGCGTGATCCAGGCCAGTGTCGAAGAGCGGCCACTGTTCTACCTGCATGAAGGCGACCTGGTGGGGCTGCGGCGCGGCATCGAACTCCCGCAGTGGCAAATGCACTGCGATACGCCGCTGCAACTGATTCCCTATCTGAGGACTGAAGTGTTTCGGCACATCCAGGCCGACGTACAACGCTCGGAACTGCTCGTACAGTATCTGATCGGCCAGACCGCCCTGCTGTCCGATGCCATTGCCCGTCTCAAGCCGCCAGAGTTGCGCAGCAGCAACGGCTTCAAGCGCGTGGAGGCGGGCGAAAGGCTGATTACCCAGGGGGATGAGGCAGATCATGTGTTTGTAATACTCGAAGGCCATGCACAGGCCTTCGTCGACGGGCACAAGGTCGGCGACGTCCCCAAGGACGAGATTTTCGGCGCCATGGCAGTGTTCACCGGAGAAAAACGCAGCGCCAGCGTGATCGCCAGCGAACCCAGCACCATCATGCTGATTCCCAAGGACCAGTTTCTCAGCCTGACCCAGAGCAATCCGCGCATTGCCCACAGCCTGATCGAAAGCATGGCGCGCCGCATCGACCTGCTAAACAAGGAAGTGACCCGGCTCATGACCTTGAACAACCCGAACTGAACCCGGATTCCAAGCAGATCCAAACGGACGTTTGGCAAAATATGCAGAAATCTGAAAAGCCTTGTTGACTTCGAAATGAGAATCGTTATGATTATCACAACTGGTCGCGAGATCAGTCGATAACCTGGAAGACCAGTGGTTCGGACTCTCAGATTATCTCCTCATCAGGCTAATCACGGTTATTTGACCCGGCTCTTGCCGGGTCTTTTTTTTGCCCGCAGAAAAGCCCTCCGATCAGGGCCTCAGTTGCGCGCAATAGTCCTTGGCGGGCTGGGGCGGCGTATACCAGACGTAGTCGGCCGATGCCGCGGCAACCTGTTGCCCCAGCTCCGCCAGAATCAACACCACCACCTCCTGGCTTCGGTCCAGATCGGCAAGATGCAGGGGCACGCCAAGATCCTTGCGACCGTGAAACGCCCCGGCCAGCAACAGGGCCGGAGCCGGAGCCGCCAGCAGCTGTTCAGCCATGCGTCGGTCCCGTTGCTGCTGCACCGCCCGCATTGCCGGCACCTGGCTCTCCGGCAGCAAGCCACAGTGCGATTCGCGGATTTGCCCGGCCAATGCCTCGATCACCGACGATGCGTTGCTCTGTGTGCCGGTCAGGACGGGCGCCCGTGCATAAATGGCACGCACCTCCTGGCGATCCAGATTGGCAGCGAGCAAGGGATAGGGCTGACGCAGGGCAAAACCCACCAGCGGGCCGTAGAGGCTCCAGTCCCAGCCTGATTGCCAGGCCAACCTGCCGGGTAGGTCATCAGGCAAACGCCCCCCATCAAGGGAGCGTTTTACCCCATCGACTTCTGGCTGCTGATCCGGGTTGAGCATTTCCAGCAACAGACTGCCCTGTGGCCGCTCCCGGGCCATGGAGCGCAAGAGCCAGAGTTGCAGGGCATGATGATCGGGATTGTCATGCTGCTCGCCAATGATCACTCGGGGGGCCCGTGCCAGGCGCCCTACCAGTTCGACAGGGGTCAGCGCCTGGGCACTGCGCAGCTCAATGATACTGCCGGGCGCCGAAGCCACCGGCGGCGGCAGGATCCCCGGCATGCTGTGACAGGCGGCCAGCAGCATGGCCAGCAACAACGGCAATACGCGCATCAGGTCTCTCCGGGCTTCGCCTCAGCGGGCGATGATCAACGGGTGCCCGCGTTCGGGATGCTCCTGCACCAGAACTTCCAGGCCGAACACCGCCTTCAGGGGCTCAGGCCGTAGTACCGCGGTCGGTGTTCCCAATGAATGCGGACGGCCGCCTTCAAGCAACAAGACCCGATCACAATAACGCGCAGCCAGATTCAGGTCATGCAGGATGACCAGCACCGCCGCCCCGCGGTCGGCAAAGGCTCGAATGGCCTGCAAGGTGACGTGCTGGTGCAAGGGGTCGAGTGCAGAAGTCGGCTCATCCAGCAGCAGGTTGTGCCCTGGCTGGCCCGGCCACAGTTGCGCCAGGACCCGCGCCAGATGCACCCGCTGGCGCTCGCCGCCGGACAGCGCGAGATAGCTGCGCCCCGACAGGTGCGCCACATCGGCAGCATTCAAAGCAGCGTTGACGATTTCCTCGTCACGCACGCGCCCGGTCTGATGGGGCAAACGCCCCAGCGCCACCACCTCCTCCACACGAAAGGCGAAATCCAGGCTCGAAGCCTGGGGCAGCACTGCCAGGCGCTGCGCACGCTCGGCGCCCGACCAATGAGCCAGTTCCTGATCATCCAGCAACACCTGTCCCTGATGAGCCGCCAGTTCACCACTCAAGCCCCCCAAGAGGCTGCTTTTACCTGCACCATTAGGGCCGAGTACTCCCAGCACCTCGCCCGGCAGCAACTGCAGGTCGATGCCAGCCAGGACGTCGTTGCCGCCGCGCCGCACATGCAGGTTCTCGACTCGCAGCATCAGGCACGTCCTCGCAACAACAGGTACAGAAAGAATGGCGCACCGATAAAGGCCGTGACGATACCGATGGGCAACTCGGCAGGCGCCAGCGCCAGGCGCGCCACCAAGTCAGCCAACAGCAGCAGGCTGGCTCCGGCCAGGATCGAGGCTGGGAGCAAGGTCCGGTGATCCGGACCGGACAACAGGCGCACCAGATGCGGCACCACCAGGCCGACAAAACCGATCATTCCCGCCGCCGCCACGGCAGCGCCCACACCCAGCGCGGTGCAGAACACCAGCTCGCGCTTGAGACCTTCGACATCGATGCCAAGATGCTTGGCCTCGGACTCGCCCAACAACAGTGCATTCAACGCCTTGGCCCGGCGCGGCAGCCACAGCGCAACCGCGGCGGTCACCAGCAGCAAGGGCCACAAGCGCTGGTAACTGGCACCATTCAGGCTGCCCAGGTTCCAGAAAGTCAGAGTGCGCAACGTGGCATCGTCCGCCAGATAGGTGAACAATCCCACCGCCGAACTGGCCAGCGCCGTCAGGGCAATCCCCGCCAGCAGCATGGTTGCCACATGGGTCTGCCCGTTGCGCCGCCCCAGGCGATACACCAGCGCCGTCACCCCCAGGCCGCCAAGGAAGGCACACAGGGAGAGCAAATAAGGGCCGACAGCCTCTGGCAGGCCGCCGAACATCGAGCCGCCAACAATGGCGATGGCCGCGCCCAATGCTGCACCACTGGAAACCCCCACCAGCCCCGGGTCCGCCAGGGGGTTGCGAAACAGCCCTTGCATGGCGACCCCGGACAGCGCCAGAACTCCGCCCACCGCAAGACCGAGCAGAGTCCGGGGCAAGCGAATCTGCCCCAGGATCAGTTCCGCCTGCTCCAGGCCCTGCCCGTCGATCGGCAATCCAAGCAGGCGCAAGGCGGCACGCAAGGTATCAAATAAGGGCAGGCTGACAGGGCCCAGGGCCAGGGACAGCCAGATCGCCACAAGGCTCAGGACACCCAGCCCGATAAACAGTGTTCGAGGCTTGACCAGACGACTCATTGGGCCGGCTTGGCCTGGGGATAAAAGGCGCTGGACAGGCGTTTCAGGCTATCAGGCAAGCGAGGGCCCAGGCCTCCCACCAGCAAGGTCGGGTCCAGTTCCACCACCCGCCCGGCCTTGGCCGCCGGTGTGGATGCCAGCAGCGGGTTCTCCTTGAACAGTGCGGCACGAGCGGCGTCACCGGTCAGGCTGCGATCGGAGAACACCAGCACATCCGGATTCAAGCCCGCCAGGGATTCGACCGAGAATGGCTTATAGCCGGTATGAGTCGCCAGGTTGCGCCCACCGGCCTGTTGCAATAGCCAATTCGCGGCGGTGTCCTTGCCGGCGATCAGGGGTTTGCCGCCGGCATGCCCGAGCAACAACAGCACCCCGGGCGCCGCGTGCTGCGCTTGAGCCTGGGCGACCCACGCCTGCTGCTGCCCAAGTTGTTGCTGATAGCCCTGGAACAGTTGCCCGGCCTGCTCTTCTCGGCCCAGCAATAGCCCCAAGTGCTGCAGGGTAGCTTGCAAGGTCGGCAAGTCGGCCTGGGCGGAAAACAGTTCGACCTTGACCCCGGCACTGCGGATCTGCGAAAGCACTGGCGGCGGCCCCATCTCCTCGGTACCCACCAGAATCTGCGGCCGCAGGCTGAGAATGCCTTCGGCCGACAACTGACGCTGATAGCCGATGCTCGGCAGCGCCTTGAGCGACTCCGGATGCTGGCTGGTGGTATCGACGCCCACCAGCTTGGACTCGGCCCCCAGAGCCGTTATCCACTCGGACAAGGCCCCACCTGCACTGACCCAACGCTGCGGCAACTCATCAGCGGTGGCCCACTGGCTCACCAGCAATCCGGCACAGAACGCAATGGCGCAGGCACTCAGGCGCATAAGAACATTTCCTTCATTAAAGTGGGGGCCCGCGCAGCTGCTGTCCATGTGACATGCCGGACAGGCCGGGCATCGAAAGGAACAAGCGCCCCGTAACGGGCGGGGCGGCCATTTGATAATTGTTTTCATTTAGCCGTCAAGCGCCGACATGTTTCATCCTGCAGCCGGAAAGAAACTGTGACAGCCTGGACGCAGAGCCTTCGGACCAAGAGGATAGCCATGAAATTTCTTTGCGCCGGCAACGATCTGCCCGAAGCCGGCAGCCGGGGCTTCCAGCTCGCGGGGCTGAAGCTGTTCGCCGTGCGGCGCGAGCAGCGAGCCTATGTCTATGCCAATCGCTGCCCGCACCGGGGAGTGGCGCTGGAGTGGCAAGCTGACCAGTTCCTCGACCCCAGCGCCAGCCTGATCCAGTGCGCCACCCATGGCGCCCTGTTTCTGATCGAGAGCGGAGAGTGCGTGGCCGGACCTTGCGCCGGCCAGTTCCTGGAGAGCATCGGCTGCCATGAAGACAGCCTGGGGATCTGGGTGGACCTCTAATCCCCGAGCAACACTTCAAGACGTCGGTCGATGCACACTTGCTCGGCCGTCAGGCACACACCATAGGCCAGCACCTCAACCCCCGCCGCGCGGGCTTCGCGCAGGGCAGCGGCGTAACCCGGATCGATCTCCTGCGCCGGCCGCACCGCGTCGATGCCCGAAAGGTTGACGCAATACAGCTGAACCGCCCGCACGCCCTCCCGGGCCAGGCTCGCCAGTTCCCGCAGATGCTTGGCGCCGCGCTGGGTCACGGCATCGGGAAACGCTGCCACCGGCGTGCCATCGAAGCCCAGGGTGACGCTTTTGACCTCGACGTACGCCGGACCGTCCGGGTAATCCAGGCGAAAATCGATGCGGCTGTTCTCTTGCCCGTAAGGCACCTCGCGCTTGAGCCCGGTGAAGCCGTTCAACTCGCTGATAAGCCCCGCCCGCAAGGCTTCTTCCACCAGCCCGTTGGCCCGCCCGGTGTTGACGCAGGCCAGGCGGCCTTGAGGGGTTTCGCTGATTTCCCAGGTGCCCGGCAACTTGCGCTTGGGGTCATTGGAGCGGCTGAACCACACCTGCCCGCCCTCGACCATGCAATTGAGCATCGAGCCGGTATTGGGGCAATGGATGGTCAACAGCTCGCCGGTGGTGGTTTCGATGTCCGCCAGGAAGCGCTTGTAACGACGCAGCAGACGCCCCTCTTCCAGGGGAGGATCGAAGCGCATCAGGCGTGCCAGCTCTGCAGGCCACGGGCGATACGCTCAACCGCCTCCTGCAGGCGTTCCAGGCTCTGGGTATAGGCAAAGCGCACATGATGGCCAGCCTGATGCCGGCCGAAGTCCAGGCCAGGGGTAAAGGCCAGGTGCTCGGTTTCCAGGAAGTGCCGGCAAAAGGCGAAGGCATCACCGCCGAAGGCGCTGATGTCCGCGTACAAATAGAACGCCCCTTCAGGCTCCACAGCGATGCCGAAGCCCAACTCACGCAAGGCTGGCAGCAGGAAATCCCGGCGGCGCCCGAACTCGGCACGGCGCTCCTCGAGGATCTCCAAGGTCTGCGGCTCGAAGCAAGCCAGCGCAGCATACTGGGCCATGCTCGGCGCACTGATATAGAGGTTCTGTGCCAGCTTTTCCAGTTCACCCACGGCTGCCGGCGGAGCTACCAGCCAGCCCAGGCGCCAGCCGGTCATGCCGAAATATTTGGAGAAACTATTCAGGACGAAAGCGCTGTCATCCACTTCCAGAACGCTGGCGGCATCGGTGCCATAGGTCAGGCCATGGTAGATCTCGTCCACCACCAGATGCCCGTTGCGAGCCTTGATCGCGGTGGACAACCCCGCCAACTCGTCCCGGCTCAGGACCGTGCCGGTGGGGTTCGCCGGCGAGGCCACCAGGGCGCCCACGCTGTCCTGATCCCAATAGCGCTCCACCAGGTCCGGCGTCAGTTGGTAACGCACATCCGGCCCCACCGGGACCAACTGCGCAGCGCCTTCCACTAGACGCAGAAAATGCCGGTTGCACGGATAACCCGGGTCCGCCAGCAGCCAGTGCTTGCCCGGGTCCACCAACAGGCTGCTGGTCAACAGCAGGGCACCGGAACCTCCGGGGGTGATCATGATCCGCTCGGGATCGATGTCCAGGCCGTAACGCTGCTGATAAAAGCCGGAAATCGCCCCTCGCAGCTCGGGAATTCCGCGGGCTGCGGTGTAGCGCGTCTTGCCGGCGCTCAGCGCGGCCTGCCCGGCCTTGATGATTGGCTCGGCGGTGGTGAAGTCCGGTTCGCCGATTTCCAGGTGAATCACATCATGCCCGGCGGCTTGCAGCTCATTGGCGCGGGCCAGCAAGGCCATGACATGGAAAGGTTCGATAGCGCGACTACGCGCACTGTAGGGCTGAGCCATTAGCCTTCCTTCATTGATTCGAGGGGGAGCAAAGGACCGATTCTACCCATCTGATCAAGCCCGGGAGAACCCAGGCAGATCCGAGCGGTCTGTTGCTTGCGCCAACTGGCGCCAACACAACCCGCAGACTTGACTAAAATCAATGATTGAACGAACCGATCAGCAAGCCATGTCAGGCTTTTCCCATATCCATGGACGAAGCAGGACATAGGCTCGACAACCGGGAGTAGCGCGCTCTGGTTTGATCTGGTAAGTTCGCCCGCTTGCAGCCGCAGGGCCGGCAAGTGTCGGAGATGGAGCAATCCTGCGCAATGGATTACAAGAGTAGAGGCGGTCCATTCATGCCCACCCAAGCAAAGCAACAGATTCAATCGATCAGCGGTTTTGAACCTTACGTTGAAACTGCGGGCGAAGAGTACATGGGCAAGCCCATGCGCGAGCACTTCACCAAGATCCTGAACAAGTGGAAACAGGACTTGATGCAGGAAGTCGACCGCACTGTTGATCACATGAAAGACGAAGCGGCCAACTTCCCCGACCCGGCTGACCGTGCCAGCCAGGAAGAAGAGTTCAGCCTCGAACTGCGGGCCCGCGATCGCGAGCGCAAGTTGATCAAGAAGATCGACAAGACCCTGCAACTGATCGAAGACGAAGAATACGGCTGGTGCGAATCCTGCGGCGTCGAGATCGGTATCCGCCGGCTGGAAGCCCGCCCAACCGCCGACATGTGCGTCGACTGCAAGACACTGGCGGAAATCAAGGAAAAACAGGTCGGCAAATAATCGCCGGCTGGAACCTGAAACGGAGCGTACCCACGCTCCGTTTTCGTTTCTGCCTTCCCTGCAAGAGCAAGCCCGCTCGCCAAAGCGATCCCCCGGCACCATCGTCACCCCGGGGCCAGACGAAGTAACATCCGCTCCATGACTGCCTCCACCTCTTCCTCGTACATCGGGCGCTTCGCCCCCACTCCCAGCGGCTATCTGCATTTCGGCTCTCTGGTTGCCGCGCTTGCCTCCTATCTTGATGCCCGCGCCGTCGGCGGCCGCTGGCTGCTGCGCATGGAGGACCTTGACCCGCCTCGGGAAGAGCCCGGTGCCCAGGCGGCCATTCTCAAGGCTCTGGAAAGCTACGGCTTCGAATGGGACGGGCAGATGATCCGCCAGAGCGATCGCCACGACGCCTATGGCGAAGTCCTCAATCGCCTGTTCCAGCAGGGCCTGGCCTATGCCTGCACCTGTTCGCGCAAACAGCTGGAGCCCTACCATGGCATTTACCCGGGACTGTGCCGCAACCTCGGCCACGCCCAGGACGACGCCGCGATCCGCCTGCGGGTACCCGAACTGGAGTATCGCTTCGTCGACCGGGTCCAGGGCGAATACCGCCAGCACCTGGGCCGGGAAGTGGGGGACTTCGTGATCCGCCGCCGCGACGGTCTCTACGCTTACCAACTGGCCGTGGTGCTCGACGATGCCTGGCAAGGCATCACTGATATCGTGCGCGGCGCCGACCTGCTGGATTCCACACCGCGCCAGCTGTACCTGCAGGAACTGCTGGGCCTTTCCCAGCCCCGCTACTTGCATGTACCGCTGATCACCCAGCCGGACGGGCACAAACTGGGCAAGTCCTACCGCTCGCCCCCGCTGACCGAGGATCAGGCCCCGCCCCTGCTGCTGCGCGCCCTGCGGGCACTGGGCCAGAAGCCACCGGCCGACCTCGATGGCGCCAGCGTCGCGCAGATAATGGCCTGGGGCATGGCCCACTGGGATGCCGCCCTGATTCCACGCACACTGAGCGTGCCGGAAGCGCAATTAAGCTGACGCCACTTGCAGCTTGGCGCCCATCCGTTACCATCGCCGCACGTTTTCGGGCACGCACACAATAAAGAGAGGCCGAGATGTACATCTATCGCTTGGTCCTGCTCCTGGTAGTGGGGATCTATCTGTTCTCCCCCGCCATCATGGATTGGTGGATCGATGCTACTGGCGCCTGGTATCGCCCGTATCTGCTCTGGCTGATTCTGATCGTCGTGACCTTCATCCTGCAGAGCCAAAAAGATGCCGATGAGCTTTAGCCTGCCCCAGATGATCCTGATCAGCGCCGCCTACCTGGCGGTGCTGTTCGGCGTTGCCTGGATCAGTGAGCGCGGGATGATCCCCCGCTCGATCATTCGCCACCCGCTGACCTACACCCTGTCACTCGGGGTCTATGCCAGTGCCTGGGCGTTCTACGGCACGGTTGGCCTGGCCTACCAGTACGGCTATGGCTTCCTGTCCAGTTACCTGGGGGTTTCCGGGGCCTTCCTGCTGGCACCGGTACTGCTCTACCCGATCCTGAAAATCACCCGCACCTACCAGCTGTCATCCCTGGCCGACCTGTTCGCCTTCCGTTTTCGCAGTACCTGGGCCGGTGCGCTGACCACGATCTTCATGCTGATCGGCGTGCTGCCATTACTGGCGCTGCAGATCCAGGCCGTGGCCGACTCCATTGGCATTCTCACCCACGAGCCGGTGCAGCATCGGGTGGCGCTGAGCTTTTGCGCGCTGATCACCTTGTTCACGATCTTCTTCGGCTCGCGGCATATCGCCACCCGGGAAAAACATGAAGGCCTGGTGTTCGCCATTGCCTTCGAATCGGTGATCAAGCTGATCGCCATTGGCGGTGTCGGCCTGTACGCGCTGTACGGGGTATTCGACGGCCCGCAACAGCTGGAACTCTGGCTGCTGCAGAACCAGACTGCCCTTGCCGCACTGCATACACCCCTTCAGGAAGGCCCGTGGCGCACCCTGCTACTGGTGTTCTTCGCCTCGGCGATCGTCATGCCGCACATGTACCACATGACCTTTACCGAGAACCTCAACCCTCGCGCCCTGGTCAGCGCCAGTTGGGGGCTGCCGCTGTTCCTGCTGCTGATGAGCCTGGCAGTGCCGCTGATTCTCTGGGCCGGCCTCAAGCTCGGCGCTACCACCAACCCGGAATACTTCACCCTGGGCATCGGCATCGCCGCCAACAGCCCGGCCCTGGCTCTGCTGGCCTATGTCGGCGGGCTGTCGGCCGCCAGCGGCCTGATCATCGTCACCACCCTGGCGCTCTCGGGGATGGCCCTGAACCACCTGGTGCTGCCGCTCTACCAGCCGCCGGCGGAGGGCAACATCTACCGCTGGCTGAAGTGGACCCGCCGCGCCCTGATCGTCGCCATTATCATGGCCGGCTACGCCTTCTACCTGCTGCTGGGCGCCGAGCAGGACCTGGCCAACCTGGGGATCGTGGCCTTCGTCGCCACCCTGCAATTTCTTCCGGGCGTGCTGTCGGTACTGTACTGGCCGACCGCCAACCGCCGGGGCTTCATCGCCGGCCTGCTGGCGGGGATCCTGGTGTGGCTGGTGACCATGCTGCTGCCGTTGATCGGCAACCTGCAGGGTTTCTACATCCCGCTGCTGAACATGATCTACGTCCTGGACGACACCAGTTGGCATATGGCGGCCATCGCCTCGCTGGCGGCCAACGTCCTGATGTTCACCCTGATCTCGCTGTTCACCAATGCCAGCACCGAGGAGGCCAGCGCCGCCGAAGCCTGTGCCGTGGACAACGTGCGCCGTCCGCAGCGCCGGGAACTGCACGCCGCCTCGCCCCAGGAGTTCGCCACCCAACTGGCCAAGCCGCTGGGGGCCAAGGCAGCCCAGAAGGAAGTGGAGCAGGCCCTGCGAGATCTGTATCTGCCCTTTGACGAACGCCGACCTTACGCCCTGCGGCGCCTGCGCGACCGCATCGAAGCCAACCTGTCCGGATTGATGGGCCCCAGCGTCGCCCAGGACATGGTGGAAACCTTCCTGCCCTACAAGGCCGGTGGAGAAAACTACGTCACCGAGGACATCCACTTCATCGAAAGCCGGCTGGAGGACTACCACTCACGCCTCACCGGCCTGGCCGCCGAGCTCGATGCCCTGCGCCGCTATCACCGGCAAACCCTGCAAGAGCTGCCGATGGGGGTCTGCTCCCTGGCCAAGGACCAGGAGATCCTCATGTGGAACAAGGCCATGGAGGAGCTCACCGGCATACCAGCCCAGCACGTGGTGGGCTCACGCCTGAGCACCATTACCAACCCGTGGAAGGACCTGCTGCAGGGCTTTATCAACCTGCCGGACGAACACTTGCACAAACAGCACCTGGCCCTCGATGGCCAGACCCGCTGGCTGAACCTGCACAAGGCCGCCATCGATGAGCCTCTGGCCCCGGGCAACAGCGGCCTGGTACTGCTGGTGGAAGACCTGACCGAAACCCAGACCCTGGAAGACAAGCTGGTGCACTCCGAACGCTTGGCCAGCATCGGGCGCCTGGCGGCCGGGGTGGCCCATGAGATCGGCAACCCGATTACCGGCATCGCCTGCCTGGCGCAGAACCTGCGCGAAGAACGGGAAGAGGACGGCGAACTGACGGAAATCAGCGAGCAGATCCTCGAACAGACCAAACGCATCTCGCGTATCGTCCAGTCGCTGATGAGCTTCGCCCACGCCGGCAGCCATCAGCACAACGACGAGGCGGTGTGCCTGGCCGAAGTGGCCCAGGACGCCATTGGCCTGCTGGCGTTGAACCGGCGCAATTTCGAGGTGCAGTTCTTCAACCTGTGCGATCCCGACCACTGGGTCGACGGTGATCCCCAGCGCCTTGCCCAGGTACTGATCAACCTCCTTTCCAACGCCCGCGACGCCTCCCCTCCTGGCAGCGCGGTACGCGTCAAGAGCGAGGCTTTCGAGCACACGGTCGACCTGATCGTGGAGGACGAAGGCAGCGGCATTCCGAAGAACATCATGGACCGATTGTTCGAACCGTTTTTCACCACCAAGGACCCTGGGGAAGGCACCGGTCTGGGCCTTGCACTGGTCTATTCCATCGTTGAAGAGCATTATGGACAAATCACCATCGACAGCCCGGCCGATCCTCAAAGCCAACGCGGCACCCGTATCCGGGTGACTTTACCGCGTCATGTCGAAGCGACGTCCGCTGTGAACTGAGACCGTCGAGAGAATTGAATCAATGCCGCATATTCTGATCGTCGAAGACGAAACCATTATCCGCTCCGCCCTGCGCCGCCTGCTGGAACGCAACCAGTACCAGGTCAGCGAAGCCGGCTCAGTGCAGGAGGCACAGGAACGCTTCAGCATTCCCACTTTCGATCTGATCGTCAGTGACTTGCGCCTGCCAGGCGCCCCGGGCACCGAATTGATCAAGCTCGGCCAGGGCACTCCGGTGCTGATCATGACCAGCTACGCCAGCCTGCGCTCAGCCGTGGACTCGATGAAAATGGGCGCGGTGGACTACATCGCCAAGCCGTTCGATCACGATGAAATGCTCCAGGCCGTGGCGCGGATCCTGCGGGATCGGCAAAGCGCCGAAAATGCCCCGCCAGACCGTCCGGCCGCCAAGGCTGGCGCCACTGCGGAGCGGGCCGGTGCGGGCAACAACAATGGCGAAATCGGCATCATCGGTTCCTGCGCTCCCATGCAGGATCTGTACAGCAAGATCCGCAAAGTGGCGCCCACTGACTCCAATGTACTGATTCAGGGTGAATCCGGTACCGGCAAGGAACTGGTAGCCCGGGCCCTGCACAACCTGTCCAAGCGTGCCAAGGCACCGATGATTTCGGTGAACTGCGCAGCCATTCCGGAAACTCTGATCGAGTCCGAACTGTTCGGCCACGAGAAAGGCGCGTTCACCGGCGCCAGCGCCGGCCGTGCCGGCCTGGTAGAAGCTGCGGACGGCGGCACCCTGTTCCTCGACGAGATTGGCGAGCTACCGCTGGAGGCGCAGGCGCGATTGCTGCGAGTACTGCAGGAAGGCGAGATCCGCCGTGTCGGCTCGGTACAGTCACAGAAAGTCGATGTGCGCCTGATTGCAGCCACTCACCGCGACCTGAAAAGCCTGTCGAAAATAGGCCAGTTCCGTGAAGACCTGTACTACCGCCTGCACGTGATTGCCCTGAAACTGCCGGCCCTGCGTGAGCGCGGTGCAGACGTCAATGAAATTGCCAATGCCTTTCTGGCCCGCCAGAGCGCGCGCGTCGGCCGCACGGACCTTAAGTTCGCCGCCGATGCAGAACAGGCCATCCGCCATTACTCCTGGCCGGGGAACGTGCGCGAACTGGAGAACGCTGTCGAGCGTGCGGTCATTCTGTGCGAAAGCCCGGAAATCTCGGCCGACCTGCTGGGCATCGACATCGAACTGAGCGACCTGGAAGACGACGACTTCGTCGGCCTGCCCCCACAAGCGGGTAACACCAGCCACGAACCGACCGAAGACCTGTCCCTGGAGGACTACTTCCAGCACTTCGTCCTCGAACACCAGGACCACATGACCGAGACCGAGCTGGCACGCAAACTGGGCGTCAGCCGCAAGTGCCTGTGGGAACGTCGTCAGCGCCTGGGCATCCCACGGCGCAAGAGCGGGGTCGCCAGCGAAAGCTGAACTACGGCTGACGAAAACGCGGGTAACACTCGCTTTTGTGAAAAAAACTGTTACCTGCTCCATCGCACGTAACAGGAACCGGGGCTAAAGGTAACGAAGCCCCGGTTTTTTTTGCCCTGAAAAACACCCAACGGCACGCCTAACCCCTTGTTTTACTGGGGATCTCAAAAGTTGGCACGGCACCTGCTATATGTTTGGTACAAGAACAATAACAAGCAATGCACAAGACAATAAAAATAAGACGAATCGACTCACGCATAATAAAAACAACACGGCGGAGGCGCAGCTAACTGATTCTTTTGGAGAGGCGTTGTATTTGGGGCTTGCCCCACAACCAGGCCGAGAACAACAAAAACTGCCCTAAGGCAGAGCCTGAACTGGTTGGATCGAAAGGTCATTGCAACTCAGCGATCAAAGCAATCCGTTTGCTCTTGGCTCCCGATTGGGAGGGTCATCCTGGGTAAACCAGATGACAAGGGCGTTTAACAAAAACAAGAAGCCCGAAACCAATAATAAAAATAGAGCACGCAACTATTCTGGGGGAGCTTCGGCTCCCCTTGTGGTTTCCGGAATTCGTGTTTTCACTCCCCCGCCCCCATCCAACCTCGCCAAACCGCAGCTCAGCGCCAGCCTGTACAAGTCGCGGCAGCTTCCTACACCATCCTTCGACTAAATGCTAGAATCCCCGCCCATCATGCGGCCACTCTTCGTTTTGGCCGAATATTCCTTCAAACAGTGCATCCCATGCTGAAGAAGCTGTTCCAGTCATTCCGTTCTCCCTTGCGTCGTACGCAACATAAACGCAGCACGCCTGAAGTGCTCAATAGCAGCCAGCATTCGCTGCAACGTGCCCAGTTCAGCCGGTATGCGGTGAATATCGTCGAACGCCTGCAGAACGCCGGCTACCAGGCCTACCTGGTGGGTGGCTGCGTGCGCGACATGCTGCTCAATATCACCCCCAAGGACTTCGACGTCGCCACCAGCGCCACGCCGGAACAGGTCAAGGCCGAGTTCCGTAACGCGCGCATCATTGGCCGGCGTTTCAAGCTGGTGCACATCCACTTCGGTCGCGAAATCATCGAAGTTGCGACTTTCCGCGCCAATCACCCGCAAAACGAAGACGACGAGGACAGTAACCAGTCATCGCGCAACGAAAGCGGGCGGATCCTGCGGGACAACGTCTATGGCACCCTGGAAGAGGACGCGCAACGTCGCGACTTCACCATCAATGCCCTGTACTACGATCCGGTCAGCGAACGCATTCTCGATTACGCCAATGGCGTACACGACATTCGCAACAACCTGATCCGCCTGATCGGCGATCCTCGCCAGCGTTATCAGGAAGACCCGGTACGTATGCTTCGAGCAGTACGCTTTGCAGCAAAACTGAACTTCGGCATCGAGAAACACACCGCCGCGCCCATTCGCGAACTGGCACCGATGCTGCGGGAAATCCCCTCGGCGCGCCTGTTCGAAGAAGTGCTCAAGCTGTTCCTCTCCGGCTACGCGGCGGACACCTTCGAAATGCTGGTGGACCTGCAACTGTTCGACCCGTTGTTCCCGGCCAGCGCCGAAGCCCTGGAGTACAACCCGACCTACACCCATACGCTGATCAGCGAAGCCTTGGTCAACACCGACCTGCGGATCAAGCAGAACAAGCCGGTGACCCCAGCCTTCCTGTTCGCCGCCCTGCTCTGGCCAGCCCTGCCGGCCCGGGTGCTGCGCCTGCAGGAGCGTGGCATGCCGCCGATTCCGGCCATGCAGGAAGCCGCCCACGAGCTGATCGCCGAACAGTGCCAGCGCATCGCTATTCCCAAGCGTTTCACCATGCCGATCCGCGAAATCTGGGATATGCAGGAACGCCTGCCACGGCGCAGCGGCAAGCGCGCCGACCAGTTGCTGGACAATCCGCGCTTCCGCGCCGGCTACGACTTCCTGCTGCTGCGCGAAAGCGCCGGCGAGCAGACCGATGGCCTGGGAGAATGGTGGACCGACTATCAGGACGCCAATGACGCCGAACGCCGCGACATGATCCGCGACCTCAGCGGCAAGGAAGACGCCAGTGGCGCGCCACGCAAGCGCCGGCGCAGCAGCGGTGCCAAGCGCAAGCGCAGCAGCGGCGCATCGGGCGAGTAATAGATGGAACGCATCTACATCGGCATGGGCAGCAATCTGGCAGCCCCTGAAGCACAACTGCGCAGTGCCACCGAGGCCCTCGCGCAGTTGCCCGAAAGCCGCCTGCACGGCGTATCGGCCTTCTACCAGAGCGACTCATTGCTCCCAGGCCAGCCACGCTATACCAACGCCGTCGCGGCGCTGGACAGCGCGCTGGCGCCGCTAGCCCTGCTGGACGCCTTGCAGGCCATCGAAAACCAGCAAGGCCGCGAGCGAAATGAGCGCTGGGGCCCACGTACCCTGGATCTGGACATCCTGTTGTTCGGCGATCGACTGATCGACGAACCCCGCCTCAAAGTCCCCCATTACCACATGCAGGCGCGCCCCTTCGTGCTCTACCCGTTGGCGGAACTGGCCCCTGCCGACCTGCAACTGGCTGACGGCCGCACCCTGCACGAACTGCTCGCTGCCTGCCCATTTGTCGGCCTGGAACGCCTGGCCTGACCGCTGAAACGCATCAGTAACGGCGGTAACACTGGCAGCGTAACAATGCGGTAACACATCTAATTGACTTCCCGAGTTCTCCTCACGACTATAGGCGTCCCGTTGCCGCCATCACGGCGCTAAAGGGCGCAATTCAAGTGAGGCCGGTTCGCGGCGAGCCCGGGAAACGCCAGGCAGGGGCAGTTGTGCAACGGCGGTGGCACCCGCTGGCATGGCACCTCTTCTGGGCACAGAATGATGGGCCCGACGCCACAGGCGCGACTCCCGCAAGCCCGTTCAAATCGCTTGGAACCAGGCTGTATAAGCACGACAAAAGACCGTGCGCCTGAATAACGAAGAATCACGCGCGTTACTCGCAGTAGTTTCCAAAGCGCCTGAAATGAGGACCCCTTTCATGCCAGATATCACTCTGACCACCCTGCAAAGCCTCAAGCAGAAAGGTGAGAAAATCACCATGCTGACCTGCTACGACGCCACCTTCGCCCACACCTGCTGCGAGGCAGGCGTCGAAGTCCTGCTGGTAGGCGACTCCCTGGGCATGGTGCTGCAAGGACACGACAGCACCCTGCCCGTCAGCACCGCTGACATGGCCTATCACGTCGCGGCGGTCAAGCGCGGCAACAACGGGGCACTGATCCTGGCCGACCTGCCATTCATGTCCTACGCCACCACTGAACAGGCCCTGAGCAGTTCGGCCCAGCTGATGCAGGCCGGCGCCCATATGCTCAAGATCGAAGGCGCAGCCTGGCTGGCCGAGCCGGTGCGCCTGCTGAACGAGCGTGGAGTGCCGGTCTGCGTGCACATGGGGCTGACGCCACAGACCGTGAACGTTCTGGGCGGCTACAAGGTGCAGGGCCGCAATGAAAGCCAGGCGCGGCAGATGCGTGCCGATGCCATCGCCCTGGAGCAGGCCGGCGCGGCAATGCTGCTGCTGGAGTGCGTGCCCAGCGAGCTGGCGGCGGAAATCACCCAGGCGGTGAAGATCCCGGTAATAGGTATCGGTGCCGGCAGTGCTACCGACGGCCAGGTCCTGGTGCTCCACGACATGCTGGGGCTGTCCCTCAGCGGCCGCTCGCCGAAGTTCGTGAAGAACTTCATGGCAGGCAAGGACAGTATCCAGGCCGCCTTGAGCGCCTATGTCGAAGAAGTCAAAGCCGTCACCTTCCCTGGCGCCGAACACGGGTTCTCTGCATGAATACAGTCAAAACCGTGCGCGAATTGCGCGCCGCGGTCGCCCGCGCGCGCAGTGAGGGCAAGCGGATCGGCTTCGTGCCCACCATGGGCAACCTGCACAGTGGCCACGCCGCCCTGGTGGCCAAAGCCGCCCAGCGGGTGGACTTCGTGGTCGCCAGCATCTTCGTCAACCCACTGCAGTTCGGTGCCGGCGAAGACCTGGACAAGTACCCACGCACCCTCGCCGCCGACCAGGAAAAATTGCTGGAAGCCGGTTGCCACCTGCTGTTTGCCCCCACCGTCGAAGAAATGTACCCCGACGGCATGGCCGGGCAGACCCGGGTCAGCGTTCCCCAGCTATCCGAAGGCCTGTGCGGCGCCAGCCGTCCCGGGCATTTCGAAGGCGTGGCTACAGTGGTCAGCAAGCTGTTCAACATGGTCCAGCCCGATCTCGCGGTGTTTGGCCAGAAGGACTACCAGCAGTTGGCAGTGATTCGGGCCCTGGTGCACGACCTGAACATGCCGATCCAGATCATCGGTGAGCCAACGGTACGTGCCGCCGACGGCCTCGCCCTGTCGTCGCGCAACGGCTACCTGAGCGAAGAGCAGCGCGCTATCGCCCCGGTGCTGTACCGCAGCCTGAGCCAGATTGCCCAGGCCATCAGGAACGGCGAACGCGACTATCCCAAGCTTGTGGCCGAACAACAGCAGCAGCTTGAAGCCGCCGGTCTGCGCCGTGACTACCTGGAAATCCGCCAGGCACAGAACCTGCGTCCAGCCACCGCGCAAGACCGTGAACTGGTGATTCTTGTGGCAGCCTATCTGGGCGCGACACGGTTGATCGACAACCTGCACCTGGACCTCGACACACCGGCATGAACGCCCGATTGCCCGAACTCCAACCTTCGGGCAAACTGCCGCCGGCTGGGGCCTGCAGCCCATGACTGCGGGCCCCGTTCAAGGATCCGCCCCAGGGAACACCCCATGTACACCATCATGTTCAAGGCCAAGGTCGGTGATCGAGCGACCCTCTGTACCTATGCTCCCTGCAGTGAAGCCGAACCGCTCGGTTCCAGGCCGCGCATGCTGCACATGGCCCCTGGCAATGAGCAGAGCCTTACCAGCCCTGCGATTGCGGATCAGGTCGCCTGACGCTTCCCCCTATTTCTACCCATTGAAAACCCGAATCCAGACCAGGCAGGCCCGCTGAGTACAAAATAGTACTGGCCACCAGTCGGACAAAGCCAAGACAGAACAGCACGCCGGGGTTACTGTTATCCCCCCGAGTGATTAAACGTATCAGCACAAGGCCGGCCCAACGGGTCCTTGAGACCGCGCAGGACGTTCCGGGCTTTTCAGTGTCCAAAAGGCAGTTCAAGCAAAAGGAAAACCGCAGCGATGGCGTACTACCGCACTCCTCATGACGTTACCGCTCTGCCCGCCTGGCAAGCGTTGAAAGACCACCGCCAAGCCATGCAGGATTTCAGCATGCGCGAGGCGTTCAATGCCGATCCGCAGCGCTTCAGCCAATTCACCCTGAGCAGCTGCGGGCTGTTTCTCGACTATTCGAAGAACCTGATCACCAGCGAAACCCGCGACCTGCTGGTGAACCTGGCCAAGGAAGTCGGCCTCTCAGACGCCATCAAGTCCATGATCACCGGCGAACTGGTCAACGCTTCCGAAGGCCGCCCGGCCTTGCACACCGCACTGCGCCGCCCGGTGGGCGACAAGCTGTCGGTGAACGGTGTCAACGTGATGCCCGAAGTGCACAAGGTACTGAACCAGATCACCGAGCTGGTGGGCCGCATCCACGACGGCCTGTGGCGCGGCTACACCGAGAAGCCCATCACCGACGTGGTGAACATCGGCATCGGCGGCTCCTTCCTCGGCCCGGAGCTGGTTTCCGAAGCGCTGTTGTCCTACGCCCAGAAAGGCGTGCGCTGCCATTACCTGGCGAACATCGATGGCAGCGAGTTCCATGAGCTTTCTGCGAAAATCCGTGCAGAAACTACGCTATTCATCGTTTCCTCCAAGTCTTTCAATACCCTCGAAACCCTGAAGAACGCCCAGGCAGCACGGGCCTGGTACCTGGCCCAGGGCGGCTCGGAGGCCGAACTGCACCGCCACTTCATCGCCGTGTCGAGCAACAATGCGGCGGCAGTGGCCTTCGGCATTCGCGAAGAGAACATCTTCCCGATGTGGGACTGGGTCGGCGGGCGCTACTCGCTGTGGTCCGCCATCGGCCTGCCGATCGCCCTGGCCATCGGCATGTCCAACTTCAAGGAGCTGCTGTCCGGTGCCTACACCATGGACCAGCATTTCCAGAGCGCCCCATTCGAACAGAACATGCCGGTGCTGCTGGCGCTGCTGGGCGTGTGGTACGGCAATTTCTGGGGCGCGCAGAGCCACGCGATCCTGCCGTACGACCACTACCTGCGCAACATCACCAAGCACTTGCAACAATTGGACATGGAATCCAACGGCAAGAGCGTGCGCCAAGACGGCACCCCGGTGGCCACCGATACCGGCCCGGTGATCTGGGGCGGCGTGGGCTGCAACGGCCAGCATGCCTACCACCAGTTGCTGCACCAGGGCACCCAATTGATTCCGGCCGACTTCATCGTGCCGATCGTCAGCTTCAACCCGGTGGCCGACCACCATCAATGGCTGTACGCCAACTGCCTGTCCCAGAGCCAGGCACTAATGCTGGGCAAGACCCGCGCCGAAGCCGAGAGCGAACTGCGCGAGAAAGGCCTGAGCGAAGCCGAAATCGCGAAGCTGGCACCGCACAAGGTGATTCCCGGCAACCGTCCGAGCAACACCCTGGTGGTGGAGCGCATCAGCCCGCGGCGCCTTGGCGCACTGGTGGCGCTGTATGAACACAAGGTCTTCGTGCAAAGCGTGGTCTGGGGCATCAACGCCTTCGACCAGTGGGGCGTGGAGCTGGGCAAGGAGCTGGGCAAAGGCGTCTACAACCGCCTGGTCGGCAGCGACGAAACCCTGGCCGACGACGCATCGACCCAAGGCCTGATCAACTACTTCCGCGGCCGTCACCGCGGCTGATCGACCCTGTCACCCCAGGAGCCGGCCACACCGGCTCCTGTCCGGGCCCCTGCCCTTCCCCACTTGAACCTTCCCGGCACTTGTGCGCACCCTTATGACTTGTCGCAAAACAAGAATAAGGAACCGTCATGTTCGATATCAGCACTTTTCCGAAAGCCGATGCCGTCCGCCGGGCGGCACAAATGAGCCAGGACGACTACCACCACCTCTACCGCCAGTCCATTGAGCAGCCGGACCAGTTCTGGGCCGAGCAGGCCAGGCGCTTCCTGCACTGGAGCAGCCCCTGGGACAGCGTCCACAGCCACGACATGCGCACCGGCGAGGCCAACTGGTTTCGCGGTGGCCAACTCAACGTCAGCTACAACTGCATCGACCGTCATCTGGAAAAACGCGGCAATCAGGCGGCGATCATCTGGGAAGGTGACAACCCGGCAGACTCCCAGCGCATCACTTACCAGGAACTCCACGACCGGGTCTGCCGCCTGGCCAACGTGCTGAAAAGCCGTGGCGTGAAGAAGGGCGACCGGGTGTGCATCTACATGCCGATGATTCCCGAAGTGGCCTACGCCATGCTCGCCTGCACCCGGATCGGCGCGGTGCATTCGGTGGTGTTCGGCGGTTTTTCGCCGGAGGCCCTGCGCGACCGCATTCTCAACGCCGACTGCCGCACCGTGATCACCGCCGACGAAGGCGTGCGCGGCGGCAAACTGATTCCGCTGAAGAGCAACGTCGACAAGGCCCTGCTCAGTTGCCCGGATGTCAGCAGCGTGCTGGTGGTCGAACGCACCCGCAACCCGGTGAACTGGGTGCCAGATCGCGACATTTCCTATGAACAGGCCGTGGCTGGCGCTAGCAACCAATGCGCCCCCGAGCCGATGGACGCCGAAGACCCGCTGTTCATCCTCTACACCTCCGGCAGCACCGGCAAACCCAAGGGCGTGCTGCACACCACCGGCGGCTACCTGCTACAGGCCGCCATGACCTTCAAGTACGTGCTGGACTACCGCGACGGTGAGGTCTTCTGGTGCACCGCCGACGTCGGCTGGGTCACCGGCCACAGCTACATCCTCTACGGCCCCCTGGCCAACGGCGCGACCACGCTGATCTTCGAAGGCGTGCCCAACTACCCCAGCACCTCGCGTTTCTGGGAGGTGGTGGACAAGCATCAGGTGAACATCTTCTACACCGCGCCCACCGCTCTGCGTGCCCTGATGCGCGAAGGCAGCGCCCCGCTACAGAACACCTCCCGCGCCAGCCTGCGCTTGCTCGGCAGCGTCGGCGAGCCGATCAACCCGGAAGCCTGGGAGTGGTATTTCAACGTGGTCGGCGAACAACGCTGCCCGATTGTCGATACCTGGTGGCAGACCGAAACCGGCGGCATCATGCTCAGCCCCCTGGTCAGCGCCCGGCAGATCAAGCCCGGATGCGCCTCGACCCCGATGTTCGGCGTACAACCGGTGCTGCTGGACGACCAGGGCAAGGAAATCCATGGGGCAGGCAGCGGCATCCTGGCAATCAAGGCCAGTTGGCCGGCGCAGATCCGTAGCGTCTATGGCGATCCCAAGCGCATGGTCGAAACCTATTTCGCTCCCTACCCCGGCTATTACTTCACCGGTGATGGTGCCCGGCGCGACGAGGATGGCAGCTACTGGATCACCGGGCGCATCGACGACGTGATCAACGTTTCCGGGCACCGCATCGGCACCGCCGAAGTGGAAAGCGCCCTGGTGCTGCACGACAGCATCGCCGAAGCGGCGGTGGTCGGTTACCCCCATGATCTCAAGGGCCAGGGAATCTATGCCTTCGTCACACCGATGCAGGGCGTCGAGCCCGACGAGGCACTGAAGAAGGAACTGCTGGCCCTGGTCAGCCGCGAGATCGGCAGTTTCGCCAAGCCGGAGCTGATCCAGTGGGCTCCGGCCCTGCCGAAAACTCGCTCGGGCAAGATCATGCGGCGTATCCTGCGCAAGATCGCCTGCAACGAACTGGATACCCTGGGTGACACTTCGACCCTGGCGGACCCCAGCGTGGTGGACGGCCTGATCGACAAACGCCTGAACGTTTGAAACCGGCGCGGCATCCGCCGCGCTTCTTTTTTAAATAGCCACACCGAGCTGTCATGGAATTCATTCGCAGCCGCATCGAAAGCCAGGTCATGAGCCTGTCCGGCCTGTCTCTGGGCCAACTCGACCTGGAACATCCCAAAGGTGACCCCGGCCTGTTCGGGCCGGGGTCCGTCAGTTGGCAGGTGCACGCCGACTTCAGCAGCATGCTGATCGGCGGCATCAGCGCCCTGTTGATGCAGGCCCTGCATCCTCTGGCCTTGGCCGGCGTCTGGGATCACTCGAACTTTCGCCAGGACATGATCGGCCGGCTGCGCCGCACCGGGCAGTTCATCTCCGGCACCACCTTCGGCTCCCGCCAGGACGCCGAATGGCTGATCGACAAGGTACGCAGCATTCACTTGCACATAGTCGGCACCGCCCCCGATGGCCGCCCCTATGCCGCCAGCGACCCCGATCTGCTGACCTGGGTTCACGTGGCTGAGGTCAGCAGCTTTCTTGCCGCGCACTTGCGTTACCTCAACCCTCATCTCTCCGGGGCTGACCAGGATCGCTACTACGACGAGATCGCCCTGATCGCCGAACGCCTGGGAGCCCGGGACGTGCCGCGCTCGCGACGCGCCGTGGCCGACTACCTGCAGGCCATGCGCCCCCAACTGCTCTGCGACCAGCGCAGCCGGGAGGTCCTGCGCCTGCTGCTGGCTGCCCCAGCCCCCAGCCGCCTGGCCAAACCCTTCGGTTCGTTGATGATGCAGGCCGGCATCGACCTGCTGCCGGACTGGGCCAGCGCCATGCTCGAGGTCAATCAGAACCCGCTGCAACGCCAACTGATTCGTGCCAGCGTCAAGCGCAGCACGCCGATGCTGCGCTGGGCGGTACGGGACAGTTCCGTGCACCGGGCGAAACGACGCATGGGCCTGTAAAAACCGACCGTTCAAGCACAACCCGACCGGCCGGTTCGCGATTGGCCGGCTCCCGGGGTTGTGTGCAACCATGATTTCGCCAATTTCCAGTGCCTGTGCCGCCCGGCCAACACCCGCACCACGCCACAGGTCCCCGCCACCGAACACAAGGACCCGATCATGCAAGACGTCGTAATCGTTGCCGCCACCCGCACCGCCGTGGGCAGTTTCCAGGGCTCCCTGGCGAACATTCCCGCCGTTGACCTGGGCGCCGCGGTCATCCGCCAATTGCTGGCCCAGACCGGCATCGACCCGGCCCAGGTCGACGAAGTGCTCATGGGCCAGGTGCTCACCGCCGGCGCCGGGCAGAACCCCGCCCGCCAGGCCGCGATCAAGGCCGGCCTGCCCCACGCGGTACCCGCCATGACCCTGAACAAGGTCTGCGGCTCCGGCCTCAAGGCCCTGCACCTGGGCGCCCAGGCCATCCGCTGCGGCGATGCCGAGGTGATCATCGCCGGCGGCCAGGAAAACATGAGCCTGTCCAACTACGTGCTGCCCGGCGCCCGCACCGGCCTGCGCATGGGCCACAGCCAGATGGTCGACTCCATGATCAGCGACGGCCTGTGGGATGCCTTCAACGACTACCACATGGGCATCACCGCCGAGAACCTGGTGGAGAAATACGGCATCAGCCGTGAAGCCCAGGACGCCTTCGCCGCCGCTTCCCAACAGAAAGCCGCGGCGGCCATCGAGGCCGGGCGCTTTGTCGACGAGATCACCCCGATCCAGATTCCCCAGCGCAAGGGCGAGCCGCTGACCTTCGCCACCGACGAACAGCCGCGCCCCGGCACCACCGCCGAGGCCCTGGCCAAGCTCAAGCCGGCGTTCAAGAAAGACGGCAGCGTCACCGCCGGCAACGCCTCGGCGCTGAACGACGGCGCTGCCGCGGTGATGCTGATGAGCGCCAGCAAGGCCCGGGCCCTGGGCCTGCCGGTGCTGGCAAAAATTGCCGCCTACGCCAACGCCGGCGTCGACCCGGCGATCATGGGCATCGGCCCGGTCTCGGCCACCCGCCGCTGCCTGGACAAGGCCGGCTGGACCCTGGACCAGCTGGACCTGATCGAAGCCAACGAAGCCTTCGCCGCGCAGTCGCTGTCGGTGGCCCAGGAACTGGAATGGGACGCCAGCAAGGTCAACGTCAACGGCGGTGCGATCGCCATCGGCCACCCGATTGGTGCATCGGGCTGCCGGGTGCTGGTGACCCTGCTGCATGAAATGATCAAGCGTGATGCCAAAAAGGGCCTGGCGACCCTGTGCATCGGCGGCGGCCAGGGCGTGGCCCTGGCGATCGAGCGCTAACCTCCGCGCAAAACCGCCCTCCTTGTAGGAGCTGGCTTGCCAGCGAAGGTGCCCGTGAGAGCGCTTTCGCCAGCAAGCTGGCTCCTACAGGCAAGGCGCGTGCACGATCGCCTTCGCCAGCAAGCTGGCTCCTACGGGCAAGGCGTGCGCATGATCGTCTTTGCCGGCAAGCTGGCTCCTACAACGGACGGGACGCTGGTAAACTGCCGCGCCTCACTCCTCAGCTCCAAGGCGCTCCGCATGTCCTCCTTGAATCAGGCGCTGCGCGCCGCTCTCGATCACCGCCAGGACCTGCTCGCCGAGCTGCATCAGCAAGGCACCGACTGCTATCGCCTGTTCCACGGCAGCCAGGAGGGTGCCGGCGGCCTGACCATCGACCGCTATGGCCCGCAATTGCTGGTACAGAGCTTTCACCAGACGCTGGAACGCGACGCCCTGCTGCAACTGCACGACAGCATCAATCAGCATCTGAACCTGTCGACCCTGCTGGTCTACAACGACCGCTCCCGGGGCAACTCGCGGATCGACCGCGAAGACTCGGTGTACCGCGCCGAAGAGGCTGCCCTCGAGGACCTGGTT
Organism: Pseudomonas protegens CHA0; assembly: GCF_000397205.1. Classification (NCBI taxonomy): domain Bacteria; kingdom Pseudomonadati; phylum Pseudomonadota; class Gammaproteobacteria; order Pseudomonadales; family Pseudomonadaceae; genus Pseudomonas; species Pseudomonas protegens. Next base: position 5,872,424 of record NC_021237.1, read on the forward strand.
GGCCACGAATGGGGCCTGAATTACCGCGTGCGTGGACGCCACGCCGGGCAGGACCCACTATTGTTTCTCGACCTGCGCAACGCCCGTGGCTGGGTCAAGCAACACAGCGCGGGTAAAAGCGTGCTCAACCTCTTCGCCTACACCTGTGGCGTAGGCCTCAGCGCCGCAGCTGGCGGCGCGCGCGAGGTGTGCAACCTGGACTTCGCCGAGGGCAACCTGGCCGTCGGACGGGAGAACGGCCAGCTCAACCCGCAATTGCCACAGATGCAGTTCGTGCAGTCGGACTATTTCCCGGCCATCCGCCAACTGGCGGGCCTGCCCATCAGCCAGCGCCGCGGGCAGAAACTGCCCAGCTATCCGCGCCTTGAACAGCGCCAGTACGACCTGGTACTGCTGGACCCGCCAGCCTGGGCCAAGAGCGCCTTCGGTACGGTCGACCTGCTGCGTGATTACCAGAGCCTACTCAAGCCGGCACTGCTGGCCACCGCCGAAGACGGCGTGCTGATCTGCTGCAACAACCTGGCCAAGGTCTCGATGCCGGACTGGCGTGAACAAGTATTGCGCTGCGCCGAGAAGGCCGGGCGTCCGGTGCGCGACTGCCAGGTCTTGGTACCCGCCGTGGACTTCCCTTCCCAAGACGGGCAACCCCCACTGAAAACCTTGATCCTGCAACTTTGACCAAGAGCAGGAAATCTGAACAATCCTGAAGACTGGAGTGGTTTCGGAACCGTAAACGCGTGCCATACTCCAAGGCACTTCCGATTCAGATAGATGAAGCCTCGCATGACCAAAGGATTGATTCGCGCTCTTTGCGCCTTGTTGACCGCTCTCGCCCTTTACAGTCTGCTGGGCTTTCTGATTCTGCCGGGCATTGCCTTGCGGGTGGCCAACCAGCAATTGGCCAACTACGCCACCACCCCAGCCCATATCCAGCGCATCGAGCTCAATCCCTTCAGCCTGGAGCTGACCCTCTGGGGCCTGAGCATCGGTGAACCTGGCAAGGAGCAGATCGCCTTCGATCGCCTCTACGCCAATCTGCAATTGGACAGCCTGTGGAAACGTGCGCTGCACCTGGCGGATGTCGAGCTGGACCAGCCCAAGACCGAAATCCTCTTCGACAAGGAAGGCAAGCTCAACCTCCTGGCCCTGTTCAAGCTGCCGGCCAGCGAACCGACCCCAAGCGACCCCAACGCCAAACCCTTCCCGGTACGCATCGAACGCATCAATCTGGCCGGCGGCTACCTGCATTTCCAGGACCTGCGCCCCAGCGAACCCATCGAATTCCTCTACAACAAGCTCGATTTTGAGCTGAAGAACCTCAGTACCCTGCCGGACGACAGCGCCGACATGACGCTGGTGGCCACCGGCCCCGAGGGCGGGCAGATCGACTGGAGCGGCAACTTCAGCGTGACGCCGCTGACCTCCGAAGGCACCTTGAAAGTCACCGACGGCAAGATGAAAGCCTGGTGGCCCTATGTGCGCGATGCGGTGCCGCTGGTGCTGGAAGACGGCGTGGTCAACCTCAGTACCCACTACAAATTCAGCCTGACCAAGGAAACCGAGCTGCTGCTGGACAACACCTCCATCAGCGTCGCGCCCTTTGCCATCAAGGCCCCGGACGGTCGCCCACTGGCGCGTCTGGAGCGCCTGGACGTCAGCGAAACCACAGTCGACCTGGCCAAGCAGCACGTGATTGTCGGCAAGGTCCGCAGCCAAAAGCTCGAAACCTGGGCCGCCCTTGAAGCCGACGGCCAGTTGGACTGGCAAAAGCTCTTCGCCAGTCAGCCGGCCAAACCGGCGCCAAAACCCGAGCCGGCCGCCGCCGACGCCCCCAAGGAACCGGCAGTACCGAGCAAACCCTGGCAGGTGCTGCTCAAGGACGTGCAACTGCGCAACTACCAGGTGCACCTGGCCGATCGCAAGGCCAAGCCCGCCGTAGCCCTGGAGCTGGGGCCGCTGAACCTGGACCTGCAGAACTTCGACAGCCTCAACCAGTCGCCCTTCACCCTCAAGCTCGATACTGGCCTGGGCAAACAAGGCAAGGTCAACGCCACTGGCGAGGTCAACCTCAACCCCGTCAGCGCCAAACTCAAGGTGCAGACCCGGGACATCGACCTGCGCGTCGCCCAGTCCTATATCAGCCCGTTCATCCGCCTGGAACTGCGCAGCGGCATGCTCGGCAGTGACCTGGCAGTGGACCTGAAGAAAGTCGAACCCCTGACTTTCAGCGTCACCGGCCGGGCCAATGTGGACCAGTTGCACACCCTGGACACCCTCAAGACCCGCGACTTCGTGAAATGGAAACAAGTGGTGGTCGAAGGCCTGAACTATCAGCACGGTGACAGCCTGACCATCAGCCGGGTCAACCTGATGCAGCCCTATGCACGCTTCATCATCAACGATGACCGCACCACCAATATCGACGACCTGCTGATTCCACAACCACCCAGCAGTGGTGGCAAATCCTCGACGAAGTCCGAGCCCAGCTCAAGCAAGCCCCTGGGCATCCACATCGGTGAAATCGCCATCAACGACGGTTCGGCGAACTTCGCCGACCTGAGCCTGACGCCTAACTTCGCTACCGCCATCCAGCAGCTCAACGGCCATGTCGGCACCATCGACAGCCGCCAGGCCAAGCCGGCAGACGTGGACGTCAAGGGCAAGGTCGACCGCTATGCGCCGGTGACCATCAAGGGCAGCGTCAACCCGTTCGATCCGATGGCCGCCCTGGATATCGCCACCAGCTTCAAACGAGTTGAACTGACCACCCTGACCCCCTACTCCGGGAAATTCGCCGGTTTCCGCATCCGCAAGGGCCGGCTCAACCTCGACCTGCACTACATGATCACCAAGGGCCAGCTCAAGGCCGAGAACAAACTGGTGGTCGAGCAGTTGCAACTGGGGGAAAAGGTCGACAGCCCGGACGCCGTGGATCTGCCGATCCGCCTGGCAGTGGCCTTGCTGAAAGATACGGACGGCAAGATCTCCATCGAGCTGCCTATCTCCGGTGATTTGAACAACCCGCAGTTCAGCGTGATGCCGATTGTCTGGCAGACCCTGCGCAATCTGGTGCTGCGCGCCGCCCAGGCACCCTTCAAGTTCATTGGCGGGCTGGTCAGCGGTGGTGGCTCGGAAGACCTGAGCAACGTGTCCTTCGCTCCAGGCTCCAGCGACCTGAGCAAGGAATCCGAGTCGGCCCTGACCACCCTGGCCAAGGCGCTCAAGGAGCGTCCGACCCTGCGCCTGGAAATCGAAGGTACCAGCGCCCAGAGCAGTGACGGCCCGCTGATCGCCGAGCAGCGGCTGGAGCGCGAATACCAGTACAACTACTACAAGATCCTCCAGCGCCGCGGTGACAAGGTCCCCGCCCAGGCGTCCCTGCTGCAGGTTCCCGAGGGCGAAAAAGCCCCTCTGCTGGAAGGCATCTACCGCACCCGCCTGAAACAGCAGCCGCCGGCGGAATGGACCCAGCTCAGCCGCGACGAACGCAGCGCCAAGCTGCGTGAAGGTTTGATCAAGTTCTGGAGCAGCAGCGACGTGCTGTTGCGACAACTGGGTCAGGAGCGCGCCAGCAGCATCAAGGACTTCCTGGTGGACAAGGGCCAACTGGCCGACGACCGGGTCTACTTCATCGATGCCAACCTGGGCCAGGCCGAAAGCGATGGCCGGGTCGTCACCCCGCTGCACCTGGACAGCGAATAAACCTCTCGCGCCGGGCTCCACCCAGCCCGGCCGGTATCTCCTGCAGCGCCTGCCTGGCGCCCACAATAGAACAGGCCCCGACACTCAGTGCCGGGGCCTGTAATGATCACTTCCCTGTGATCTTCCGCATGAACCCTTTTGAGAAGCGGCAGACGTATCACTCGGCTCGTCTACCGCACCCTCTCCCTGTCCAGGCGAGAAGCGTGAGTGTTACTCGGCTTTCAGGCCGTCAGCAGAAACTGCCTTGACGCCTTTGATTTTCTTGGTGATGGCCACGGCGGTAGCTTTCTGAGCCTCGGTTACCGCAACAGTGGACGACAGCGAAACAACGCCCTTGTTGGTTTCAACCTTGATGTCGGTGCCAGGAATGCCTTTCTCGGTTACCAGATCGCTTTTCACTTTGGTGGTGATCCAGGTATCGGAGGTGGCCTCTTTGGCCTTGGTCACTTCACCGGCAGCCACCACCATGGGCGACTGGGTGTTTTGAGTGGTCTGCGCAAATGCTGCGTTAGCCATGGTCAGGGTCAGAGCGGTAGCAGTTGCGGCAGCGATAGCGAACTTCTTCATACGAGTAACTCCTGTTCTTTAAGAAAGCCTGCGCCGTGTCCTGGCAACAGGGTTATGAGGGATATTGCAGGTGCTGTGCCAAGTCTGGGAGCCTATAAATATTCATAAAAATCAATAAGTTATAAAATCCAAAATAATTCGGCATCATGCAAAATGCATGACTGCCCGCCAATCTGCATGCAAGTTGCGGCTTTTTCAGCGCGGCCTGGCCAATCGTGAAAAGCCTCCTCAAGCCCCCTCCGCACCACAGCCTTTGGGCGCATAGTCGGCCTCCACAGTGGTGGTGCATGTCCATCCTGAAGTCGCCGAACGGGTCAGGGTCAGGGTCTTGTTCAGCACCGGCCCCGGCGCATTGAGCAGGGTGCAGCCAATGCTTCCTTCACCGGTGGCCGCCGTCCCGCCGGCACTCATCCGGCAGTTGGCGGTCTGGGCCGTGCCCCCGGCCAGGGCCAGGGTCGGATCGGTCCCCTGGTTCAGCAGATCCTCGACGTTGACCTTCAGGGCCGACGCCTCGGCCAGGGCGGCAATCACCTTGGCCCGCGCCTGGTACTTGGCATACATCGGCATCGCCACGGTGGCGAGGATGCCGATGATGGCTACCACCACCAGCAATTCGATCAGGGTAAAACCGGATTGATGTTTCATGGGTTGCCTCCTGGCATGGACGAATGTTGCATGAGCACAAAGGCGTGAAGCACAGCCTGTGCCAGGGGATAACCCACGGATTACGTGGCCTGCAGGCGCGATAGCCCATGGCCTTGAGCGCAAGGAGTCGCACAAACTGACAAATTTCGTCAGCCCCTGCCCCTCTCGGGCAGCGCCTCGCCAGCTAGGCTTGGACAGGTGCATGGCGACCCGACAGTCGGCTCGCGCCCCCACCAAGGAACGTCCGGGGGTCAGGGTGATCTATCACCCGTTCGAACACAGCAGGGCGCTTGCGCCTCCCTATCCACCCTTGCACCAAGGATCGAACCATGGCGGTAAAAGCACCCGCGACCAGTGTCTATCTCTGGCACGGCACCGACAGCCAGGGCCGCCCCCTCACCGGAGAACTCAGCGCCGCGACCCCGGCCCTGATCAGGGCGCAATTGCGCAGACAGGGCATCACCCCAACCCGAGTCCGACGCAAACCCAAGGGCTGGCTGCGCCTGCATCAGCGAGTAGGGGCACGGGACATTGCCCTGCTCACCCGGCAGTTGGCCACGCTGATGCAGGCCGGGGTGCCGCTGCTGCAATCCTTCGACATCATTGCCGAAAGTTTCGAGCATCCGCAGATGCGTCAACTGCTGGCCAGCCTCAAGCGCGACATCGAGGCCGGCTCCAGCCTGGCCACGGCATTGCGCAGACAGCCGCGCCACTTCGACCCGCTGTACTGCAACCTGGTGGACGCCGGCGAGCAGGCCGGCGCCCTGGATACCCTGCTGGAAAGAGTCGCCACCTATAAGGAAAAGAGCGAGAACCTGAAGGCGCGGCTGAAGAAAGCCATGGTCTATCCCTTGGCGGTGATCGGCGTGGCGGTCGTGGTCAGCAGCATCCTGCTGCTCAAGGTGGTCCCCCAGTTCCAGAGCTTGTTCGCCGGTTTCAATGCCGAGCTGCCACTGCTCACCCAGTGGGTCATCGCTCTGTCACATTTCATCCAGCAGCAGGGGGCGCTGCTGCTGGCTGCCGGTGTGCTGGGCGGGCTCGCAGCGCGCCTGGCCTATCAGCGCTCCCCGAGCTTGCGTGACCGCCTGGATGTCGGCCTTTTGCACATGCCCCTGGCCGGGCCACTGCTGCATAAATCCGCGGTGGCCCGCTACGCACGGACCCTGGCCACCACCTTCGCCGCCGGCGTTCCCCTGGTACAGGCCCTGGATTCAGTGGCCGGAGCCAGCGGCAACCCTGTCTTCAGGCAAGCGGTGCAACGGATCCGCCAGCAGGTCGCCGCCGGCATGCAATTGAACTTTGCCATGCGCGCCAGCGGCGTCTTCCCGACCATGGCGATCCAGATGACCGCCATCGGCGAAGAGTCCGGAACCCTGGATCATCTGCTGGAAAAAGTCGCGATCCATTACGAGGTCGAGGTGGACAACCTGGTGGACAGCCTGACCAGCCTCATGGAGCCGTTGATCATGGTGGTCCTGGGGGGTATCGTCGGCGCCCTGGTGGTTGCCATGTACCTGCCTATCTTCCAACTCGGTACAGCGATCTGAACATGCCCCTGACTGACGCCCTCACTCTCTACCCCATGGCATTCGTGGCTGCGGCCCTGGTATTGGGCCTGATCGTCGGCAGCTTTCTCAACGTGCTGGTGTGGCGCCTGCCGAAAATGCTCGAACGCGACTGGCGAGCCCAGGCCCGCGACGTGCTGGGGCTGGAGCCGGAACCAGTGACTGCGCCCTATAACCTGATGCTGCCGCGCTCCCAGTGCCCGCACTGTGCGCAGGCAATCCGCCCCTGGGAAAACATTCCGCTGCTCAGTTACCTGTGGCTGCGTGGCCGCTGCGCCCACTGCAATAGCTCCATCAGCCCGCGCTACCCGTTGACCGAACTGGCTTGCGGGCTGATCTCGGGTTTTATCGCCTGGCACTTCGGCTTCGGCTGGGCGGCCGGGCTGATGCTGATCCTCAGTTGGGGGCTGCTGGCAATGAGCCTGATCGACGCCGATCACCAGTTGCTGCCGGATGTGCTGGTGCTGCCACTGTTGTGGCTGGGGCTGATCGCCAACAGTTTCGGCCTGCTGATCAGCCTGGAGGATGCGCTGTGGGGGACGGTGATCGGCTACCTGTTCCTGTGGTCGGTGTTCTGGCTGTTCAAGCTGCTGACCGGCAAGGAGGGCATGGGCCACGGTGATTTCAAGCTGCTGGCCCTGTTCGGGGCCTGGGGCGGCTGGCAGATCCTGCCGCTGACCCTGCTGCTGTCATCCCTGTTGGGGGCGATTCTCGGCACGATCCTGCTGCGCCTGCGCCGGGAAAAGACCTCGACGCCAATCCCCTTTGGACCCTTTCTGGCCATTGCCGGCTGGATTGCCTTGCTCTGGGGTGGTCAAATAACCGACTTCTATCTGCAGTTTGTCGGTTTCCAATGACTCGCTCCGTTAACACACCCTGGACCCTCGGCCTGACCGGCGGCATCGGCAGCGGCAAAAGTGCCGCCGCCCAGCACTTCATCGACCTGGGGGTACATGTGATCGATGCCGATCATGCCGCCCGCTGGGTAGTGGAGCCCGGCCGCCCGGCCCTGGAACAGATTGCCCGGCACTTTGGCCAAGGCGTGCTGCAGGCCGACGGCCAACTGGATCGCGCGGCTCTGCGCAAGCTGATCTTCGAGGTACCCGAACAGCGTCGCTGGCTGGAGGCCCTGCTGCACCCGCTGATCGCCGAGGAAATTGTCAGCCACCTGGCCCGCGCCGAATCGCCCTACGCAATCCTGGTGTCGCCGCTGCTGATCGAATCCGGCCAGTCGCGGATGACCCAGCGGATTCTGGTGATCGACGTGCCCCAGCAACTGCAGATCGAGCGTACCCTGCAGCGCGACCAGATCAGCGAACAGCAGGTCCAGGCGATTCTCCAGGCCCAGGCCAGCCGTGAGGAACGCCTGCGCCATGCCGATGACGTGCTGGTCAACGACCGCGACCACGCCTGGTTGCGCAGCGAGGTCGAGCGCCTGCATCACTTTTACCTAACTTTGCGTGGAGGCCAGTCATGAGCCAACCCCTGACCGTCGAATGCCCAACCTGTGGCGCCCCTGTGGAATGGACCGCGACCAACATCAACCGGCCCTTCTGTTCCGATCGCTGCAAGCTGATCGACCTGGGCGCCTGGGCTGCCGAGGAGCACAAGATTCCGGTGAGCCCGGATGCCGAGGACGAGCTGTTCTCCGAAGAGCTGCCCCCTCGCGCTCACTGAGTGCTCACCCCGGCGCCGGTCAGGGCCGCATGAAGCTGTAGTCCTGATCGTCGTCGAGGTTCTCCGCTAGAAACTGCAGCTCGTCTGCCAGGTCCTCGATGCTGCGCACACTCTTGCTTTGCTGCACCACCGCACTGAGCAGGGCGCGCAGGCTCAACCCCGGTTCAAAACCTTCCTGCTGAGCATTGTGCAGACTGTCGCGCACTTCCTGCCGGGCCCACTGGTAGACACTCATGACCGCACTCCTGAGATTTTTACCGAGCATGCAGCCCGGCAAAACACCGTGGATTGATATGGATCAAGGGCGCGGATCCTCGTCTTTCCAGGGCGCCGACAGGTAGCGGGTGCGGTTGAAGGTTTCCAGCCATTCCGGGCAGAACACCACCAGGGCGCTGATCACCATGCCGTTGATAAAGGCTTCCGGGAAGATGATCAGCCACAGGTAGCCGACAAAATCTTCCAGCCATTCGGGCATGGCAAAGCGTTCGTCGAACCACAGCAGGCCCAGGCCGCAGAGCAGGCATAACAATGCCGAGAGTGCCGCGGCAAAGAACCCCGAGCAGAAGATATAGACGAAGGGACTGCGCGGTTGGGCCCGTTCCACCAGCCAGGCGCAGGCCTCGGTGACCGCCACCGGCAGCAGGATCAGCAAGGCTCCATTGACCCCCAGCGCCGCCAGGTCCTGCCGGCCCAGGGCCAGCAGGCCCAACTGTGCGATCAAGCCGCCAACTATCGCCAGCGGCCAGTCCAGCAGCAGGGTTACTGCGGTCATGCCGATGAAGTGGTAGGAGACCCCGGTGTCGAAATCCCGGCGCACCAGCCACAGCAGAAACAAGGCGAACACCGTGCCAAACAGCAAGTGCTGGCGCCGGCTGTCGGTAAACAGCTCGACCCAGGGCGCCCGCAGTACCGCCCAGATCAGTACTGGCACATACAGCAGCCAGCCGCCAATCAGGCTTTGCGGCGACAGCAGCGCCGCGCTGATCATGGCTGGGCCCGCTCCAGCGCCGCAGCCAATTGCGCGGCCGTGGCGAACGCCTGCCGGGCGACCAGTTGCCCATCCTGCAGCTGCAGCCACAGCACCTGATCCTCGGCGGCGGGATAGCGTGGTGCCACGCGCCCATCGCGATCGAGCATCACTCGGTAGGGGTAATCCTTCATGGCCGGCACCGCAAACAGTTTGGCGATCACTGTCGGCATGCGCTGGATATCGGCGACAAACACCCCGTGGCGCTCCTGCAGGTAGCCCTTGGGTTTGTCCTTGAGCGCCGCGTTCACCACTTTGGCGGCGTCCATGCTGCGTGCCACCAACAGGATCCGCGCCTGGGAATCGAGGCTGTAGGGCTGGTCGAATTGATCCAGCAGGGTCCAGGGCGCCAGGCGCTCTCCTATTTCCAGGGCCTGGGCCCACAACGGCAACAGGGCCAGCAACAGCATTGACCAGCGCTTCACTGCGCACTCCTTATCGAATGGTTGGACGGCAAACAGTCTACACCGCCCTTGGGCAGGCTCCAGCGAGGTTGCCGGCAACGCCTGCGGAGGTTTTTGCACGGCCGTGGTTTTTAAGGTCATATTTGAGCGCTAAGCTTGGGGGTATGGATGACTCAGATTTTTTGCGCCTGCTTACCATCCAGGCCGAACAAGCCAACGCGTTCCTGTCCAATGCCCGCAAATGGGAGCGTGAGCGTTGGGTCTGCCAGCGCCTGCTGCAAGGCCTGAACATTCCCTACCGCAACGACGAGTTCACCGCCGCCGGGCAAGAGCCCCCCGATGTGCTGTTTCGCGAGGCCAGCTTCGAAGTGTTCTTCGTCCTCGACGAAGGCCGCAGGCTCAACGATGAATGGCGCGACGAATTGCAGCGCCGGCGCAGCGCGTTCTCCCTGAGCCAGCTGGTGCGCCGCGAAGCCAAGCCCAAGCGCATCCCGGCTAGCGAACTGTTGCTGCGCCTGGCACCGACCTTGCGCAAGAAGGCCCACAACTATCAGGAGCGCGGAATGAACCTCGGCGAGCTGGACATCATTGCCTTCGCCGCCCTGAAACGCGAAGTCCTGGACCTCAACAGCCACTTCCCGCCCCCCACCGAATACCTGCGCCAGGGCTGGCGCTCGCTGTCCCTGGTGGGGCCGACGTTCGCCCGCGTGCTGTTCGCCCACCCGGATGCGCCGGAGTTCCTGCGCAGCAACCTGGGCCGCAGCATCCTCTTCGACGTCGGCATCAGTTTGTAACGCCGGTCAATGCGGCCTGTGTAGCCATGGCGCAATCCGCCCGGCAATGGTAAAAAAGCACACTTGCCTGCCAACGCCGGGCCCGTGCCAGCGAGCCCTCACGCGGCAGCGGCTATGCTCCGTTCATGCCGGATAACACCGCGCTGTAACATTCCTCAACGTTGCGACGTCTATCTGACGAGGTCTTTTATGAGCAGCCGCCTGAACCCCGACGACCAACGCCATGTCGAAGAATACCTGCAACTGCCCCAGCATCGAGTCGAGCGCCGGCCCTTCCGGCCGTGGATGCTCCTCGTGGTGGTGATTGCGGTGACTGTCGCCCTGGGCCTGTTGAGCCGTTTCATCAGTTACCTGACGCTATGAGCTGCTTCGCGCTCGCTCGGTTGACTGCACCGATTTCTTTTAGCCTTGCGAGATATCCCCATGACTCATCGTATTGTCATCGTTGGCGGCGGCGCCGGCGGCCTGGAGTTGGCGACCCGCCTGGGTAAGACTCTGGGCAAGCGCGGCACCGCCAGTGTGATGCTGGTGGACGCCAACCTGACCCACATCTGGAAACCGCTGCTCCACGAAGTGGCTGCCGGTTCGCTGAACTCTTCCGAAGACGAACTCAACTACGTCGCCCAAGCAAAATGGAACCACTTCGAGTTCCAGCTGGGCCGCATGAGCGGGCTCGATCGGCAGCGCAAGAAGATCCAACTGGCCGCCACCTACGACGAAGAAGGCGTGGAGCTGTTACCGGCCCGGGAGCTGGGCTACGACACCCTGGTGATCGCCGTGGGCAGCACCACCAACGACTTTGGCACCCAAGGCGCGGCCCAGCATTGCCTGTTCCTCGACACCCGCAAGCAGGCCGAGCGTTTCCACCAGCAACTGCTTAACCACTACTTGCGAGCCCATGCCGGGCAGACCGATACCGTGGAGCAGATCAGCGTGGCCATCGTCGGCGCCGGCGCCACTGGCGTGGAACTGGCGGCAGAACTGCACAACGCGGCCCATGAACTGGCGGCCTACGGGCTGGACCGGATTCTCCCGGAAAACATGCACATCACCCTGATCGAGGCCGGGCCACGGGTGCTGCCTGCCCTGCCCGAACGCATCAGCGGCCCGGTGCACAAGACCCTGGAGAAACTCGGGGTCAAGGTGCTGACCAACGCCTCGGTCAGCGAAGTGACCGCCGACAGCCTGATCACCGCCGACGGCCAGACCATTCCCGCCAGCCTCAAGGTCTGGGCCGCGGGCATTCGCGCGCCAGGCTTCCTCAAGGACATCGACGGCCTGGAGACCAACCGCATCAACCAACTGCAGGTACTACCGACCCTGCAGACCACTCGCGACGAGAACATCTTTGCCTTCGGCGACTGCGCCGCCTGCCCGCAACCAGGCAGCGACCGTAATGTGCCGCCACGGGCCCAGGCCGCGCACCAGCAAGCCTCGTTGCTGGCCAAGTCGCTGAAGCTGCGCATCGAAGGCAAGGACCTGCCGACCTACAAGTACACCGACTACGGCTCACTGATCTCGCTGTCGCGCTTCTCGGCGGTGGGCAACTTGATGGGCAACCTCACTGGCAGCGTGATGCTCGAAGGCTGGCTGGCGCGGATGTTCTACATCTCGCTGTATCGCATGCACCAGATGGCGCTGTACGGAGTCTTCCGCACCGCGATGCTGATGCTTGGCAGCCGAATCGGCCGCGGTACCGATCCACGCCTGAAGCTGCACTAGGCCCCTGAAAAACCACGCCCCCCGCTACGTAACGTAGCGGGGGCTGCTGGCGTGCGGTTACAGGCATTCATCGAGAAAACTCACGACGGTGCCCATGCAGGCGACCCGCTCCTCGACGTGGGGCATGTGGCTGGAGTGTTCGAACAACGCCAGGCGAATGCCGGGAATCTTCTCCAGGTAGGGTCTGACCACAACGGGCGTGGCTTCATCGTAGCGGCCACAGATCAAAAGCGTCGGCACCTCGATGCGTTCCAGGCGCTCGACGATGCTCCAGTCCCGCAGGTTGTCCATCAGCGGAAAACCTCCCCCCCGCTCCGCGCCATCGGTACCACGGCCCTGGGCAAACATCCGCGCCACCTCTTCAGGCCACGGGCGCAGCCGACATACATGCCGTTCAAAGTACAACTGCCAGGCCTGCACATATTCGGCGCCACGAGGGGAGCCCGGCTGCTCATGCCAGGCCAGCACCTGCAACGCTTCCTCAGGCAGGGCTGTGCGCAGTTTCAGGGTCTCGGCTTCCCAGGTGCGCATGTCGGCTGGCGCATTGGCCAGGATCAGCGCACGCAAGCCGGCCGGCGCGCGCACCCCGTGCTCGCTGGCCAGCGCAGCTCCCCAGGAGTGACCCAGCAGGGCGTAGTCCTGGCTGATGCGCAGGTGGTCCAGGAGGTTGTCCAGCTGCTCCAGGTAGAGTTCAAGGCTCCAGAACGACGGCGGCTTGCCATCCAGACGAGTGGAGAGGCCACTTCCCAGGTGATCGAATTGAACGATCGCCCGACCACTGGCGGCCACATCCCTGAAGGCGTCCAGGGTGTCATGGGTGCAGCCCGGACCGCCGTGCAGAATCACCAGGGGCGTAAGTCCGCTGTGCAGATCCCCGGTGACCCGATACCACGTCTGATGGACGCCAAAGGAGGCATAGCCTTCCAGTGGTGGTTTGCTTGCATTCATTGCGCATCGCTCCCTGATGACAATCAGCCTGTGTCGTTCAATCTTCCGTTCCGCGCTCCAACGCCTCCAGTGCGGCAGAGCCTGTGCTACTCGCCTCAGTTACCCAGCAGGCGATAGTGAATCGCGCGAACCACCGCCTGAACCCGATTCCTGGCGCCCAGCTTGTGCATCGCCGAGGTCAGGTGCAGGTTGATCGTGGCCTGCGAACGCTGCAGGCGCTCGGCAATCTCGCCGGAAGTCATGCCCTCTGCAGCCCATTTCAGGCACTCGCGTTCACGCCGGGTCAGATCAACCGGATAACTGCGAACGCATTTGCTGAGCTGTGGATAGAGATGCTCCTGCAACGCATGAGCAAGCAGGGTGAAGTGGCCCTGAACCTGTTGCAAGTCCTGTAATGCCACCGTGGCATTGCCGGAGCGCAAACCGGTGAGGCTGGCGAAACCGCCCCTGGGTAAATGGATGGGCACGGTCATGCCGTGGGCCATTTGATGATGGTGCAGGTAACTGGATACCGGAGCGTGCTGCTGCCCGAGGGCCTGACGCAGGACGGTTTCCGCCTCGGGCTTGTAGGACCAGATAAAGGGCGAGGAACTGTCCAGAGCAACCTGCTGGACCGGGTCGATATGGTAGTAACCCTGATCGCACCAGAGCTCCAGCCAGTCCCTGGGGGTATTGCAGACCATGGCACTGGGGATGATCAGCTCGCCTGCCTGATCGAAAGGCACCGGGCTGTAGTCATAAACCAGGGCATCGAAACCCAGTTCCGAGGCCAGTGTCATGGTTCCCGTCATTCGCTCATGCAGCGAGTTTCCGGACAAAAGATGGGTATCAAATTCCGCGAGCCTGCTCTGCATCCTTGCCGCTCCCTTACTGTTGATCCTTAACAGCGAAGGGCCAGAATGCCACGCCCGGCAGCAACGGGCCAGGCAAAACCTATAAGAAATACCAGGTTTGCGGTACAACCAGCACTTGCCCCGGCGTCATCGGCGCCCATGGCCATGACCCGCAAAACAGCGCTGACAACCAGCTCAAGGTCGGTACCGCACATGCCTGCCCCCGCCCTATCTGCTGCAATGCAGTGTCACGGCCCACCCCGTGTGGCGCCATGCATCGCTCATAGCAGACAAGGACCCAGGCCATGCAGATGCCCCAGACGCTTGAGTTGCACAACGGTGACAAAGCCCCTGCCACCTTCTCCCCCAAAGAATACGCTCGACGCCTGGGCGCCCTGCGGGCCTACATGGCGCAACAGGACATTGACGCCGCGCTGTTCACCTCGTACCACAACATCAACTACTACGCCGGCTTCCTGTATTGCTCCTTCGGCCGCCAGTACGCCCTCGTGGTGACCCAGGAACACAGCGTGCTGATCAGCGCCAATATCGACGGCGGCCAACCGGGACGGCGGGCGACCTGCGATGCCCAGGTGATCTACACCGACTGGCAGCGGGGCAATTTCTTCGTCGCGGTCAAGCAGGCCCTGCCCCGCGCTTCGCGCCTGGGGCTGGAGTTCGATCATCTGACCCTGCCCAATCACCGGGCCTTTGCCGAGCTCTATCCCCAGGCACAGTTACTGGACATCGCCGCGCCCTGCATGAACCTGCGCATGCTCAAGTCCGCCGAAGAGCAAGCGCTGATCCGCCAGGGTGCGCGGATTGCAGACATCGGCGGGGCCGCCGCCATCGAAGCCCTGCACGACCAGGTACCGGAATACGAAGTGGCCGGACACGCCACCCAGGCCATGGTGCGGGCGATTGCCGAGGCGTTTCCGGGGGCCGAACTGATGGATACCTGGACCTGGTTTCAGTCCGGGCTCAATACCGATGGCGCCCACAATCCACTGACCTCGAGACGGGTCAGCCCAGGAGAAGTGCTGAGCCTCAACTGCTTCCCGATGATCGCCGGCTACTACACCGCCCTGGAGCGCACGCTGTTCCTCGGCCATTGCCCCGACGCCTGCCTACGATTGTGGGAGATCAACGTCCAGGTGCATGAAGCCGGGCTGCAACTGGTCAAGCCCGGCGCACGCTGCAGCGATATCGCTCGACAACTGAACGCCCTCTACCTGGAACACGACCTGCTGCAATACCGTACCTTCGGCTATGGCCATTCGTTCGGCATCCTCAACCACTACTATGGGCGCGAGACCGGGCTGGAGTTTCGTGAGGATGTGGAGACCATTCTTGAGCCCGGCATGGTGGTGTCCATCGAACCGATGATCAGGCTGCCCGAAGGCCTGCCCGGTGCCGGCGGTTATCGGGAACACGACATCCTGATCGTCGACGAGCACGGCGCGTGCAATATCACCGGGCTGCCGTACGGGCCGCGGTACAACATCATTGGCAGTTGACTCAACTGCCTGGAAAACGCCCTCCCCCACAGAAAAGGCTCGCCGCTTCAGCCATGACTCGAGTCATCAGCCAAATACAGTGACGGAGAACATTCAGCACAAGCACAATCGAGGCATCAAGGGCCGTAGGTACCCTACCCAGGCTCGACGCCAGCGGGGCTGCGAACTTTTCCACGGACATACGAAAAAGGGCACCTCAATGAGGTGCCCTTTTTCGTGAATATGGTCGGGGTAAGGGGATTCGAACTCCTGACATCCTGCTCCCAAAGCAGGCGCGCTACCGGACTGCGCTATACCCCGGTAAAAAAAAGGCACCTTCTAGAGGCGCCTTCTTCGAACAGCGCTTTTGGCCTCTGTTCTTAAGATTCGATTCCAGCGCTAACTGGTTTCAAAAATGGTGGGTCGTGTGGGATTCGAACCTACGACCAATTGGTTAAAAGCCAACTGCTCTACCAACTGAGCTAACGACCCAAAAATGGTCGGGGTAAGGGGATTCGAACTCCTGACATCCTGCTCCCAAAGCAGGCGCGCTACCGGACTGCGCTATACCCCGGTTTGAAATTGGCTCCGTGACCAGGACTCGAACCTGGGACCCAATGATTAACAGTCATTTGCTCTACCGACTGAGCTATCACGGAACTACATATTTCAAGTTACAACTTTTTACTTCATCCTCTTCGACTTGTTCGTATCGCTACGTTCATGTCTCTGAGGCGCGCTATTTTACAATCTTAAAAACCCCTGTCAACCCCTTAAATTGCTTTTAAGACAATGATTTGCGACTTCATTGCCGGTTTCTTCTTGAACAGAAAAAACCTCGGGGGTGACTGACTGCGGGGCGCACTTTACAAGCCTTTTCCTTACAGTTCAACGCCCTAGTGAAAAAAAAGGCCTCGCAATGCGAGGCCTCCTCTATAAACCCACCGATCAGCGATCAGGCGAAGACGATTTCGTCGTCCTGCACCGAGGCGGTAACCGTAGCTCCCGGCAGGAAACCGCCGGAGAGGATCAACTGCGCCAACGGGTTCTCGATCCAGCGCTGGATGGCCCGTTTCAGCGGTCGTGCGCCATACACCGGGTCGTAACCCACAGCGATCAGCTTGTCCAAGGCCTCGTCGCTCAGTTCCAGGCTCAGCTCGCGCTCCGCCAGGCGACTGCGCAGGCGACCCAACTGGATCTGCGTGATGCCGGCGATCTGATCCCGTGCCAGAGGCTCGAAGATCACCACTTCGTCGACCCGGTTGATGAACTCCGGCCGGAAGTGGGTGGACACCGCGTCCATCACCGCCGCACGTTGTGCCTCGCGATCCCCTACCAGCTCCTGGATCTGCGCCGACCCCAGGTTGGAGGTCATGACGATCACCGTATTGCGAAAATCCACGGTACGCCCGTGGCTGTCCGTCAGACGGCCATCTTCCAGGACCTGCAGCAGGATGTTGAACACATCCGGGTGCGCCTTCTCGACTTCGTCCAGAAGAATCACCGAGTACGGCTTGCGACGCACGGCTTCGGTCAGGTAACCGCCCTCTTCATAACCGACATAGCCTGGTGGCGCACCGATCAGGCGAGCCACGGAATGTTTCTCCATGAACTCGGACATGTCGATCCGCACCATGGCCTCTTCGGTATCGAAGAGGAATTCCGCCAGGGCCTTGCACAGTTCGGTCTTACCCACGCCGGTCGGGCCGAGGAACATGAACGAACCGCTGGGCCGGTTCGGGTCGGACAACCCGGCTCGGGAACGGCGCACAGCGTTGGCCACCGCCACCACGGCTTCGTTCTGGCCAATCACCCGCTCGTGCAGCAGGCTTTCCATCTTCAGCAGCTTGTCGCGCTCGCCTTCAAGCATTTTCGACACTGGAATGCCGGTCCACTTGGACACCACTTCGGCAATCTCTTCCTCGGTAACCTTGCTGCGCAGCAACTGGTTCTCGCTGTGGCCGTGCTGATCGACCATCTGCAGGCTGCGCTCCAGGTCCGGAATCACCCCGTACTGCAGCTCGGCCATGCGATTGAGATCGCCTTTACGACGCGCCGCTTCCAGTTCCTGGCGCGACTGCTCGATCTTCTGCTGGATCTGCGCAGAACCCTGTACTTCGGCTTTCTCCGAGGTCCAGACTTCTTCCAGGTCAGCGTATTCACGCTCCAGGCGGACAATCTCTTCCTGGAGTTTTTCCAGGCGCTTGATCGCGGCCTCGTCGTCTTCTTTCTTCAGGGCCTGGGATTCAACCTTGAGCTGAATCAGGCGCCGCTCCAGACGGTCCAGCACTTCCGGCTTGGAGTCGATCTCCATGCGGATGCGGCTGGCGGCCTCGTCGATCAGGTCGATGGCCTTGTCCGGCAGTTGCCGGTCAGTGATGTAACGATGGCTGAGCTTGGCCGCGGCAATGATCGCGCCGTCGGTGATCGCCACCTTGTGGTGCACCTCATAGCGCTCTTTCAGGCCGCGCAGGATAGCAATGGTGTCTTCCTCGCTCGGCTCATCCACCAACACTTTCTGGAAGCGCCGCTCGAGGGCTGCGTCCTTCTCTATATATTGGCGGTATTCGTTGAGCGTGGTGGCGCCCACGCAGTGCAGCTCGCCACGGGCCAGGGCCGGCTTGAGCATATTGCCCGCATCCATCGAGCCTTCGCCTTTACCAGCGCCGACCATGGTGTGCAGCTCATCGATGAACAGGATGATCTGCCCTTCCTGCTTCGACAGTTCATTAAGCAAAGACTTCAGGCGTTCTTCGAACTCGCCACGGTATTTGGCACCGGCGATCAAGGCGCCCATGTCCAGGGACAGCAAGCGCTTGCCTTTGAGGCCATCGGGCACTTCGCCGTTGATGATCCGCTGGGCCAGGCCTTCGGCGATGGCGGTCTTACCCACGCCTGGTTCACCAATCAACACCGGGTTGTTCTTGGTCCGGCGTTGCAGCACCTGGATGGTCCGGCGAATTTCGTCGTCACGGCCGATTACCGGATCAAGCTTGCCGTCTTCGGCGCGCTTGGTCAGGTCGACGGTGTACTTGTCCAGGGCCTGGCGCGACTCTTCGACGTTGGCGTCATTCACCGCCTCACCGCCACGCAGGTTGTTGATGGCGTTCTCCAGGGCTTTCTTGCTCACGCCCTGGCCCAGCAACAATTTGCCGAGTTTGCTGTTCTCATCCATGGCGGCCAGCAGCACCAGCTCGCTGGAGATGAACTGGTCGCCTTTCTGCTGCGCCAGGCGGTCGGCCTGGTTGAGCAGGCGCGCCAGATCCTGGGACATGTTGACGTCGCCAGTGGGGTTCTGGATTTTCGGCAGCTGGTCGAGCTCTTTGCTCAGTTCCTTGCGCAGGCTGTTGACGTCGAAGCCCACCTGCATCAGCAGAGGCTTGATCGAGCCGCCCTGCTGTTCCAGCAGCGCCTGCATCAGGTGCGCCGGTTCAATGGCCGGATGATCGAGGCCAACCGCCAGAGATTGAGAATCGGATAAGGCCAGCTGCAATTTGCTGGTTAATCGGTCTATACGCATTAGTCACCTTCCTTTTGAGCAGGCCGGAGCGATGGACACACCTAAATAGAGAAACCTGCCAGATGTTTCACTAGATGCGGTCGATTCTGGGAGATTCAAGCGTCAGCAGCTTGACACAAGTCAGATTAGTCTAGCGCTCAAGCCAGATAAGGGAGGCAAAACGCCCGGTGCGCGGGCTGCGCCGGTAGGAAAAGAAGCGGGGATCGCTGACGGTGCAATAGCCGCCACCGTACACGGCAGTCACACCACAGGCAGCCAGTCGCAGGCGCGCCAGCTGATAGATATCGGCCATGAAGCGCCCGGCATTGGCGCTCGGCACAAAGGCCTGCTCGGCTGCCGGCAACTGGGCGACGAAGGCTTCACGCACCTCGGGCCCCACTTCAAAGCGCTGCGGGCCAATGGCCGGCCCCAGCCACACCAGCACCTCGGCGCAGGGCGTATGCAGGCTGTCGAGGGTGGCTTCCAGCACTCCCGCCGCCAACCCGCGCCAGCCGGCATGGGCCGCGGCGACTCGGGTTCCGGCATGGTTGCAGAACAGTGCCGGCAGGCAGTCGGCCGTCATCACCGCACAGGCAACGCCCGGGGTGGCGGACCAACTGGCGTCCGCGGTCGCGACCATGGAAGGGTCGGCGTGGGCCACGGCCACCCCGTGCACCTGTTGCAGCCAGGCCGGGGCGATGCCGAAGTGTTCGCTCAGGCGACGGCGATTCTCGGCCACTGCTTGCGGCTGATCGTCGACATGGTCGCCCAGGTTGAGGCTGTCGAACGGCGTCAGGCTGACGCCGCCAGCGCGGGTGGTAGTACAGGCTTTGACTCCGGCCGGCGCGGGCCAGTCGGGAATCAGCCAGTCATTCATCCGATGAACGCCTCACGGTCCTGCTTGAGCAGCGACAGCAGCCAGACGAAATCGTCCGGCAGCGGCGATTCCCAGCTCATGCGGATACCGGTGGTCGGATGATCCAGCTCCAGGAAGCGTGCATGCAGGGCCTGGCGCGGGAAGTTCTTCAGCGAGTCGACCATGGTCTGGCTCGCCGCCGGCGGAATGCGGAAGCGGCCGCCGTAGGCTGGATCCCCCACCAGCGGGAAGTTGATGTGGGCCATGTGCACCCGGATCTGGTGGGTACGACCGGTTTCCAGCTTGACCCGCACATGGGTGTGGGAACGGAAACGTTCCAGGACCCGGTAGTGGCTGACGGCCTGCTTGCCGCCTTCCATCACCGCCATGCGCTGGCGCTGCTGGCCATGACGGCCGATCGGAGCGTTGATCTTGCCCCCGGCGGTTACCACGCCGATCACGATGCATTCATAGATGCGGCTGACACTGCGGCTTTGCAGCTGGGCCACCAGTTGGGTCTGCGCCTGGATGGTCTTGGCCACCACCATCAGTCCTGTGGTGTCCTTGTCCAGGCGGTGGACGATACCGGCCCGCGGCACATTGATAATGTCCGGGATGTGATGCAGCAGGGCATTGAGCAGGGTGCCGTCGGCATGGCCGGCAGCCGGGTGCACCACCAGGCCCGCAGGCTTGTTGATCACCAGGATGTCGTCATCTTCATAGACGATGTCCAGCTCGATATCCTGGGCGATCCACTCGCCCTGGGCCTCCTGCTCGGCAGTCAGCTCAAGAATGGAGCCGCCGTGCACGATGTCCCGCGGGCGGATGACCGCTCCGTCCACAGTCAGGCGACCGTCCTTGATCCAGGCGGAAAGGCGCGAGCGCGAATGCTCAGCGAATAGTTGGGCGGCGACTTGATCGAGGCGTTGACCGCCCAGTTCGGACGGCACCTCTGCGCGAAGTTCAATTTTATCGGACATGCTCGGACTGGGCGTCGGCACAGCCTTTGGTTTCGGCTGCGCGCTTGTGGTTAAATACGGCGTCTTTTGCCCCGAGGCTTTCAACGGGGCGCTCATCATAACAGGACGGCCCCGCCCAAGACAGCGGCCGTCATAGGGACGCAAGCCGCCATGCAAGTGAAACACCTGCTGCTGATCGCCATCCTCGCACTGACCGCTGCTTGCTCATCGAAGGAAGTCGTTGACGAAAACCTGAGCGAAGTCGAGTTGTACCAGCAGGCGCAGACCGACCTGGACAACCACAGCTATACCAGCGCCACCGCCAAGCTCAAGGCCCTGGAATCGCGCTATCCCTTTGGTCGCTACGCCGATCAGGCACAGCTCGAGCTGATCTACGCCAACTACAAGAATGCCGAGCCGGAGGCCGCCAAGTCCGCCGCCGAGCGCTTCATTCGCCTGCACCCCCAGCACCCGAACGTGGACTACGCCTACTACCTCAAGGGCCTGACCTCGTTCGACCAGGACGTCGGCCTGCTGGCGCGCTTCCTGCCGCTGGACATGACCAAGCGTGACCCGGGTGCCGCCCGCGACTCCTACAACGAGTTCGCCCAGCTGACCAGCCGCTTCCCCAACAGCCGCTACGCGCCGGACGCCAAGCAGCGCATGATCTACCTGCGCAACCTGCTGGCTGCCTACGAGATCCACGTAGCCGACTATTACCTGACACGCCAGGCCTATGTCGCCGCCGCCAACCGTGGCCGCTACGTAGTGGAGAACTTCCAGGAAACCCCATCGGTCGGCGACGGCCTGGCGGTGATGACCGAGGCCTACCAGCGCCTGCACCTGGATGAACTGGCTGCCACCAGCCTGGAAACTCTCAAGCTCAACTACCCCAACCACCCTAGCCTGGTGGACGGTCAGTTCGTGCCACGCGTGGCTGAAGCCGACAACCGTTCGTGGCTGAGCAAGGCCACCCTGGGCCTGATCGAGTCCCGTCCTCCGCTGCCGCCGGGAGAAACCCGCGCCAACCAGGACGTGATGAAGCAGTACCAGGATGCCAAGGACGCCATTCCGTCCGAGCTCAAGCCTAAAGACAGCAACGGCGACGTGGTCGAGGAAGAAGAGCACGAGGCTGCCGGCAACAACAATAGCGACCGCTCCTGGTTCAGCTACATGACCTTCGGCGTGTTCGACTGATCACCCCGCAGGCCGGAAAGGGAGACTTGAAGTCTCCCTTTTTTATGCCCGCACACTGATGGGCCTGTGCGCCCGTCGGGCGCTTGGCTAAACTGCCCCCTCCCCCTTCAAAAAGCTGGTTGCCATGGTTCGTCTACTGTTCTGGATCGCTCTGATTGCCGCCGCGGTATGGTTCTGGCGCAAGTTCAAGCGTCCTGTCGCCGCCCCTCGCTCCCCCAATGAACCGGCCACTACGCCCATGGTGCGTTGCGCCCATTGCGGCGTGCACCTGCCCCAGGACCGGGCCCTGAGCCAGTCGCAACAGTGGTACTGCAGCCAGGCACACCTGCAACAAGGGCCGGGAAACCAGGACCGCTGAGCCCCCAGGCCCACTGCGGATACCCGAGGCAAGGAACTCGGGGGCGAAAAATGGCGTCTGACACGGACTATTCCAGGCCTTGGTCAGCGCATGAACCGGCTCGTCGCCCCCTTCCTCCCTCGCCTCTCCCAGGCTTCGAACCTCTACCCAGGAACGGGAAGGCCCAAGTGCCAACCCCGGCCGAACAATTGGCGACAAAATAGCCTGTTGGCGCCCACTCGCCGTTTCGCTCTCGGGCAGAGCGCTGTAGCCCCCCATCCATGGGCACCACAACGTCCCGACGACGCGCACCTTCAGGATGCCCGGCAGGATGACCAGTGGCCCATCCCCTGCGCCGCTACCCCGTCGGGCCTAGACTTGAGTTCACGCCCATCGGGCGAGCACTGTCGCCCGCTCCTCACTCACGGATGAAAACTGCAGCCGCCATGAACCCACGGCAATCGGTGCTGGTGGTCGATGACGCCACGGAAACCCGCGCCCTTGTGGAGATCACTCTGGGCCGAATGCGCTTGCACACCCAAAGTGCGCGCACCCTGCAGGAAGCCCGTGGCCGCCTGGCCCGGGAGCGCTTTGACCTGTGCCTGACCGACCTGCAGCTACCGGACGGCAGCGGGCTGGAGCTGCTGCGGCACATCCGCCAGTCCCACCCCAACCTTCCTGTGGCGCTGCTAAGCAACGGCGCCTGTGCACAGGCCAGCGCGGGCGCCCTGCAGGCCGGAGCCTGCCAGTTGCTGCACAAGCCTCTGGACCTCAAGCAACTGCGCGCTTGGGTAGGTGCCAGCCTGAAGCAGGCCACGGACTGCGCAACGGATGACCCAGCCCGGCAATTGCTGGGAGACTCGGCGCCCATGAATGCCCTGCGTCGCCACATCGACAAGCTGGCCCACAGCCTGGCGGCGGTCTATATCAGCGGTGAATCCGGCAGTGGCAAGGAACGGGTCGCCCGCCTGCTCCACCAGCTTGGCCCCAGGGCCCGATACCCGTTCGTCCCGGTCAACTGCGGGGCGATTCCTTCCGAATTGATGGAGAGTGAACTCTTCGGCCATTGCAAAGGCAGCTTCAGTGGCGCCGTCAGCGATCAGCCCGGGTTATTTCTAGCCGCCCACGGCGGCACCCTGTTTCTTGATGAGGTCGCCGACCTGCCCCTGGCCATGCAAGTAAAACTGCTGCGAGCCTTGCAGGAAAAATCCGTGCGCCCTGTAGGCAGCCAACAGGAAAAAACCGTCGACGTGCGGATTCTCTGTGCCACCCACAAGGACCTGAAAAACGAGGTAGAGACCGGACGCTTTCGCCAGGACCTCTACTACCGCCTGAACGTCATCGAGTTGCGAGTCCCTGCGTTGCGCGAGCGCCGTGGCGACATCCCCGCACTGGCCGGGCACGTCCTGCAGCGCCTGGCCAGGGACAGCGGACAGCCTGCCGTCCAGCTACGTCCCGAAGCCCTGCAAGCCCTGGAGCGCTATGACTTTCCGGGCAACGTGCGAGAGCTGGAAAACCTGCTGGAACGGGCGCAGACCCTATGCGAAGGACGCTGGATAGAAACAGACGACCTGCAGTTGCCCAGAGCCGACAGCCTTGAAGCCCGATCATCGGCGGCGGCCACCCAGCTAGACCTGGCGCTGCACCTGCAACAGGTGGAGCGCCAGCTGCTGCTCCAGGCCCTGGAGGAAACCCGCTGGAACCGCACGGCGGCGGCCCGGCGGCTGAGCCTGTCGTTTCGTTCGATGCGTTACCGCATGAAGAAGCTCGGGCTGGACTAGATCCGACCTTCAGGCGCATAAGGCGCCGGGTCGATGATCGGCGGGTTCCCCAGCAGCAGGTCGCAGAACAGCTGGCAGGAGGCCGGCGCCAACACCAGGCCATTGCGGTAGTGCCCGCAGTTGAGCCACAGGCCAGCAAAGCCCGGAACCGGCCCCACGTAGGGAATGCCTTCCGGAGAGCCCGGGCGCAGCCCGGCCCAGTGCCCGACCACCTCGGCCTCGGCGAGGGCGGGAATCAGCTCGACCGCGGAGGCCTTGAGGCTCTCCAGGGCCGAAACGGTCGGGGTCTTGTCGAAGCCTTCATGCTCCAGGGTGCTGCCCACCAGAATGTGGCCATCGCGCCGCGGGATGGCATAGCGCCCCTTGGCCAGGACCATGCAGGACAGAAAGTCGGCAGCACACTTGTAGAGGATCATCTGCCCCTTCACCGGCTCCACCGGCAGTTCCAGGCCCAGGCTGCCCAGCAGTTCGCCACTCCAGGCCCCCGCGCAGAGCACCACCTGATCAGCGCGAACCTCGCCCAGCGAGCTATCGACCCCCACCACTTGCTGGCCTTCGCGGATAAAACCACTGACGGTGCATTGCTCATCGATTTGCACATTAGGCAACGCCTGTAACGCCGCCTTCAGGGATTTGACCAGGCGCGGGTTGCGCACGTTGGCCACATCGGCCATGTAGATCGCCTGTTGATAACCATTGCCCAGCACCGGCACCGCGTCATACACCGCCGAGATATCCACAGCACTCATCGGCCGGCCTTCACGCTTGGCCCACTCCAGGGCCTGGGCTTCATCCTCCAGGTCCAGCCAGTAGAGGCCGGTGACATGCACTTGCGGGTCGACACCGGTGGCATTGAACAGTTGCTGGGCCAGTTGTGGGTAGAAATCCTGCGACCAGTGCGCCAGGGCAGTGACCGCCGGGCTGTAGCGCCAGGGGTAAAGCGGCGAGACGATCCCACCACCGGCCCAGGACGATTCACGCCCCAGGTCCGAACGTTCCAGAAGCCGTACCTGCTGGCCCTGGGACGCCAGATTGAAGGCGGTGAGCAGGCCGATCACCCCGCCGCCCACCACCAGCACTTGCTGTTGCTTAGCCATAGTCCGATCCAATCATGAGAAAGACAGTGGGCGCCGCGGCCCGAATCAGGTGCTCAGCGCCCCCAGCAATCCTTGGCGGTCAGCCCTTCGGCCTGGCCGCTGATGCGGGTCGCGCCGGTCTGGTCGATGCTGAAACTGCCGCATTTATCCGCCGCCATCAGCCCATCGTCCTTCGGGGTCGCGGTCAGGGAGAAGCCGGTGTCGGTCAGGGTTGCGGCAATGCTGTAGTACTCATTGCCGGCGCTCAGGTCCGGGGCGTTGCTGTAGACCCCAGCCTTGGAGAAATGCCGTTCAAGCTGCTGCGCCTGCTCGGTAAGCAGTACCGCGATTTCGCTGCGGTGCGGTTTTTTCACGTATTCGGTGATGCTGGGAAGGCTCAACGTAAGGACCAGACCGATGATCGCAATCACGATCATGATTTCGATCAGGGTAAAACCTTGGTTGGATCTGCGCATGGTCAAGAATCTCGCTTACTGGATTTGTCGCCACAGGATGCGCCGGCTGCCACCGCCGGGCCTTTCCACCAGGGTGCTGATGCCACCCCTGGAGTCACTGATGATCTTGCGGGCGCCATTGCTGGCAACTCCGCCAAGGCTGGGCACGGTGCCGACGTAGCGCACGCCGCTGGAGGGCTGGTCCTGGTCATCCACGACCCCGTCGCCATTGGTGTCGAGCACCGCAGCGTCGAGCATCTTACCGCTGAACGCCTCCAGCTCGATCAATTTCCCACTGCCGGCACTCGAACAAGGGTCGTCGGGCTCCAGTTGCAGGGTGCTGAACACCACCCTGCCGGCCACCAGGGTCGCCTCGTTGAGCACCCGCTCGCCGGCTGCCAGGCCACCTTGTACCAGGGGCAGGTACCAGCCGCGCTGCGCCGGATAACGCACCTCGTTGAGGGTGCTGCGCAGGAAACTGCCGGCCGCCGCGCTGAACCCGGCCTCAAGGTGCTGCACCTGCAACTGACTTTCGCCAATGCCCCCAGGACCGCCCTCGGCGTCCCACACGCCATAGAATCCCTGGCGCGCCCGGCTTTGCTTGTCCCGGGTCTCGTTGAGCTTGCCCGTACCGAACAGCACCAATTGGCCACCACGGGGATGATCGAGCAGGCGCGGCGGTGCGCTGATCGGCTGGCTGGCGCCTCCCGCGGTGCGGAACAAGGGCTGCCCGGCAAATGCCAGATGCCAGCTGGCGCTATCGTTGCCGGACAGCTCGAATTTCCACAGTCGCCCCTTGAGGTCGCCCGCATAGGCCGCCTGCACTTCATTGCGTGCATTGACCTTGAGGGTGACGGACGACAGGCCATTGTCAGGCTGGTCGTCAATGGCGATCTCGCGAATCAGCGAGCCATCATTCAGGTCCACCACATACAGCGCTGCCACCCCGGAATGGCTGCCGTAGCCATTGCCGATGAAGGCCGCCCAGCGACCATCGGCCAAGCGCGCTACCTGTGGGCGGGCATAGGCATACCCCAGGTCATTGAAAGGATGATTGCGGTCCGGCTCGGGAGGAGCGCCGATTTCCCACAAGGCGCCAGGCGTATTGCCGTGCACGGCGTCGAACAGACGCACCGCAAAGAAACTCTTGCCGCCCGCCCCGACGCCCCCCAGGGCCAGGGTTTGCCAGGCACCGCCCCGCTGCCCATCGAACACCGCCAGGGGACCATCCACCAGATAGCGATGGCGCTCGCCCCGCCGATAACCGGGATCGGCGACCTGCGCCAGGGCGCCCAACGCGCTGGAGGGCATGTAGCCATAGAGGCGCTCACCGCTGGCCGGGTCCAGCACATTGAACAACCCGTCATTGCTGTTCACCAACAAGCGCGTCGCCATGGCCGTGGCTTTCTGTGCCAGGTAGCGGCTGTAGTCGCCCCCGGCAGCCCCATCGACAGCACTGCGCTGCCCGGCAGTTGCCAGCACCAGCGGCGAATTGACGATATCTCCCAACTGATAGCGGCGCTCCCTGAGCCCGCTCACGGAGCGGCCCTGGCTCCAGCGCAGTAACTCGGCGCCACTGACACCTGCAGGCAACGACTGCTCAAGTTCGCCACGCTGAGCGGTGGACAAGTTGCCGTAGGCCAGGCTCACCGGACGCCGGCTGGCAGTGTTCCAGGTCTCATGGATTACCGCCGCGCCGGCACCATCCACGCCACTATCGCTGCTCCACAACGGCGAACCGACAGCCACTCGGCCCTGATTGTCGATGCCGTAGGCGCGGATCGTGCCATGCCAATCGACCGGGTCGTACTGGCTCTGGTAATAACGACCACTGGCGGCATCCAGTACACCACTGCCGGCAGTCACGGCACTGGCTACGCCTTCGCCCAGAACGCTTGCCAGCACGCGTTCAAGGTTGCTGCGGGCCTGGAAATACTCACCCTGGCCGTAGTCCGCAGCGCCCATCAGCAGAGGATTGTGGGCCTGGAAACCCACCGTGAAGGTATTCAGGTACTGACGGGGGAAATCCACCGCCGCCCAGCTTTTACCGGCCTCATCCACTCCTGGGCCACGCAAGTCGATATCGAAGGCGAACTTGGCCAGGTCATCGAGGAACAGGGTCTGCCCATCGCGCTCGCCACCATCGTTGCCGATCCCGTCCCAGTTGGGCAGGCGCCCCGCCCCCAAAGGGTCGTTGAGCGGGAACTGAGTATCGTGATCCGCCGCGCCGGCACTGATCACCACCCCGTAGTTCTTCTGGCAACGGTATTGAATGGGGCTGCTGTAGAGCGCCGGTGAAAGGTTGTAGTACGGCACCATGCCGCGCAGGTAGCGGGTGATCTCGTAGTAGGTTTCCGCCAACGGCGTATGACCGCCGGCCTTGAGGCCGTTGATTGTCGCCAGCAGGGCCTGGTAATTGGCCTCGGCCTGGACCGGGCTCACAGCGCCTTCAATGGCCGACAGGTCGCTGATGGGACGGGCAATGTAACCCCCAGGGCCCGGATCACCCGGGGCCGGCGGGTTGAAGGTGGCCAACCCCAGGCGCAGCCAGCGATACCGGGTCACCAGGGCCGTGGCCAGCCGCCGAGCCACATTCATCCGGTAGTCGTTGGGAATGGAACCGTCAGTGAAGTCTCGCTCCCGTCCCTTGGCCTGCGCCAGTAGCCAGGACAGGTAGTCCGCGGAGTACAGCGTATTTCCCGCCCCAACCGGGTCCGGCAGCTTCAGGCAGCGCACCCCACGCTCGGGATCATGGAAGCTGTGAAAGCCTGCCCGGCACCCCGACTCGCCGAGGCTGGACAAGGCAATCGCCTGGCCTGCAAGTCGCTCACCCCGAGCACACTCGCCCCCCACTCCGGCACAGCGCCAGACCGCAGCCCGGGCGAGCAGCGGATCGAACTCCCGGGCATGGACAATGCTGTTCATGCCGAGGGAGTCATCCAGCACCAGCATCACGTTCGGCGCCACCGCCGCGGCACCAAGAAGCGGGGTGCTGGCAGGATTGAACGCCATGGCTAGAGGTACCGGCAACAGGCTCAGCAGCAGCGCGCCCAGGCTTCGCCAGCCGCGCCGACGCATGCCCCGATCAATACTTGGCATAGATGCTCTCCAGCACACTGCGCGATTGCCCGGCCAGACCGACAGCGGTCACGCGATACAAGGTGGCCGGAGTATTGCTCGGCACATTCACCGCATCCTGTGAAACACCGAGGTTCTGCACCCCGTAGAAGCCAGAGCCGCTGGCGATCCACAGCACCGCCGAAGCAGCATTGACTCCAGGAGCCTTGACCAGCGCTGATTCGGCGGGAGGCGCGCACTGAACAGGGCTGGCACATACCGGCAAGCGGAAATCATCCTGCTGCACCGCACTCTCCCCCACCCGCAGCGCAGCTTCGGCGGCCTGGAATGCGTGGTTGTGCAGAGTCAGGCTGGCGGCCATTTTTTCCTGCAGGGTAGCGTTCTGCAGCGACGAGAGCCCGATCAGGGTCAGCAGCAACAGGAAAACCAGGCTGACCAGCAACGCCATGCCCCGCTGCCCGAGAGGAACCCGACCTCGCAAGCGCGTCATCAGGGCAACCTGTTGCGCAGGGCCGCGACCACGCTATAGGTCTGCGGGCGCACGCGGTCATGGGGGTCGACCAGGGTCAGGCGCAAGCGCACACTGCGGATCCGTTCCGGGTCCAACGGGTTGCGACTGTAGCTGGAGGCGGCAATGTCTGTGGCCGAACGGGCCATGCCGAAACTCACATCAAAGGCTTCGACGTTGTCCAGCAGCACCGCTTGCTGCTTGCCAAGGCCACTGCCCAGCAGCAACTGGCGATTCTTCAGGCTGTAGAACAGCCGGCGCAGGGCGAACACCTGCTCAGCGCCGGCCCCTCGATGAGCGCCTGAATAGGCTACGGCGCTGCGCTGGCAGTCGCTGACCACGCTCCAGGTCGGCGTACCGCCATCGTCCCCGACATCGGCGGTGATCAGGGTCAGTTTCTGCTCGGCGTTGTCCCATTGGATCGGTGTCGCCGCATAGTGCGAGAACTCCCGTGCCGTGCTGGCATCACTGATGGTCCGCAGGCAACCGAACAGCCCCACCATGCGGATTTCCTGAAGCATCTTGCTCAGGACAAAGCGAGCATCCTCCTGCAGGTAGGCGGCAGCGCTCTGACTCTGGTAGGTGTTCTTCGCCGCAATGAATACCTGGGCCACCCCCAGTACCAGCACCAGGCTCAAGGCCAGTGCCAGCATCATCTCCACCAGGCCGAAGCCACTATCGGCCCGGTTCACGGCAAGCCTCCCGGTTGCGCTGCAACCCGGCTGCTGAGCTCCAGGCTACGCAGGCTGCCCTCCCGGCCTTCGGCACGGGAGTCGTCCCAGGTGATGCGAATGGTGTAGACATGCTGCTTGACGCTGATGCTGCCCTTGCCGCTGGGGCCGGCGAAGCTCGCGATATTGGCGGCGAAGTCGTACAGGTCCTGATCCCGCACATTGCCCGGGTTGCCCTCGGCCGGTATCGCCACGCTGTAGTCGGCGGCGGCGTTGGCGCGGATCCGGTCGAGCATGTCATAGGCAATAAAGCTGGCCTGGGTGGTCATCCGTGAGCTGTCGGTGTACTGCAGCGCCTTGATCTGCACCGCCGCCGCACCCAGCAGGCCCACCGCCAGTATCAACAGCGCCACCAGCACCTCGATCAGGGTCATGCCATCCTGTGCATCCCGCACGTTCATCCGCAGTTCTCCGCTGCTATCACCCGCCCATTGAGACAGACACTGATCACCCGCCGCTGCTGGTCCAGTCCATAGACGATGTGCAGCGCATCACTGGCCGCCAAGCCGCCGAGGCGATTGAAATCGATGCTGTGGTCATCTGAGGTTAGCGTCAGGGTGGCCCCCGGACTGATGGCTGGAACAACCCGCAATACATTGCCTCCGGGGTCCTGCCCCGCATACACCATTAATTCGCCGTTCCAGGGAGCGTCCTTGGCAGCCGGGCGAATCCCGACCCTCTGGCGGCGATTGATCGCTTCCAACCGTGCGTAAGCCAGGGCCTGGTGTAGTTGATTGATCTCGGTGTCGGCACGCACTCGCTGCACGGTGGTGCGATAGGCTGGCACCACCAGGCCCAGAAGAAGGGCCGCGATCGCCAGGGCGACGAGCAATTCCAGCAAGGTGAAACCCTTTGTATGCAAATTCATGGCCGGCCTTGGAAGTGTCATCGGCTATAACAGGCAAGCGCCCGGACCCTCCATAGACCGGCGCTTTGGCCATTTGCTCAATGAACACGCACGGATTGCGTGAAACCGTCGTCCCCAGGGAGGGAGACCCCATGCATGAGAAAGGCTTCAGCCTGATTGAACTGCTGACCACACTGGTTCTGCTGGCCCTGCTGCTGCCGCTTTCCGGTAGCGCCATGAGTGAGCTGCTGCGCTCCAATCGCCAGCAGGACGCCGCGCAGATGCTCGCCAGTGGCCTGCGCAACGCCCGGGCGGCAGCGATCCTGCACCAGCGCACGGTCTTGATCCATGGGCTGGAGGACGACTGGAGCCGGGGCTGGAGGATCATCCTGGATATCAGCGGCAAGGGCGCCCAGGACGCACGCAACCCGCAACTGATCGAGCGCCAAGGCAGTGGGCAGGTATTGATCGTGGGCAATCGCCCGGTGCAGCACTTCGTGCGCTTCAGTGCCCTGGGCCATCCGCTGCTGCCCAGTGGCGCCTTCCAGGCCGGAACACTCCATGTCTGCCAGGCAGGCCAGGAGTACAGCCGCCATCAAGTGGTGCTGTCACGTAGCGGGAGGGTCAGCCTGCGCAGGGAAAACGCCGAGCAGGCCTTGTGTGCAGGCGTCGGCTGATCAGAGCAGCGAGCGAACCCGCAGCTCTTTGGGCATGGAGAAGGTGATGTTTTCTTCGCGGCCGGCCAGCTCATCGGCGCCGGTGGCACCCCAGGCCTGCAGTTGCTGGATCACGCCACGCACCAGCACTTCCGGGGCCGAGGCGCCGGCGGTAATGCCGATGCGCTCCACTCCATCGAACCAGCTGCGCTGCAGGTCTTCGGCACCGTCGATCAGGTAGGCCGGGGTGGCCATGCGTTCGGCCAGCTCGCGCAGGCGGTTGGAGTTGGAGCTGTTGGGGCTGCCGACCACCAGCACCACGTCGCATTCGTCGGCCAGTTGCTTGACCGCGTCCTGACGGTTCTGCGTGGCGTAGCAGATGTCGTCCTTGCGTGGCCCGCCGATGGCCGGAAAGCGCGTGCGCAAGGCATCGATCACCCGGCTGGTGTCATCCATGGACAAGGTGGTCTGGGTCACGAATGCCAGGCGCTCGGGGTTGCGCACCTGCAATTCGGCCACATCCTTTTCGTCTTCCACCAGGTAGATGGCGCCGCCATTGCTGGCGTCGTATTGGCCCATGGTGCCTTCGACCTCGGGGTGGCCGGCGTGGCCGATCAGGATGCATTCACGGCCGTCGCGGCTGTAGCGCGCCACTTCGATATGCACCTTGGTCACCAGCGGGCAGGTGGCGTCGAACACTTTGAGGCCACGACCTGCAGCCTCGCTGCGCACCGCCTGGGAAACACCGTGGGCGCTGAAGATGACGATGACATCATCCGGCACCTGGTCCAGCTCTTCGACGAAGATCGCTCCACGATTGCGCAGGTCTTCGACGACAAATTTGTTGTGCACCACTTCATGCCGGACGTAGATCGGCGGCCCGAAGACTTCCAGGGCGCGATTGACGATTTCGATCGCCCGGTCCACGCCGGCGCAGAAGCCACGGGGGTTGGCGAGTTTGATTTGCATGCTGTGCCTCGTGTCTTGCGCGCAAGAAGTTAGATCGTTGTAGACAGCGGATCGCCTGCAGCCGGCTCCTGGATAATAGAAGACGGCATGCCGGCGATGCTTTTAAAGCGCTTTGACGTCGATGATTTCAACGTCGAAGGTCAAGGTCTTGCCGGCCAGCGGGTGGTTGAAATCGAT
The DNA here is from genome assembly GCF_000397205.1 of Pseudomonas protegens CHA0. Taxonomy (NCBI): domain Bacteria; kingdom Pseudomonadati; phylum Pseudomonadota; class Gammaproteobacteria; order Pseudomonadales; family Pseudomonadaceae; genus Pseudomonas; species Pseudomonas protegens. The sequence continues at coordinate 5,904,930 of NC_021237.1, forward strand.
GGTCACCTGCGCGTCATCGAAAGTTTTGACCACACCTGGCAACTCGGTGTTCGCCGCATCGTTGAAGATCACCAGCAAGCCTTCCGAAAGCTCCATGTCCTGGAACTGCGAACGCGGGATGACCTGCACGTTCTGCGGGTTGGGCTGGCCGAAGGCGTTTTCCGGTTCGATGGTCAGGTTGCGCTTGTCGCCGGCCTTGAAGCCGAACAGCGCCGCCTCGAACCCTGGCAGCAGGTTGCCATCGCCGACCTTGAAGGTCGCCGGGGCCTTGTCGAACGTGCTGTCTACGGTGTCGCCGTTCTCCAGGCGCAATGCGAAATGCAAAGTGACTTCCGTGTTCTGACCGATGCGTTGCTCAGTCAATACCTGTTCAGTCATGAACGGCTTCTCCGGTTTTCTTGCTCTTGAACATATCCAGGGCCAGCATCACCGCGCCAACGGTAATGGCACTGTCGGCGAAGTTGAATGCCGGGAAGTACCAGCGGTTCTGCCAGTGCACCAGGATGAAATCGATCACATGGCCCAGTGCGATGCGGTCGTACAGGTTACCCAGGGCCCCGCCCAGCACCAGCGCCAGAGCGATGGCCAGCCAGGTTTCATTGCGCCCCAGACGCTTGAGCCAGACCACCAGCACCGCACTGACCGCAATCGCGATCAGGGCGAACAGCCAGCGCTGCCAGCCGGAGCCGTCAGCGAGGAAGCTGAAGGCGGCGCCGGTGTTGTAGGCCAGGGTCCAACTGAAGTAATCCGGGATCACCACAATCTGCTGGTACATGCTCAGCGAACTTTCGAAGTGCAGCTTGCTGACCTGGTCGATGACCAGGACCAGCACGCTCAACCACAGCCAGCCCAGACGGCCGAAACGGCCTGCGGCGTTAGGCATAGTGACGGACCTCGCCTGCTCCGCTGATGTTGTCTACACAACGACCGCAGATTTCCGGGTGCTCAGGGTGCACACCGACGTCTTCACGGCAGTGCCAGCAACGGGCGCACTTGGGGAAGGCCGACTTGACGACTTTGAGCTTGAGGCCCGGTACTTCGGTGGCCACGGCGTCCGCTGGTGCCTGGGCAAACGGGGCCAGGCTGGCGGTCGAGGTGATCAGCACGAAACGCAGTTCGTTGCTCAGCTTGGCCAGGTCAGCGGCCAGGCCATCCTCGGCAAACAGGGTGACTTCGGCTTGCAGGTTGCCACCGACGGCCTTGGCCGCGCGCTGAACTTCCAGCTCCTTGTTCACCGCAACCTTGACGGCCATCACGCCTTCCCAGTACTCGCGGCCCAGTTCGAAGTCCGCGGGCAATTCGGTCAGGCCTTCGTACCAGGTGTTGAGCATCACGGATTCGTTACGCTCGCCCGGCAGGTATTCCCACAGCTCATCGGCGGTGAAGGCCAGGATCGGTGCGATCCAGCGCACCAGCGCTTCGGAGATGTGGTACAGCGCGGTCTGCGCCGAGCGGCGCGCCTTGCTGTTGGCGCCGGTGGTGTACTGGCGGTCCTTGATGATGTCGAGGTAGAAGCCGCCCAACTCCTGCACGCAGAAGTTGTGCACCTTGGAGTAGACGTTCCAGAAGCGGTATTCGCCGTAGTGCAGCTCCAGCTCGCGCTGCAGCAACAAGGTACGGTCCACGGCCCAACGGTCCAGGGCCAGCATGTCTTCGGCCGGCAGCAGGTCGGTGGCCGGGTTGAAGCCGCTCAGGTTGGAAAGCAGGAAACGCGCAGTGTTGCGGATCCGCCGGTAGGCGTCGGCGCTGCGCTGCAGGATCTGATCGGAAACCGCCATCTCGCCGGAGTAGTCGGTGGCCGAGACCCACAGGCGCATGATGTCGGCACCCAGGGTGTCGTTGACCTTCTGTGGCGCGATCACGTTGCCCAGGGACTTGGACATCTTGCGGCCGTTCTCGTCCACGGTGAAGCCGTGGGTCAACAGTTCGCGGTACGGCGCGTGGTTGTCGATGGCGCAACCGGTGAGCAGGGACGAGTGGAACCAGCCACGGTGCTGGTCGGAGCCCTCCAGGTACAGGTCGGCCCGCGGACCGCTTTCGTGGCCCATGGGGTGCGAACCGCGCAGCACGTGCCAGTGAGTGGTCCCGGAGTCGAACCAGACGTCCAGGGTGTCGCTGATCTTGTCGTACTGGGCGGCTTCGTCGCCCAGCAGCTCAGCGGCGTCCATCTTGAACCAGGCCTCGATGCCTTCCTGCTCGACGCGCTGGGCCACTTCTTCCATCAGCTCGACAGTGCGTGGGTGCAGGTCGCCGCTTTCCTTGTTCAGGAAGAACGGGATCGGCACACCCCAGTTGCGCTGGCGGGAGATGCACCAGTCCGGGCGGTTGGCGATCATCGAGTGCAGGCGTGCCTGGCCCCAGGCCGGTACGAACTGGGTGTCTTCGATGGCTTGCAGGGCGCGTTGGCGCAGGGTGTCGCCGGCTTCCGGCTGCTTGTCCATGCCAACGAACCACTGCGCGGTGGCGCGATAGATCAGCGGGGTCTTGTGGCGCCAGCAGTGCATGTAGCTGTGGCTGATGGTTTCGGTGTGCAGCAGCGCACCGACTTCGCTCAGCTTGTCGACAATGGCCGGGTTGGCCTTCCAGATGAACTGGCCGCCGAAGAACTCCAGCGATGTCGCGTAGACACCGTTGCTCTGCACCGGGTTGAGGATGTCGTCGTTGACCATGCCATAACGCTTGCAGGTCACGAAGTCGTCTTCACCATAGGCCGGGGCCGAGTGAACCACGCCAGTGCCGGCACCCAGCTCCACGTATTCGGCCAGATACACCGGCGACAGACGATCGTAGAACGGATGACGGAAATTGATCAGTTCCAGGGCCGAACCTGGAGCCGTGGCAATCACCGAGCCTTCCAGGTTGTAGCGGGCCAGGCAGGATTCCACCAGCTCTTCGGCCAGCACCAGCAGGCGTTCGCCGGTGTCGACCAGGGCATAGTTGAACTCAGGGTGTACGTTCAGCGCCTGGTTGGCCGGGATGGTCCAGGGGGTGGTGGTCCAGATCACGATGGCAGCAGGCTTGGCCAGCTTGGCCAGGCCGAAGGCGCCGGCCAGCTTGGCTTCGTCGGCGACCGGGAAGGCCACGTCGATGGTCGCGGACTTCTTGTCCTGATACTCGACTTCTGCTTCAGCCAGGGCCGAGCCGCAGTCGAAGCACCAGTTCACCGGCTTCAGGCCCTTGAACACGAAGCCGCCCTTGACCATTTCCGCCAGGGCACGGATCTCGCCGGCCTCGTTGGCGAAGTTCATGGTCTTGTAGGGATTGGCCCAGTCGCCCAGCACACCCAGGCGGATGAACTCGGCCTTCTGCCCTTCGATCTGCTCGGAAGCGTAGGCGCGGCACAGCTCGCGGGTCTGGTCCGAGGACAGGTTCTTGCCGTGGGTCACCTCGACCTTGTGCTCGATCGGCAGACCGTGGCAGTCCCAGCCAGGAACGTAAGGCGCGTCGAAACCCGCCAGGGTTTTCGAGCGGATGATCATGTCCTTGAGAATCTTGTTGACCGCATGACCGATGTGAATCGAGCCGTTGGCATAGGGAGGACCGTCGTGCAGTACGAACTTGGGACGATCCTTGCCAATCTCGCGCAACTTTCCGTACAGGCCAATGCTGTCCCAACGCTGCAGAATCTGTGGTTCGCGCTGAGGCAGGCCGGCCTTCATTGGGAAGGCGGTGTCCGGAAGGTTTAACGTGGCTTTATAGTCGGTCATTTAAGGCTCTTCATTAGCGATTGGCGCTATGGATACGTGCCACTTGGGCACGGGCGGCGGCAACATCCGCATTGATCGCCGTCTTCAACGCCTCCAGGGAGGCGAAACGCTGCTCTTCACGCAGCTTGTGGTGGAAAACCACCGTCAAACGCCGGTCATACAGATCGCCGGCAAAATCTAAAAGATGTACTTCCAGGTGGGCCTTGCCATCACCTGCAACCGTGGGCCGCACGCCGATATTGGCGACGCCGGGCCAGGTCCTGCCATCGAGCTCGACGCTCACCAGGTACACCCCGGAAAGCGGCACGCGACGGCGCTTCAACTGCACATTGGCAGTGGGCGTACCCAACTGGCGCGCCAGTTTCTGGCCGTGCAACACCCGCCCGGCAATGCGGTACGGGCGACCCAGCAGGCGCTCGGCCAGATCGAAATCGGCGGCGGCCAGGGCATTGCGAACCTGGGTACTACTCACCCGCAGGCCGTCGAGCTCGACGGTCTGCGCCGCCTCCACGGTAAAGCCGTGGGTGGCTCCGGCCTGCTGCAAGAAGTCAAAATCACCGACCCGGTCGCAACCGAAGCGGAAGTCATCACCCACTTCCAGGTGCTGTACACCCAGGCCATCCACCAGGATTCGCTCGACGAACTCGCTGGCGCTGAGTTTGCTCAGGCGCTGGTTGAAGGCCAGGCACAGCACCCGGTCGACACCGGCGTCAGCCAGCAACTGCAGCTTGTCCCGCAGGCGGGCCAGACGCGCCGGAGCCGTCTCGGGGGCAAAGAATTCCCGCGGCTGGGGCTCGAAAATCACCACGCAGCTGGGCACGCCCAACTCGAGCGCACGTTCGCGCAGCCGGCCCAGGATAGCCTGGTGACCACGGTGAACACCGTCAAAGTTGCCAATAGTGGCGACGCAGCCCCGATGCTGGGGGCGCAGATTGTGGAGGCCTCGAACCAGCTGCATAACGCGCTTCTTGCTCATAAAGTGGTCGATTATAACCACACCCGGCGGCCGACGACAGGCAGCACCGCACCCAATGTGGTTGATCCGACAAAACCGATGCCTGCCCTGCCCTGGCGACTAAACAGCCGTCAGTTCAAGGCCTTGCGATTGAAGTCGCGCAAACGGAAGCCCAGCAGCGCCAGCATGCCGAAATATGCCACCACCCCAGCCACCACCAGCACGCCCAGGCGCAGGAACCGCTGGAGCATGTGGCCTTGATCCCAGGCCGGCATGAAATGCATCAGGCCCAGCAATACCGCGGACATGACCGCGACCGCCAACAGCAACTTCAAGGTGAACCGCCCCCACCCTGGCAGCGGCTGGAACATCTGCTGCTTGCGCAACTGGTAGAACAGCAGTCCGGCGTTGATACAGGCCCCGGCGCTGATGGCCAGGGCCAGGCCCGCGTGTTTCAGGGGGCCGATAAAGGCCAGGTTCAGCAGTTGGGTGACGATCAGCGTAAAGATGGCGATTTTCACCGGTGTACGAATGTTCTGCTGCGCATAGAAGCCCGGCGCCAGCACCTTGATCACGATGATCCCCAGCAAACCCACGGCATAAGCCACCAGCGCACGCTGGGTCATGGACGCATCGAAGGCACTGAACTCACCGTATTGGAACAGTGACACAGTCAGCGGCTCAGCGAGGATACCCAGGGCCAGGGAGCACGGCAGCACCAGGATGAAACACAGGCGCAGGCCCCAATCGAGAATCCGCGAATACTCGTGGCGGTCCTTGCTGGCGTAGGTCTTGGCCAGGGTCGGCAGAAGAATGGTGCCCAGCGCCACCCCCAGCACACCGGACGGCAGCTCCATCAGGCGGTCGGCGTAATACATCCACGACACCGAACCGGCTACCAGGAAAGAGGCGAAGATGGTGTTGATGATCAACGAGATCTGGCTCACCGAAACCCCGAGAATCGCCGGCAGCATCTGCTTCATCACCCGCCAGACCCCGGTATCCCGCAGGTTCAGGCGTGGCAGCACCAGCATGCCGATCTTCTTCAGGTGCGGCAGCTGATACAGCAACTGCGCCAGGCCACCAGCCAGCACCGCCCAGCCCAGAGCCATCACTGGCGGATCGAAGTACGGCGTGAGAAACACCGCAAAAATGATCATGCTGACGTTGAGCAGGGTCGGCACGAAGGCCGGCACCGAGAAACGATTCCAGGTATTGAGGATTGCCCCGGCCAGAGACGACAGCGAGATCAGCAATATATAAGGAAAGGTCACCCGCAACAGGTCAGAGGTCAGGGCGAACTTTTCCGGAGAGTCGACGAACCCCGGTGCCGTGGCCCAGATCACCCAGGGCGCGGCGATGATGCCCAAAGCCGTCACCAGCGCCAGGACCAGGGTCAGCAGACCCGAGACATAGGCAATGAAGGTACGGGTCGCCTCTTCCCCCTGCTGGCTCTTGTATTCCGCCAGGATCGGCACGAACGCCTGGGAGAACGCTCCTTCGGCAAAGATGCGCCGCAGCAGGTTGGGCAGCTTGAAGGCAATGAAGAAGGCATCGGTGGCCATCCCGGCACCGAAAGTGCGCGCGATGATGGTGTCACGCACAAACCCCAGTATCCGGGAAAGCATCGTGATAGAGCTGACGGCGGCCAACGACTTGAGCAGGTTCATGAAAAGGTTTTGCGCCTTGTAGATAAACAGCAGGCGAAAAGACACCCACTTATGCGATACTCCGCGCCGCAACAGCACAGAGCCAAAGCTCGCGAGTTTACAGGTCAAGCGCCGGAAATAAATATCCCGCCTCTTCAGATCGACCACTCAGCGGAACGCATCACCCGCCCTTGACAAGACTTCAACTCATCGGCATGATTCGCGGCCTATTTTGTTTGCTATTTCCCAAAAAGTCTTTCGAGGAGCTCGACGGTGGCCAACTCACCTTCCGCCAAAAAACGTGCAAAACAGGCTGAGAAGCGTCGCAGCCACAACGCCAGCCTGCGTTCCATGGTTCGTACCTACATCAAGAATGTAGTTAAAGCCATCGACGCAAAAGACGCTGAAAAAGCGCAAGCTGCTTATGTTCTGGCTGTGCCAGTTATCGACCGCATGGCCGATAAAGGCATCATCCACAAGAACAAGGCTGCTCGCCATAAAGGTCGTCTGAATGGCCACATCAAGGCTCTGAACCTTGCTGCTGCAGCCTAAGCGACACGCTTGTTAAAAAACCGACCCAAGGGTCGGTTTTTTATTGCCCGCGATTTACCCACCCGGCAAACCAGCCCCGCCTTCAACAGAGGGCCAGCATGCCAGGAGAAACTCCGTTACGGGTGCGGCCAGGGCAGGATCGGGATAGCCGTCACCGCATTCTGCGGACTGCCCTCGATCAGGCGATCGCTGTAGACCAGGTACACCAGGGTATTGCGCTTCTTATCCAGGAAACGCACCACCTGCATGGTCTTGAATACCAGCGAGGTGCGCTCCTTGAATACCTCGTCGCCATCCTTGAGCTCACCCTTGAACGCAATAGGCCCCACCTGACGACAGGCAATGGAGGCTTCCGCACGATCTTCCGCCAGGCCCAGGCCACCCTTGAGCCCACCCGTCTTGGCTCGCGACAGATAGCACGTCACCCCATCGACCTTGGGATCATCGAACGCCTCGACCACGATCCGGTCATTCGGCCCGACAAACTTGAACACCGTGGACACCTGGCCAATCTCCTCGGCCGAAGCCATGAACGGCATCGCCAAGAGCAAGCCCAACAATCCTTTTGCTACGCGCATACGCTTTTCCTTACGCCACTTACACCAGAATCAGGTTATCGCGGTGTACCAGTTCAGGCTCCGCCATATACCCCAGGACACCGACAATAGCGTCGGACGGCTGACCAATGATCTTCTGCGCCTCAAGCGCACTGTAGTTGGCCAGGCCACGAGCAATTTCACGACCATCCGGCGCTACGCACACCACCATCTCACCACGCCGGAAACCACCCTGGACCTGCTTGACCCCCACCGGCAACAGGCTCTTGTTACCCTGGGACAGAGCCGACACCGCCCCCTCATCCAGCACCAGGGTGCCGCGGGTCTGCAGATGCCCGGCCAGCCACTGCTTGCGCGCCGCCAGCATGCCGCGCTCCGGCGACAGCAAGGTGCCGATGCGCTCGCCAGCCTTGAGGCGGTCCAGCACGCGATCCAGACGCCCACCAACGATGATTGTATGCGCCCCGGAACGCGCAGCCAGCCGCGCCGCACGCAACTTGGTCTGCATGCCGCCACGCCCCAGCGCACCGCCCGTACCACCGGCCACCGCATCCAGCGCCGGGTCGTCGGCCCGCGCCTCATAGATCAGCTGGGCATCAGGATTGTTACGCGGGTCGGCATCGAACATGCCGTCACGGTCGGTAAGAATCACCAGCAGATCAGCCTCAACCAGGTTGGCCACCAGCGCCGCCAGAGTATCGTTGTCGCCAAAGCGGATCTCGTCGGTCACCACGGTGTCGTTCTCGTTGATCACCGGGATCACCTTGAGCTCCACCAGGGCACGCAAGGTACTGCGAGCATTGAGGTAGCGCTTGCGATCGGAGAGGTCGTCATGGGTCAGGAGAATCTGTGCAGTATGCCGGCCATGCTCGGCAAAGCTCGACTCCCAGGCCTGCACCAGCCCCATCTGGCCGATGGCCGCAGCGGCCTGCAACTCATGCATCGCACTCGGTCGTGCGGTCCAGCCCAGGCGGCTCATGCCGGCCGCTACAGCACCGGAGGAAACCAGTACCAGCTCGACGCCGGCCTCATGCAAGGCCACCATCTGCTCCACCCACACACCCATTGCCGTGCGATCCAGCCCCTTGCCGTCCGCCGTCAGCAGCGCACTGCCGATCTTAACGACCCAGCGCTGCGCACCTGTCACCTTGCTCCGCATCTTATTCAACCTTTGCCAGCGAGCGACGCGACCGAGCGCCACTCATGGGGTTATTCGTATTTGTATCCTGCAGACACCAAAACGCCGCTCAAATGAGCGGCGCCTTGGAAGCTGGCTTGGCAGCGATGATAACACCGCACCCTGCCAGATAAACCGTCTTCGCGGGGCAAGCCCGCTCCTGCCGAATCAGTCGCGGACGTAAATGATTTCCGGACCATCTTCATCGTCAACGTCTTCTTCGTCCCAGTCATCGTCACCGATGTCATGGACGCTCTTCACGCCACTGCGGCGCAGAGCACGCTGATCGTCGAGGGCTTGCAACTGGGCACGCGCCTCGTCTTCGATGCGCTGATCCAGCTCAGCCAGCTCGTCGGCATAGGCAGGGTCGGCTGCCAGGCGATCGGCACGATCCTCCAGGTAACGCATGATGTCGCGGCTCAAGCGCTCGGTACCATCCTTGGAGATGGCCGAGATCACGTATACCGGCCCCGTCCACTCCAGGCGATCAACGATTTCCTTGACCCGCTCCTCGCGCTCTTCCTCGAGGATCTGATCGGACTTGTTCAGCACCAGCCAGCGCTCGCGCTCGGCCAGGGACGGGCTGAACTTCATCAACTCATTGACAATCACCTCTGCCGCATCCGCCGGGCTGCTTTCATCCAGCGGCGCCATGTCCACCAGGTGCAGCAGGATGCGCGTACGCGCCAGGTGCTTGAGGAAGCGAATCCCCAGGCCGGCACCATCGGAAGCACCCTCGATCAGACCCGGAATATCGGCGATCACGAAGCTCTTCCAGCGATCGACGCTGACCACACCCAGGTTCGGCACCAGGGTGGTGAACGGGTAATCGGCCACCTTCGGCTTGGCCGCGGACACCGAGCGGATAAAGGTACTTTTGCCCGCATTCGGCAAGCCCAGCAGACCCACGTCCGCCAACACCTTCAGCTCCAGCTTGAGATCACGCTGCTCACCCGGCTTGCCCGGAGTGGTCTGGCGCGGCGCACGGTTGGTACTGGACTTGAAACGGGTGTTGCCCAAACCGTGCCAGCCGCCCTGCACCACCATCAACCGCTGGCCAGCCTTGGTCAGGTCGCCAATGACTTCCTGAGTGCCCGCATCAATGATCGTGGTACCGACCGGAACCCGCAGCTCCAGATCCTCACCCTTCTTGCCGGTACAGTCGGTACTGCCGCCGTTGGAGCCGCGCTCGGCATCGAAGTGCCGGGTGTAGCGGTAGTCCACCAGGGTATTGAGGTTTTCGTCGGCGACCATGTAGATCGAGCCGCCATCACCACCATCACCACCGTTGGGACCACCGTTTTCGATGAACTTTTCCCGACGGAAACTCATGCAACCATTGCCGCCGTCGCCAGCCTTTACTCGAATCGATACTTCATCAACAAACTTCATGTTCAAACGCCTCTCGCCACACGGGCGAGCTGAAAAGCACTAAGACATAAGACTCTTGCAAAAATGAGCGCAGCGACCTCAATCAACGACCGAAACATCCAACGCTGGCAGCTCGTACAAACAGTTTTGCAAGAGACTCATCCCACAAACGAAAAAGCCCCGTCGCGAGACAGGGCTTTTCCAGCGATCGCGCAATTAAGCTGCGACGACGCTCACGTAACGACGACCGAAGGCGCCTTTTACTTCAAACTTGATCACGCCTTCGATTTTCGCGAACAGGGTGTGATCTTTACCCATGCCAACGCCGTAGCCAGCGTGGAATTGGGTGCCGCGCTGACGCACGATGATGTTGCCGGCCTTGATGACCTGGCCGCCATACATCTTCACGCCAAGGCGTTTGGCTTCTGAGTCGCGACCGTTACGGGTACTACCACCAGCTTTTTTGTGTGCCATGAGTTCAATTCTCCTAGTGAGGAATTAGGCTGAAATTAAGCCTGAATACCGGTGATTTTGATCTCGGTGAACCACTGGCGGTGGCCCATACGCTTCATGTGGTGCTTACGGCGACGGAACTTGATGATGCGGACTTTATCGTGACGACCTTGGGAGATCACTTCAGCCTTGACGGTTGCGCCAGCAACAACAGGTGCGCCGATGTTCACGTCGTCGCCGTTGGCGACCAACAGAACGCGGTCAAAAGTCACGGATTCGCCAGTAGCGACTTCCAGTTTTTCGATCTTCAGGTATTCACCTTCAGCGACCTTGTATTGCTTACCGCCGGTAACGATTACTGCGTACATGGTATTTCTCCGATAATCCTGCTCACCCAGCTCTTTATAAGAAGAGGTATTGGCTGGCATGGCTGCATGGGGCTGGAACGGCCCAAGTGCAATTGCGTAAGGCAGGTGCTGCCCAGGAAGTTCAGGGTGCGCGATTGTACGCAAGGCTCAATGGCCTTGCAAGTGCCGTTCAGGCCACGCCGGACAACGCTGCCAGCCCTGGCGCCGGGGACCTAACCCCCTGAAACCTGGGTTTAATGGCAGCACGCGACTATACCCCAGTGTTTTACCCTGACAAATTACAGCCCGTCGGGGCTTTAGCCTTGCGGGACCGCGCCTTGACACCCGCGGACGTGGGTCCTAGCATGCCGCGCAACCCTTCTGGAGCACCTGTCGCTGATGCAACCCCAAGCTTTCTACCGCGCGGTGGCGGACGATTTTAGCGCCGTCGACGGCATCATCAAGAAACAGCTGACCTCCCGAGTTCCGCTGGTTTCCAAAATCGGCGATTACATCACCTCGGCCGGAGGCAAGCGCCTGCGTCCTTTATTGGTGCTGCTGTGCGGCAAGGCCCTGGGCCGCGAAGGCGACGACCTGCGCCTGCTGGCCGCCACCATCGAATTCCTGCACACCGCCACTCTGCTGCATGACGACGTGGTCGACATGTCCGGCATGCGCCGTGGCCGCTCAACCGCCAACGCCATGTGGGGCAACGCTCCCAGCGTACTGGTGGGCGACTTCCTGTACTCGCGCTCGTTCGAAATGATGGTCGAGCTCGGCTCGATGCCGGTCATGCGCATCCTGTCCCAGGCCACCCGGATCATCGCTGAAGGCGAAGTCCTGCAGCTCTCCAAGGTGCGTGACGCCAGCACCACCGAAGAAACCTACATGGAAGTCATCCGCGGCAAGACCGCGATGCTCTTCGAAGCCTCGACCCACAGCGCCGCCGCACTGGCCGGCGCCACCGAGGAACAGGCCGAAGCCCTGCGCACCTTTGGCGACCATCTGGGCGTGGCCTTCCAACTGGTGGACGACCTGCTGGACTACCGCGGCGATGCCGAGACCCTGGGCAAGAACGTCGGTGACGATCTGGCAGAAGGCAAGCCGACGCTGCCGCTGATCTACACCATGCGCGAAGGCACACCGGAGCAGGCAGCCCTGGTTCGCCAGGCGATCCAGAAAGGCGGCATCGAAGATCTGGAAAGCATCCGTGCCGCCGTCGAGGCCTCGGGTTCCCTGGACTACACCGCACAACTGGCCCGCGATTACGTCGCGCGCGCCATCACTTGCCTGGAAGCCCTGCCACCGAGCGAGTACCGCGATGCCCTGGTGGAACTGAGCGAATTCGCCGTCGCCCGCACCCACTAAACAGCCCGGCTCCTGCTCATCACAGGAGCCGGCTCGTTGCTCTGCCCCCCCCTTCATCCCCTCTCGCCCACAAAACCCTATACAATGTGCGCTTTTTAGCCATCCTGACTTTGAGGAGCTTAAGTGAGCACTTTGCCACCCTGCCCAAAATGCAATTCCGAATACACCTACGAGGACGGCACCCAGCTGATCTGCCCTGAGTGCGCCCACGAGTGGTCCGCCAGCGGTGAAGCCGAAGCCGTATCCGATGAAGCCGTGAAGAAAGATTCGGTGGGCAACGTGCTGCAAGACGGCGACACCATTACCGTGATCAAGGACCTCAAGGTCAAGGGCACCTCGCTGGTGGTCAAGGTCGGCACCAAGGTCAAGAACATCCGCCTGTGCGATGGCGACCATGACATCGACTGCAAGATCGACGGAATCGGCCCGATGAAACTCAAGTCCGAGTTCGTCCGCAAGGTCTGAATCCAGCCCCTCTCGCGCCCGCCGCGAGAGGGTTCCCCCCCTGCGTCCCTCCCCGCTCGGTCAACCCGCAACCTTGCTAGCAAAAAGCCAGTCGATTTGATCGAAAACAATTTCTGCACAGAAAAAAGCAGAAACCGCCAATAGGCACTTGCTATTCATTGAATAAGAATTATTCTCATTGAACCCCATTCAAGGAGATGACGACCATGACTTATTTGATTGATGCCTGGCTGGACCGCCCACACCCTTACCTGCGAATCCTGCATCGGGAAACCGGGGAAGTCTGTGCGGTACTGGAAGAGGAAGCCCTGAACGAGCTGCAGGACCAGGGAGATCTGGACCTGAACGGCCTGAGCTCCAGCGAACCGCTGGTACTCAAGGAATTGGTGCGCAACCTGTTTTTGTTCTGCTACGCCAGAGCCTTGCGGCCGACCGGCACCGATGGTCAAAGCCTGAGCGCAAAAATCCGTCTATGAAACCAAAGCCGATCAAGGGGCAAGCTTGCCGGCGATGAGCAGACCGCGAGTGCGCAGACTTCATCGCCAGCAAGCTGGCTCCTACAGGGGTTACAGAACGTCCAGCAGCTCGACGTCGAACACCAGAACGCTGTGCGGCGGGATGCTGCCCACGCCTTGTGCGCCGTAAGCCAGTTCGCTCGGCACGTACAGACGCCATTTGCTACCGGCGTTCATCAGTTGCAGCGCTTCGGTCCAGCCAGCGATCACGCCGCCAACCGGGAATTCGGCAGGCTGGCCGCGCTCGTAGGAGCTGTCGAACACAGTGCCGTCGATCAGGGTGCCGTGGTAGTGAGTGCGAACGCTGTCTTCACGGGATGGCTTGGCGCCTTCGCCCTGGGTCAGCACTTCGAACTGCAGGCCGGAAGCCAGGGTGGTGATGCCTTCACGCTTGGCGTTTTCCGCCAGGAATGCCAGACCGGCACCGGCAGCCGCTTCGGCCTTGGCAGCGGCTTCAGCCTGCATGATTTCGCGGATGACCTTGAAGCTGGCAGACATTTCTTCCTGACCCACACGGCTTGGCTTACCGGCGAAAGCGTCGGTCAGACCGGCCAGGATTGCATCCAGGCTCACGCCCGGTGGCGGGTTGTCACGCAGTTGGTCGCCCAGCTGACGGCCGATGCCGTAGCTGACGCGGGTTTCGTCGGTGGACAGATTTACTTCGGACATGACACTGCTCCGCTGTGCGGACGGCTCGGGAAAGGCCGTGGAAACACAGCACCTTCCGGAGCGCCCGGAACCAAAAGGGCGAGCAGACTAGCACAGAAGTCCGGCGACAATCAGCGCAACCCCGGCGCTACCAGCCGGAGTGCAGGGTGATCGGCACCTTGAGGCTTTCCTCGGCGCTGGCAGACAACCCGCACATCTCGTCATGCACCGAGGTGTGGATCAGGTTGAACGGCAGCTTGGGAAACGACTGCAGCACTTCACGGGCATGCTCCACCGAACGCAGATGAAACATCTGCCCATGGGCATCGCTCAACGGGTATGCAGCCCCGTGCATGCGCGCCTCAAGCAGGTAGATTCCGCCTTCCAGCGAAATCAGGTTCAACTCATCGACTTTTCCGGCAATGGCGTAGGCATTCATTTCCTGCAGGTTCATGAGCGCACCTCGTGCAATTGAAAGCCATGACCCCTACAGGCATATGCCCCGCCCGGAAAAAGCACAAGCCACAAACAACGCCGCCCGTCCGTTTCGCAACGGCCGGGCGGCAGGTGTCCGGTGGGCAGGGGGCGGTCAGTGCTTGGTCAGCTTGTCCAGGTACCCCATGGCAAATGCCGAGATCACGAAGGTCATGTGGATCACCACGTACCACAGCAGGTACTCGGTGGGGGTGTTCTTGGCGTCCATGAACACCCGCAGCAGGTGGATCGAGGAGATCGCGACGATGGACGCCGCCACTTTCATCTTCAACGACGAAGAATCCATCTTGCCCAGCCAGCTGAGCTTTTCCTTGTCCTCATCGATGTCCAGTTGCGACACGAAATTTTCGTAGCCGGAAATCATCACCATCACCAGCAGGCCACCCACCAGCGCCATGTCGATCAGCGACAGCAGCACCAGGATCAGGTCGGACTCGGCCATGGAGAACACATTGGGAATAACGTGGAAGACTTCCTGGAAAAACTTCAATGCCAGTGCCAGCAGGCCCAGGGACAATCCGAAGTAGATCGGCGCCAGCAGCCAGCGTGAGGCATACATTGCATTTTCGATAAAACGTTCCATTGAATCTCGTACCCGGTGTAAAAACGGCGGCGAGTATATCAGCGCGCCAAAAGCCCATAAACCACAGACAATCCCCTGACCCACGGGTTTTTCCGAACGTTTTTTCTGCTAGTGTCGAAGCCATTGCCACCGCCCATCGACACTGGACAGGAAGACTGGAAAATGGATTTGCGATTGCCTTTGGCCAGCTTCGGCCTCGGTCTGGCGCTGCTGATCAGCGGCGGCTGTTCACCCAGCGACGAAAAGAAGCAGGCCAGCCTCGAAGAGAGGACCGCACAGTTTGAAAAATCCCTGGACGCCATCCAGGACCCCAAGCTCAAAGACGCCATCGCCGACCTCGGCGGCTCACTGCTGCTGCTGGAGCGTGCGCAGATCAAGCTCGACAGCAAGCCGATCGAAACCGAATACGGTGACGACAGCCTGGCCCTGCTCAAGCACTACCCCACGGCCCAGGCGCTGGTGGACACCTACATCAATGGCCTATTCGTGCTGCGCAAGCCCTCCAGCTCGGACTACCTGACCGACCTGCAGCCGGTGCTCCCCTTCAGCTTCAACATGCCCGCGCAGTTCCCCTTTCCCCATGGCCTGGAGTGGCAGTCCGTCACCCTGAGCAACAAGAAGGTCATCCCCTTTCAGCCCGAATGGTCGGAAACCGACCCGGGGATTCAACTCAGCCCGTCCAGTTCCAACCTGACCAACCCGGATGACCTGACCGTGACCTATCCCTTCATCGAGGGCCTGGAAGTGGACAACAAGAACCAGCCGCAGCCGGTCTCGCTGCAGGGCAAGCTGGAAGTGATAGCTCCCGGCCGCACCCTGACCTTCGAACTGACCCGGGCCGACATCGGCAAGCCACGCCAGGACGGCAACATCAGCCTGACCTTGCTGGCGCTGGAAAAGAATGTCGCCGAAATCGAACTGAGCAATAACGCCGCCCTGCCTGAGGAAGCCGACGACGCCTCCCTCAACCCCTTGCTGGCGCAGGCTCGGGACAGCAGCGGGCAAATCCTCTCTCGGTCGGGCTCGATCAATGAGAGCGCCCAGCAGGTCGCCTTTTACCGCCAGCAACTGGCCGAGATGCAGAAGCAGAAGAGCTGGAGCGAGGCCTTCGAGAAGCAACTGGAGGATGAGCAGAAAGCCTTTGACCAACAGCACACCCAGCATTACGCCAAGGTGTATTTCAACGGCCAGATCGACAAGCTGGAGGTCGCCGTACTCGACTTCGCTCAGGCCAGCGTGACCCGCAAGAACCTCGACCTGCCGGTACACCACTTCGATCGGCTCACCACCGACAAGAACATCCAGCCACTGCCGATGCCGGTGGTGGTCTATGACGATCAGGCCGCCAGCTACCTCAAGGGCGCGGAGCTTGATGAGGACTCATTGAAAAAGTCCGTGACCATCAGCCAATCGGTGGAAGATGCCAGTGCAGCACGCATTGAGTTCAGCCATCCGCGGACCTTCAACGACGAACTGCTGGGCTCGGAGTTCAATGCCGGCGACACCCCGCTGACCTTCTTCACTCAGGACGACAAGGGCCAGCGTGGCGAACCGATCGAACTGCCGGACGAGGCCTTTGAAATCGACCCCATGCGTGGCGTCATCACCTATGACCTGAACCTGTTCCCGGAAACCCCGGCCTATGCCGTCGGCTCTATCCCGCTGTTTCTCGCCAACATCGAGAAAAAGACCATCAGTGCCCAGCAACTGCCCAAGGGCCTGGAGCTCCAGGGCAATGCCCTGATAGTCGATCAGAAGCTCTTTCCCGCGGATGCCTGGCGCTTCTATGCCAAGGACGACAGTGGCCAGTACCTGAAGGAGATCCTTGCCGTCAGCCACGGAGCCTCGAACAACGGGCCCGCGCTGTTCGACGTGCATTACTTCTACGGCCAGCCCAGCCAACTGGAAAGCTACGAGCGCAGCGAACTCAATGCCGTCGAATACGGCTTCGAGGTCAAACTCGACAAAGCCGAGCCGACACCACCCTAGCCATCAATGTTCGGGATGGAACTGGAAATCCCCGGCGTGACGCCCCCGCTCACCGTTGATCTGCCGCAGTTGGGCCTGCAGATGCAGGCACCATATCTGCGGATCGTCGGCCAGTTGGTAACCGTGGGTGGTCAGGCTTTCAACGATCGAATCGAGGATCGATTCGGCCACAACAGGTCCGCAGAACGGCCCCTGGGACTTGATCGCCGAGGGTTGTTCACCGGCCATTCCGGCGGCGAAGAGAAGGGTCCACATACCGTTGTCCCCCGCCAAAGGGCGAACAATGCATTCGATACGGGTAACCAGGCCAAGGCATTGGCGAGTAAGGCAAAGGTTGCGCGACATGGCGGCGACCCTCGGTAGATCCACTATTCAGCCTTCAACGCAAGGCTGTTTCGATCCAGCGACGACTGTCGTTCTCCTTGCCCTGAGAATAGAAGAAAAGCCTGATAAACAAAGTTGACCGATCCAACAGGCGCCGAATGGTCTATTTTGAAAAATTGGCGTCAGCGGCCTGGCGCCGATGGCGAGGGAATACTCCCCTCGCCATCGAACAGCATCACGCCGGCTTGGTATCGGCCAACGCCTCCTGGGCCTGTTCCTTCTCGGCCTCCTTCAGGTCGTCTTCGCTGATCATCTCGGCAATCACCCGCAGCCGCTCCACCACACGCGCATTGACGCTGCCCTCGGGGAACTGCCCTTCGGCATCCGGCTCGCCAGCCGGCTCGCCCACCAGGAGGCTCAGGGCCTCATCGGCCTGGCGCACCGCATACACATGGAACTGCCCGGCTCGCACCGCCTGCAAGACCTTCTCGTCGAGCATCAGTGTGGCGACGTTGGCCTGGGGAATGATCGCCCCCTGCTCCCCGGTCAGGCCACGGGCCTCGCACAGACGGAAGAAGCCCTCGATCTTCTCGTTGACCCCGCCGACCGCCTGCACCTCACCAAACTGGTTGATCGAGCCGGTAATGGCGAAGCACTGCTTGAGCGGGGTTTTGGAGAGCGCCGAAATCAGCGTGCAGGCCTCGCCCAGCGAAGCACTGTCACCGTCCACATAGCCATAGGACTGCTCCAGGGCGATGCTCGCGGAAATCGCCAGGGGGAACTCCTGGGCGTAACGGCTGCCCAGGTAACCCGTGAGGATCATCACCCCCTTGGAGTGGATCGGCTGGCCGAGATTGACCTCGCGCTCGATGTCGACGATACCGCTGCCGCCGGGGTAGACCGTGGCCGAGATCCGCGCCGGCACGCCAAAGGCCGAGTCCCCGACCTCCAGCACCGTCAGGCCGTTGCACTTGCCTACCGCGGCACCATCGGTGTCGATGAGGATGATGCCCGCCAGCATGTCGTCGAGAATCCGCGCCGACACCCGCCCGGTACGCGTGGCCTTGGCCTTCAGCGCGCGCTCGATATGCCCGGCGTCGGTCATTTCATCCGAAGCCAGGTGCCGGATGAAATCGGCTTCGCTGACCAGTTGGAACAGATCACCGATACGCGCCGACAAGCGTCCCTGATGCTCCGCCAGGCGCGCACTGTAGGTGGCCAGCCGCGCCACGGCGTCGGCGGTCAGTGGCGCCATGCCCTCTTCCGAGGTGCGGGTTTTCAGCAACTGGGCGAACTGCTCCAGGCTTTCGTCCACCATCGGAATGTCTTCGTCGAAATCCACCAGTACCCGGAACATCTCCTGGAAGTCCGGATCCAGGTCCTGCAGCGTGTAATACAACTGGCGGGCGCCAATGATGATAACCTTGACCTGCAGCGGAATCACCTGCGGCGTCAGGGTCACAGTGGCCAGGCGGCCCATCTCGCCCAGTGGCGACTCCATCTTCAGCTTGCGCGATTGCAGGGCACGCTTGAGCGCGTCCCAGACAAAGGGCTCGCTGAGCATCTTCTCGGCTTCCAGAATCAGGAAACCGCCATTGGCCCGGTGCAAGGCGCCAGGGCGCAACTGCCGGTAGGTGGTGTAGAGCGCCCCCTGGTCGGTGCTGTACTCGATACGCCCGAACAGGTTGTCGTAGGTCGGATGGGGCTCGAATACCACCGGGGCGCCACCGCTGGCCGGGTGACCGACCACCAGGCTCGGGCAGTACTGTTCTTCCAGCAGCTTGCGCGCCACGGCGTCGGTCTTGCTGTCGTCCACCAGTTGTTCGACCACGGTCTTCAACAGATAGACCTGCATGGCCTGCAGGTAACCGCAGACCGCGGCGTTTTCCGCGTACTTCTCGGACAGCGGCGCGAGCAAGGGCTGCAGGGCCAGGGTGATGGTTTCTTCATTGAGCTGGCGCAACTGGTTGCTCGACTCGCGCTTCCATTGCGGCAGGCTCGCCAGTTCTTCGTTGAGGCGCTCCTCCAGGGCGGAAATGTCCTCGTGGAAGCGTTCGCGATCGGCCTCGGGCAACTGGGCGAACTCAGCCTCGTCCAGGGCCTTGCCTTCGAACATCGGGGTAAAGGCGATGTTGCTGCTGTCGCGGTACAGCGCCACGTCCTTTTCCAGGGCCAGGCGCTCGATCACATCCAGGGCGCGGTCATAGCGCTGGTTGAAGGCGCGATCGATGGCGCTCTTCTTCTGCTGGTACGAAGGGTGCTCGAAGACCGCCGGAAAGGTGGCCAGCAGGTTATCGATCAGGCCGTTGATGTCGCTGATGAAACTGCCCGCGGCCCCCGCTGGCAGCTCCAGTGCCCGGGGTTCCCGGGGCTCGTCGAAGTTGTTGACGTAGACCCAGTCCGACGGGGTCTGCAGGCGCTTGCCTTCGGCCTTCAGATAGCGTTTGACGAAAGAGAAGCGGCCGGTGCCCGGCTCGCCCATGACAAAGACGTTGTAGCCGGGGCGCGGCATGGCCACGCCAAACTGCAAGGCTTCGACCGCACGTTCCTGGCCTAGCACACCGCGGAAGGGCTCCAGATCATTGGTGGTGGAGAAGCTGAACTGTTCAGCAGAGAAAGGACGGGTCAGCGCTTCAGGCGCAAGACGCAGGCTGGCAGCAACAGGATCAGGCATCGGGCTTCCTTACATCAGGCGGGGCAGATGGCGGCATTCTGGCGCCGGGTATGCCCGGCTGGCAAGGCGCGCCTCAGGGGAAAGCATAGCCAAGCCGCAGGCCACGACCCGCACCAAGTAAAACCAGCTGTTTCAGGTATTGTTTTGTAAATAGTTACGGAACCTGAGGAACCTGCCTAAACTCCAAACTGCGCGGCTGGATAGATAACCGGCCCACTGGCGCCCACACGGGCCAGTCTCCCTGTCCATTGGTATGCACACAAAGAGAACAACGCTATGAAACGGATTCTTCTCGGTACTCTTTTCACCGCTGTATCCCTCAACGCCATGGCCCAGGCGCCAGGCGGCCCGGATTGCGGCTGGGGCAACATGCTGTTCGAAGGCCAGCGCGGCACTCCGGCGCACTTCCTCGCATCCACCACCAACGGCACCTCAGGCAACGCCACTTTCGGCATGACCTCCGGTACCAACGGCTGCTCGACCAATGCCTCGCTGACCTATGGCGGCAAGTCCTGGTTCGCCATGAACGGCATGATGAACGAGCTCTCCGAAGACATGGCCAAGGGTCAAGGCGAAGCCCTGACCACCTACGCCGTGGTACTCGGTGTAGCCCCTGAGGATCGCGCGCACTTTGCCGCGGTTACCCACGAGCACTTCCAACAGATCTTCAGCAAGGCTGACGTGACCGCGGAAGATGTGCACTCCAATACCCTGGCCGTGTTGAAAAACGACGCGCGCCTGGCCAAGTACGCAACCCCAGCTTAAGCTCGCCCCACCCGCTCCTCGCGAGGAGCGGGTTTTATTTTCCGGACCTTGCCCACCTTGGGTCTTTGTATTTCCGACTTAAGTTGCCCAACATGCTCAAACGCCTTGCCTACCTGGCGCTCTGTGTCTGCGCCCCGCTGTATGCCGCGCCTCACATCGACCCTCAACGTTTGCAGCAACTGGCCAATGACCCCTTCTGGATATCCATAGGTCACTACGAAACTGCCAAGCTCGGCGGCTGGCGCAGTTATGTCAGCGACCCGAAATTCTTCCTCGCTGCCGACGGTGCCCACCATCCCGACGCTGAGCTGGCCGCGACCCTGAACGCCCTCTACGCCCCCGCCGATGCGGGTGACCAGCATGCCCAGTGCGTCTACCCGTCCCGCGCCCGCTGGCTCAAGGCGCAACTGGGCCTGAATGACTTGCCTGCGGTGGAGTGCGCCGAGTTCAAGCAATGGTTCAAGGATGTCTCGCCCCACAGCACGGTGATGATCTTTCCCGCGGCCTACCTGAACAGCCCCTCGTCGATGTTCGGCCACACCCTGCTGCGCATCGATCAGGCGGACGTACAGAGCAACAACACCGCGCTGCTCAGCTACGCAATCAACTTCGGGGCCTATATCGAGGGCTCGGACAACAGCATTCTCTACGCCTGGAAAGGCCTGATGGGCGGCTATCCGGGGCTGTTCGCTCTGGTGCCCTACCAGGAGAAGCTCTCGGAATACCGCAGCCTGGAAAACCGCGACCTGTGGGAATACCGCCTGAACCTGACCCAGGCCGAAACCGAACGCATGGTGGAGCATGTCTGGGAACTCAAGCAGATCAAGTTCGACTACTTCTTCTTCGATGAAAACTGCTCCTACCGGCTGCTGGAACTGCTGCAAGTGGCGCGCCCCAGCCTGCGCCTGACCGAACAGTTCCCGCTGACGGCGATCCCTACCGATACGGTCAAGGCAGTCAAGGACGCCGGGCTGGTGGAACGCATCGACTATCGCCCGTCCCGGGAGCGGGAGCTGCTGAGCCGCGCCCAGCCCCTGGACCCGGAAGAACAGCAATGGGTGCTCAAGGTCAGCGCTGACCAGAAGCAATTGCAGGCCCCTGAGCTGAAGGCTCTGCCCCGGGATCGCCAGGCCCTGATCGTGGATGCCGCCTACCGTCTTGAACGCTACCGGGCCAACGGCCTGGAGCGAGATGCGCAGCGCTCGCAACGCAGTTTCGAACTGCTGCGGGCAATCAACCAGAACCCGGCACCGGAGCTGCAGATCCAGCGCCCCGGCCTGCCGGAAGACGGCCACCAGTCGCGCACCTGGCAGCTGGGAGTCGGCACCCGGGACGACAAGGCCTTCGCCGAGTACGGCCTGCGCATGGCCTATCACGACCTCAACGACAACGCCGAAGGCTTCCCCCTGGGGGCGCAGATCGAGATCCTGCAGATGAAGCTGCGCCAGTACGAAGGCAACCACTGGCAGTTGCAACAGTTGGACCTGGCGACCATCCGTTCCCTGACCCCACGCAACGACCTGCTGCAACCCTGGTCCTGGCAGGTCACCGGCGGCCTGGAGCGAGTACCGGGCAAACACGACGACCAGACCCTGGTCAGCCACGTCAACGGCGGGGCCGGCGGCACCTGGCAGTTGGGCGAGGACACCCTGGGCTTTGTCCTGGGCACGGTGCGAGTCGAGCACAACGCCGACTTTGCTGGTTTCATCGCCCCGGCAGCGGGCTTCAACTCCGGGCTGCTGTGGAAAAACCCGCTGGGTAACTTCAGCCTTGAGGCCAAGGGCGACTACTTCACCAATGGCGAGGTACGCCGCAGCCTGAGCCTCAACCAGCAGTGGGAGCTGTCGCGCAACCTGGGCCTGCGCCTGAGCGCACAGCGGGAGTTCAGCCAACTGGCGACTCCGGTCAACGAGGTCATGCTCGAACTCAAGTGGTATCACTACTAAAGGCAGCCAGAGGCCGCTCTCAAGGGCCCTGGAAGGTGCTGCGAACCTTGTCGCAGCCTGCACCAGCGGCCACGGATAAATGGGTTGATCACCCGGCTTTCACGGCTTGCTGACAAACGCCCTTCTAGACTTCACGCAGAGGAAGCCTGGGAGACGAAAATGTGGCGGTACGGGTGGGCAGCGCTGTTGCTGGCGCTAGTCGGTGGCTGTGAATCAACCCATGAGCATCTGCTGGCGCAGGGCTATCCGCCGGCCTTTGCCGATGGCTTCGATGCCGGCTGCGTCAGCGGCCGCCAGGCGGCAGGCTCCATGAGCGGAGAGTTTCGCAAGGACGTACCGCGCTACCTCAAGGACGCGCAATATGCCGAAGGCTGGAACGATGGTTTCCGCCAATGCCAGGCCATGTTGGAGAACCAGGACCGCAACGAGTATCGAGAGCGGCACTGGGACGAGCGCGAGCGAGCCTGGCAGCAGGAAAAGGACCGCGATGCGGCCCGGGCCTATCGTTCGCCGTAGGTCGCTTTCAGGTAACCGCCCAGGTGAAAAGCCTGCAACCATGGTCCACCCGCCTCCCTTCAAGGAGAAAACCGTGAGCCGCGCTTTCGTCAATGAAGATCAAGCCGCCCAGACCGAGCAGCCGGTGGAGCGCCAGATCAGCGCCCAACCCAATTACGTCACGCCCCAGGGCCTTGCCGAATTGCAGGCCAGGGTTGCCCTGCTGCACAGCCAGCACAGCGAGCAAAACGACCTGGGGGATGACGCCGACAAGCAGCGAATGGCCGAGCTTGAGCGCGACCTGCGCTATTTCACCCAGCGCCTGCACAGCGCCCAAGTGGTGACGACGGCCACTTCAACCGACAAGGTGCAGATCGGCAGCCGAGTGACCTTCGCCGATGAACAGGATCGCCAGCAAAGCGTGCAATTGGTGGGGGAGGATCAAGCGGATGCGGCCAAGGGGCTGATCAACTGGGCCTCGCCCCTGGGTCGTGCCCTACTGGGAGCACAACCGGGGGACGAAGTCCTGTGGCAAAGGCCGGCGGGCAATCAGTTGATCGAGATCATCCGCATCGAACCGGCCTGAGACGGTTCAGACCACGCCCTGGGCCAGCATGGCATCGGCGACCTTGACGAAGCCGGCGATGTTCGCGCCCTTCACGTAGTTGATCCGGCCATTCTCTTCGCCATAGTGCACGCAAGCGTGGTGGATCGACTGCATGATGTTGTGCAGCTTGCTGTCCACTTCACCGGCGGTCCACAGCAGGCGCATGGCGTTCTGCGACATTTCCAGGCCACTCACCGCCACGCCACCGGCGTTGGACGCCTTGCCCGGGGCGAAGAGGATGCCCGCGTCGATAAAGATATCCACAGCCTCCAGAGTGGTCGGCATGTTGGCACCTTCGGCGACACAGGTGCAGTCGTTGCGCAGCAGGGTACGGGCCGCCTCGGCGTCCAGTTCATTCTGCGTGGCGCAGGGCAAGGCGATATCGCACGGCAGGTCCCACGGAGTCTTGCCGGCGCGGAACTCCAGGCCGAACTGGCTCGCCAGCTCGCTGATACGCCCACGCTGCACGTTCTTGAGTTCCAGTACCGCCAGCCACTGCTCTTCGCTCAGGCCCGACTCGCAATACAGGGTGCCTTCGGAATCGGACAGGGAGATCACCTTGCCACCCAGGTCCATGACCTTGCGCGCCGCATACTGGGCCACGTTGCCGGAGCCGGAGATGGCCACGCGCTTGCCTTCGACCCGATCACCGCGGCGCTTGAGCATTTCCTCGGCGAAGTACACGCAGCCAAAGCCCGTGGCCTCGGGGCGGATCAGGCTGCCACCGTAGCTGATGCCCTTGCCGGTCAGCACCGACGTGAACTGGTTGCTCAGGCGTTTGTACTGGCCAAAGAGGAAACCGATTTCCCGGGCACCCACGCCGATGTCACCGGCCGGGACGTCAACGTCGGCACCGATATGCCGGTACAACTCGCTCATGAAGGCCTGGCAGAAGCGCATCACCTCGGCGTCGCTCTTGCCCTTGGGATTGAAGTCCGAACCGCCCTTGCCGCCGCCCATGGGCAGGGAGGTCAGGGAGTTCTTGAAGGTCTGCTCGAAGGCGAGGAATTTCAGCACGCCCATGTTGACCGAGGGATGGAAGCGCAGGCCGCCCTTGTACGGGCCGATGGCACTGTTCATCTGGATGCGGAAGCCGCGGTTGACCCGGACCTTGCCCTGATCGTCGACCCACGACACGCGAAAGACCACCGCGCGTTCAGGCTCGCAGATCCGCTCGAGAATACCGGAGCTCAGGTA
This sequence comes from Pseudomonas protegens CHA0, assembly GCF_000397205.1. Lineage (NCBI taxonomy): Bacteria > Pseudomonadati > Pseudomonadota > Gammaproteobacteria > Pseudomonadales > Pseudomonadaceae > Pseudomonas > Pseudomonas protegens. The sequence continues at coordinate 5,929,769 of NC_021237.1, forward strand.
GTGCGGATTGGCTTCGAGAAACGGCCAGAGGCTGCGCAGGACCTCTTCCACCGCCTGATGGAATTCAGGCTGGTCCGGGTCGCGTTTTTTCAGGCGGGCGAGGAAGTCTTCGACGGATTCGATCATGGGAAGTCTCGGCAAATTTATTGTCGTTAAGAAGAGATTTGCCCGGGACTTTATCAATTCAATCCGCACCGCGACAGCGCAAAATGTCGCAGATATGAATTTAAATGGTGCAATAAATATAAATAGCCCGGTTTTACAGGTATTTTACGCACCGAATTGGTGACAAAAATTGACTGTTTTGCACTCACTTTGAACGTTGAGTCACGCCCCCAAATTAACCGCCGTGGTTTCTGCCAGGCATAAAAAAACGGAGCCCGAAGGCCCCGTTTTTTCAAGCAGCTAACCGATCAGGCCAGCTTCTTGTGCCGTACCCGGTGCGGTTGCGCCGCGGCTTCGCCCAGGCGTTTCTTGCGATCGGCTTCGTACTCGGTGTAGTTGCCTTCGAAGAACACCGCTTGGGAGTCGTCTTCGTACGCCAGGATGTGAGTGGCCACCCGGTCCAGGAACCACCGATCGTGGGAAATCACAATGGCGGCGCCCGGGAAGTCCAGCAGGGCTTCTTCCAGGGAGCGCAGGGTTTCAACGTCGAGGTCGTTGGAAGGTTCGTCGAGCAGCAGGACGTTGCCACCCTCCTTCAGGGTCAGGGCCAGGTGCAGGCGGCCGCGCTCACCACCGGACAGGTCCTTGACGAACTTCTGCTGGTCGCCGCCCTTGAAGTTGAAACGGCCGACGTAGGTACGCGACGGGATCTCGTAGTTGCCGATGCGGATCTGGTCGGAGCCGTCGGAGATCTGCTGGAACACGGTCTTGCTGCCGTCCAGGTCCTCACGGCTCTGATCCACGCAGGCAAGCTGCACGGTTTCACCGATCTCGATGCTGCCCGAATCCGGGGTTTCCTTGCCCATGAGCATGCGGAACAGGGTCGATTTACCGGCACCGTTACCGCCGATCACGCCGACAATGGCGCCTTTGGGCATGGAGAACGACAGGTTGTCGATCAGCACGCGATCGCCGTAGCCCTTGGTGACGTTCTTGAATTCGATGACCTTGTCACCCAGGCGCGGGCCGGCCGGGATGTAGATCTCGTTGGTTTCGCTGCGCTTCTGGAATTCCTGGGACTGCATTTCCTCGAAGCGTTGCAGACGAGCCTTGGATTTCGACTGGCGGGCCTTGGCGCCTTTGCGCACCCACTCCAGCTCTTCCTTCATGGCCTTTTCATGGGCCGACTGCTGCTTGGATTCCTGGGCCAGACGGTCGGACTTGGCTTCCAGCCAACCGGAGTAGTTGCCCTCGTAAGGAATGCCGGCGCCGCGGTCGAGTTCCAGAATCCAGCCGGCAACGTTGTCCAGGAAGTAACGGTCGTGCGTGATCGCAACCACGGTGCCCGGGAAGTCGTGGAGGAAGTGCTCCAGCCAGGCGACGGAGTCGGCGTCCAGGTGGTTGGTGGGTTCGTCGAGCAGCAGCATGTCAGGGGCCGACAGCAGCAGGCGGCACAGGGCCACACGACGCTTCTCGCCACCGGACAGGTGCTCGACCTTGGCGTCCCAGGCCGGCAGGCGCAGGGCGTCGGCGGCCACTTCCAGCTGGCGCTCCAGGTTGTGGCCGTCGCTGGCCTGCAGGATGGCTTCCAGCTTGGCCTGCTCGGCGGCCAGCTTGTCGAAGTCGGCATCCGGCTCGGCATAGGCGGCGTAGACCTCGTCCAGGCGAGCCTGGGCATCCTTGATCACGCTGACCGCTTCCTCGACCACTTCACGCACGGTCTTGGCCGGGTCCAGCTGGGGTTCCTGGGGCAGGTAACCGATGTTCAGGTCCGGCATCGGGCGGGCTTCGCCCTCGAACTCGGTGTCGACGCCGGCCATGATCTTCAGCAGCGTGGACTTGCCCGAACCGTTGAGGCCCAGCACGCCGATCTTGGCGCCAGGGAAAAAGGACAGGGAGATGTTTTTCAGGATTTCCCGCTTCGGCGGAACAACCTTGCCCAGCCGATGCATGGTGAAGACGTATTGAGCCATGGTGAACCTAGCGTCAGTGACAGATGAATAGAACGGGCCGGGCCCGGGCCAGGCCATGCGCTGCGCCGGCATTGACCATGATCAATACCGACGGGCGGAAAAAGCCTGATTGTCTGGAGCTGGAACGCTCCCGCGTAACCGGCAAAACTACCTCAATGCACGATCCAGGTCCAGCCAGGCGGGACTGGCACTTTGCCACAACTCAAGGCATGCTAGCCGCCCTTCGGGCGTCCGGCTTATAGTGCACGTCGCGCCAGCCCAGCCAAACCGCAGGATCACAGCTTGTTCAACGTCACTTCGCCAAAGCCCGCGCGCGCCGCTGCCCCCGGGCCGGCCTATCCTATGCGTGGCACACTCAAAGGCGCACTGGCGACGCTGGTGCTGTTGCTGCTGGCCCTGTTGTTCTGGCAGTTGCTCGATCAACTGCAACAGACCCGCCAGGACCAGCGTCAGCATGCCATCGACTACAGCGCCGACCTGGCCGACCACCTGAGCCTGAACCTGGCGCTCAACGCCCAGATCGCCCTCAATCTGCTGCCCATCATCGAGGCACCGCGAGACAGCCAGCAGCAACAGCAACTGCTTCAGAAACTCCAGCGCTCGCTGCCGGACGTACGCAGCTTTGCCCTGCTGGACAGCAAGGGGCAGATCCTCAGCGACAGCGCCACCGACAGCCAGGACGCCCTGTGGCTCGCCGAGCTGGTCCAGCGCAGCCGTGCCCAACGCTACTACTACAGCAACCCCGCCGATGGCTCGGTGGTGCATGTCCTGCTGCACCAGTCCAGCGGAGGGAGCCGCGGCTACTGGGTCCTGCGCCTGGCTCCGAGCTTTCTGCAGACCCTGGTGCGGCAAAGCGAAGAGGGCTTCAAGCCCACCTGGGTGATCGAGAACCGCCTCAGCCACCAGGTGATCAAGCGCGATGAGCGCAGCACTTCGACCCCAGGCATGCTGGATCCCGACGAAATGGCCAGCAGCGTGCTGCTGGTGCCCCTGAGCAACAGCGACTGGCAACTGCGCGGCCTGTTCGACCAGCGGGCCGTGCTCGAGGCGCTACTGCCGGCCTTCATTGGCAAGTGCCTGCTGGGCCTGGCCTTCTCCCTGCTGCCGGTGATCGCCCTGCTGAACATGCGCCGGCGCCAGCGCCAACTGCACGAAGGCCGGCGGCGCTATCAGGACATTTTCGAAGGCACCGGCGTGGCCTTGTGCGTCATGGATGTCTCCGGGCTTCCAGGCTTGCTCGACAAGCACAACCTGCACAACAGCGACCAACTCAAGCGCTGGCAGGCCAGCGATCCTGGCCACCGCCTGCAACTGCTCAGTGAATTGCGCATCACCGAGGTCAACCAGGTTGCCCTGCGCCTGCTCAACGTCGAATCCAGCGAGCAGGCCTGGCAACTGCTGATCGAAGGCAGCCCGAAGAACGGCAACGCCATCGGCAGCCAGTTGCTCGAAGCCGTGATCAACCAGCAGAAACAGCTGGAACTGGAGATCAAGCTCAGCGACGCCCAGGGCAACGACCAGCATCTGTGGCTGGTCCTGCGCCTGCCCGAGGCCATCGCGGACTACAGCGCGGTGATCCTCAGCATCAGCGACATCACCAGCCGCAAGCTGATCGAACTTTCACTGCTGGAGCGCGAAGGGTTCTGGTCGGACGTGGTGCGCACCGTGCCCGATCACCTGTACGTACAGGATGTGATCAGCCAGCGGATGATCTTCAGCAACCACCATCTGGGCCAGACCCTGGGCTACAACAAGACCGAGCTGCACCAGATGGGCGAGTACTTCTGGGAAATCCTCCTGCACCCGGAAGACGCCGACCTGTACCACCGCCTGCGCCAGGAGCAGCGGCACTCGGCCTATGCCCAATTGCTGCAATGCCAGTTGCGCTTCCGCCACCGCAGCGGCCAGTGGCGGCGCTTCGAGATCCGCGAGCAGGCCCTGGCCCGGGACCGCTACGACCAGGTGACGCGGATCATCGGCGTAGCCAAGGACATCACCGACCAGATCGAGGCCAGCGAGTCCCTGCGTGACAGCGAGCAGCGCTACCGCATGCTCGCCGAAAGCATCAGCGACGTGATTTTCTCCACCGACAGCAAGCTTTCGCTGAACTACGTCAGCCCTTCGGTGCACGCGGTGCTCGGCTACGACGTGGAGTGGATCTTCCAGAACGGCTGGCAGTCGACCATCGCCAACCCGCAGCAGTTGAGCGGCATCTACACCCTCATGGACCGGGTCAGCAAGGCCCTGGACAAACCCGAGCAACTGGCGCAATTGCGCAGCCAGGTGCAGACCCAGCTGTTCCTGTTCGACTGCCTGCGGGCCGATGGCCGCAAGATCCCCATCGAACTGCGCCTGGTACTGGTGTGGGACGAGCATGGCGCCTTCGAGGGCGTGCTCGGGGTCGGCCGCGACATCAGCCAGCAGCGCCGAGCGGAAAAGGACCTGCGCATGGCGGCCACGGTATTCGAGCACTCGACCTCGGCGATCCTGATCACCGACCCCGCCGGCTATATCGTCCAGGCCAACGAGGCGTTCAGCCGGGTCAGCGGCTACGCGGTGTCCCAGGTGCTCGACCAGTTGCCGAACATGCTCACCGTGGACGACCAGCAGGAAGCCCACCTGCGCTATGTACTCAAGCAGCTGAACCAGCACAGCACCTGGGAAGGCGAAGTCTGGCTCAAGCGCCGCAATGGCGAGCACTACCCGGCGTGGGTCGGGATCACCGCAGTGCTCGACGATGAAGGCGACCTGGCCAGCTACGTGTGCTTCTTCAGCGACATCAGCGAACGCAAGGCCAGTGAACAGCGCATCCACCGCCTGGCCTACTACGACGCCCTGACCCACCTGCCCAACCGCACTCTGTTCCAGGACCGCCTGCACACCGCCCTGCAATCGGCAGAACGACAGAAGTCCTGGGTGGTGCTGATGTTCCTCGACCTGGACCGCTTCAAGCCGATCAACGACTCCCTGGGCCATGCCGCCGGCGATCGCATGCTCAAGGAAATGGCCACGCGCCTACTGGGCTGCGTCGATGAAGACGACACCGTGGCACGCATGGGCGGCGACGAATTCACCCTGCTCCTGCAGCCGCGCTCCAGCCGTGAGATGGCCCTGAACCGGGCGATCCATGTGGCCGAGCAGATTCTCGCCAGCCTGGTCAAACCCTTCGTCCTCGAAGGCCGCGAGTTCTTTGTTACCGCCAGTATCGGCATCGCCCTGAGCCCCCAGGATGGCAACGAGCTGAGCCAGCTGATGAAGAACGCCGACACCGCGATGTACCACGCCAAGGAACGCGGCAAGAACAACTTCCAGTTCTACCAGGCGGACATGAACGCCAGCGCCCTGGAGCGCCTGGAACTGGAAAGCGACCTGCGCCACGCCCTGGAGCAGGAAGAATTCGTGCTTTATTACCAACCGCAGTTCAGCGGTGACGGCAAGCGCCTGACCGGCGCCGAGGCGCTGCTGCGCTGGCGTCACCCGCGTCGCGGCCTGGTACCGCCGGGTGACTTCATTCCGGTGCTCGAAGAACTGGGGCTGGTGGTGGATGTGGGCGACTGGGTGATCAGTGAAGCCTGCCGCCAGCTCAAGTCCTGGCACCAGGCCAAGGTGCGGGTGCCGAAGGTTTCGGTGAACATCTCCGCCCGGCAGTTCTCCGACGGCCAGCTGGGCATGCGCATCGCCACCATCCTCAAGGACACCGGCCTGCCACCGGCGTGCCTGGAGCTGGAACTGACCGAAAGTATCCTGATGCGCGAAGTCAGCGAGGCGATGCAGATTCTCGATGGCTTGAAGAACCTCGGCCTGAGCATCGCGGTGGACGACTTCGGCACCGGCTACTCATCGCTGAACTACCTCAAGCAGTTCCCCATCGACGTGCTGAAGATCGACCGCACCTTCGTCGACGGCCTGCCGTCCGGCGAGCAGGATGCGCAGATCGCCCGCGCCATCATCGCCATGGCCCACAGCCTGAACCTGGCGGTGATCGCCGAAGGCGTGGAAACCCACGAACAGCTGGAGTTCCTGCGCGAACATGGCTGCGACGAGGTCCAGGGCTACCTGTTCGGCCGGCCGATGCCGGCCAACCGCTTCGAGGCGCAGTTCAGCAACGACGCCCTGTTCATGTTCGACTAACATCCCCTGCTTGCGTAATTGCCGGCTTGCCGGCGAAGGCGGTCTCAGGGGCCTCTTCGCTGGCAAGCCAGCTCCTATACAAGCCCGTACCCAAGTGAAGGCCACTTGTCTGCGACATGATGTCCTTTCATATGCCATCTAAAACCCATTGGGTTAGAATGCCTCCCTTTTCTGCCCCCGATCCTTGAGGACCGCCATGTTCAGCCGTGATTTGACTATTGCCAAGTACGACGCCGATCTCTTTGCCGCCATGGAGCAAGAAGCTCAGCGCCAGGAAGAGCACATTGAGCTGATCGCTTCGGAAAACTACACCAGCCCAGCGGTGATGGAAGCTCAAGGCTCGGTACTGACCAACAAATACGCCGAAGGCTACCCAGGCAAGCGCTACTACGGCGGCTGCGAATACGTCGACGTGGTTGAACAGCTGGCCATCGACCGCGCCAAGGAGCTGTTCGGCGCCGACTACGCCAACGTCCAGCCACACGCCGGTTCCCAGGCCAACGCCGCGGTCTACCTGGCCCTGCTGCAAGGCGGCGACACCATCCTGGGCATGAGCCTGGCCCACGGCGGTCACCTGACCCACGGCGCCGCGGTGTCCTCCTCCGGCAAGCTGTACAACGCTATCCAGTACGGCATCGACGCCAACGGCCTGATCGACTACGACGAAGTCGAGCGCCTGGCCGTCGAGCACAAGCCGAAAATGATCGTGGCCGGTTTCTCCGCCTACTCGCAGATCCTCGACTTCCCGCGTTTCCGCGAAATCGCTGACAAAGTGGGCGCCTACCTGTTCGTCGACATGGCCCACGTGGCCGGTCTGGTCGCCGCTGGCGTCTACCCGAACCCAGTACCATTCGCCGACGTGGTCACCACCACCACCCACAAGACCCTGCGCGGTCCACGTGGCGGCCTGATCCTGGCTCGCGCCAACGCCGATATCGAGAAGAAGCTCAACTCCGCCGTATTCCCGGGCGCCCAGGGTGGCCCGCTGGAGCACGTGATCGCCGCTAAAGCGATCTGCTTCAAGGAAGCGCTGCAGCCTGAGTTCAAGGCCTACCAGGAACAAGTGGTGAAGAACGCCCAGGCCATGGCCGAAGTGTTCATCGCCCGCGGTTTCGACGTGGTTTCCGGTGGTACCAAGAACCACCTGTTCCTGCTGTCGCTGATCAAGCAGGACATCTCCGGTAAAGACGCCGACGCCGCTCTGGGCAAAGCCTTCATCACCGTGAACAAGAACTCCGTGCCAAACGATCCACGCTCCCCGTTCGTCACCTCCGGCCTGCGCTTCGGTACTCCGGCCGTGACCACTCGTGGCTTCAAGGAAGCCGAGTGCAAGGAACTGGCCGGCTGGATCTGCGACATCCTGGCGGACCTGAACAACGAAGCGGTGATCGACGCTGTGCGTGAGAAGGTCAAGGCCATCTGCAAGAAGCTGCCGGTATACGGCGCTTAATCAGCCCGCAGACCGCAGCAGAAAAAGCCCGGCCCAGTGCCGGGCTTTTTTGTGCCCGCAGGGCCGCGGCGACAGGCGGTGAAAGGAGCCTGCGAGGTCTTGCGAACGCAAGATGCCCGGGCGGCTGGTCCGGCCGATCGCAGCCTGCGACAACGGCTACAGTGGCCAGAGGAGGAAAAACCACTGGTCAGACCGGTAAAGCCAATCTGCACCCTCCCCCTTGTAAATCCATAAAACCCGAGCGTAGACTGCGCCTGCACTGGACATACCGGTAAGACCACAATAATTAAGTCCTCCATCCGTTGCGCGTCCCCCGCGCACGGCAGACAGGACACCGACCAGGATTCCCCCCCATGCTCAGATGGTGCTCGCGTTCGATTTTCCTCCAGGTTGTCCTCGGACTGATGCTCGGCATCGTGTGCGGACTCACCCTCCCCGAATACTCCTCCCAGCTCAAACCCCTAGGCGATGGTTTCATCAAGCTGATCAAGATGCTGATCGGGCTGATCGTGTTCTGCGTGGTCGTCAGCGGCATCTCCGGTGCCGGCGACCTGAAGAAGGTCGGCCGCATCGGCCTCAAGTCGGTGATCTACTTCGAGATCCTCACCACCGTGGCCCTGGTGATCGGCCTGATCATGGCCTTCAGCACCGGCATCGGCAGCGGCGCCAACATCCATCTGGAGCAACTGTCCACCGCGGACATGGGCGACATCGCCCAGCGTGGCCAGCACATGCACACCACCACTCAGTTCCTCATGGACCTGATTCCCACCTCGGTGATCGGTGCCTTCGCCGAGAACAACATCCTCCAGGTACTGCTGTTCTCGGTGCTGTTCGGCAGCGCCCTTAACCTGGTGGGTGAAGCCGCCTCGGGCATCTCCCGGCTGATCAACGAACTGAGCCATGTGATCTTCCGCATCATGGGCATGATCGTGCGTCTGGCGCCCATCGGCGTGTTCGGTGCCATCGCCTTCACCACCAGCAAGTACGGCCTGGATTCGCTGCAGCACCTGGGCAGCCTGGTGGGGCTGTTCTACCTGACCTGCTTTGCCTTCGTCGCGGTGATCCTGGGCCTGGTGATGCGTTTGTCGGGCCTGCGCATGCTGCCCTTTCTCAAGTACCTGCGCGAAGAGTTGCTGATCGTCCTCGGCACCGCTTCCTCCGACGCCGTGCTGCCGCAGATCATGCGCAAGCTGGAACACCTGGGGATCGGCAGTTCCACCGTAGGCCTGGTGATTCCCACCGGCTACTCGTTCAACCTCGACGGCTTCTCCATCTACCTGACCCTGGCCATCGTCTTCATTGCCAACGCCACCGGCACTCCGCTGTCCATGTCGGACCTCTTGACCATTCTTCTGGTGTCGCTGATCACCTCCAAGGGCGCCCACGGCATCCCCGGCTCGGCGCTGGTGATCCTGGCGGCAACCCTGACTGCAATCCCGGCGATTCCAGTGGTGGGCCTGGTGCTGGTGCTGGCGGTGGACTGGTTCATGGGCATTGGCCGCGCCTTGACCAACCTGATCGGCAACTGCGTGGCCACCGTCGCCATCGCCCGCTGGGAAAAGGACATCGACGTGCAGCGGGCCAACAAGGTGCTCAGCGGCCAGCAGGGCTACACCTTCCAGGCCCGAAAACCGGTGACCGGCGCCCACCAGCAGGAATTTTGACCCGACCTTGTGCCTGTCATCGGCAGGCACAACACTCGGCGCGGCAACAGCGCGCTATTAATCGTTCATGGAGTCAGCAGTGATCAGCTCGTCAACAGTGGTGAATTCAGTGGTAGAAAAGCTCCGGGCCGCCCTGGCCCGCGGCCAGTGGCGCTCCGGCGACATGCTGCCAGGGCAACGCGAATTGGCCGAGCAACTGGGCATCAGCCGCCCCAGCCTGCGCGAAGCGGTGATCGTCCTGGAGACCCTGGGCCTGGTGCGCTCCATGCCCGGCAAAGGCGTGGTGGTGCTGGACACCCCCCTGGACGAAGCGCAGAACAGCGACAGTGCAGTGGCCGGGGCCAGCCTCGAAGACGTGCTGCAACTGCGCTACACCCTGGAGCCCTTCATCGTCGGCCTGGTGGCGCAATCCATCAGCAGCAAGGAAGTCGGCCAGTTGCGCCTGACGCTGATGGACATGCGCGAAGCCCTTGAAGCCGGCGACAGCGAAGCCGGGGTCAACGCCTACATCGCCTTCCACGAGGAACTCTTCACCCTGACCAGCAACCCGATCTTCCAGAACGTGGTGCAACAGACCAGCAATGCCCTCAAGCAAAGTGCACAGATCCTGCGCAATTCACCGGAGCACCTGGCCGAACGCCTGGAAGAAAATGAGGCGGTGGTGCGGGCCATCCGCAACAAGAACAGCGCCCTGGCCAGCGCCGAGATGCGCCGGCACATCCTCCAGGAAGGCCAGCGCATGGGCATCGAACTGAATATCCCGGACGATCACCTGGGCAACAGCGCCCAGTAATCCCCCCGAGTCAGCAACCGGACTGGAGACAGGCCATGGTCAGCTACGCCCTGAAAAACAATCCCTTCACCCGGGTGGCCAGCCTGCCAAGGCGCCCGCGGGGCGAAAGGAAGCTGCTGGTGGATGATGTCTACCCGCAGATCTTCGACGCCATTCTCGAACAGCGCATCGCTCCCGGCAGCCGCTTCACCGAAGACAGCCTGGGGCAGGCCTTCGGCGTCAGCCGCAGCATAGTGCGCCAGGTCCTGGCGCGGCTTTCCCATCAGCAAGTGGTGATCCTGCGGCCCAATTACCGGCCCCAGGTGGCGGCGCCGGACCTGGAACAGACCCGGCAGATCCTGCATGCCCGGCGCCTGACGGAAATCACCCTGGTGCGCCTGGCCTGCCAGCAGCCCCGGCGCCAGTTGCAACCCTTGCGCGAGTTGATCGCCCAGGAGCGCGAGGCCATTGCCCGCGACCAGCGCGGGCCGGCTATCCGCCTGTCCGGGGAGTTCCATCTGCAACTGGCGGAAATCGCCGGCAACGGACCCCTGGCACAGTTCCTCGGCAGCCTGGTGCCCCTGACCTCACTGGCCATCGCCCAGTTCGAGGGCCAGGCCCGCAACTACTGCTCCTGGCAGGAACACTCGAAGATCATCGATGCACTACAGGAGGCCGATGCCGAAAAGGCCGAAACCCTGATGAACCAGCACCTGGCGCACCTGGAGCAGCGCCTGCTGGGCGGCCTGTAGCCGCCATCAGCCCGCGAGCATCCGCTCGAACCCCTGCCGGATCTTCTCTTCCGGCAGATCGTCGGCAATGAACACCATCACGCTCTCGCGCACTTCGCCTTCGGCCCATTCGCTGTCCCAATCGAAGCCATAGAGCTTGAGCACGCCCTGGAACACCATGCGCCGGGGCTCGTCGATAACGCTCAGCACACCTTTGTAGCGCAGCAGTTGCTTGCCGTGGTCTTCCAGCAGCTCATTCATGAATTCGCTCAGGCGATCCAGGTCCAGGGCTTGCTCGGTGCGCAGCACCAGGCTGGAAATCCGGTCCACTGACGGCGCCTTGCTCACTGGCCGCAGGCTGAGACCGCCCCCCAGGTCGGCATTGAGATTGAACCCCCGCACATCCAGCAGTTCGGCCAGGTCGATCTGGCCGTGCTCCACCAGGCGGATCGGTGCCCGGCGGTTGATCCGGGTCAGGCGCTGGCCGAGGGCTTCGAAAGTCGCCTCGTCCACCAGGTCACGCTTGCTCACCAGCAGCCGGTCGGCAAAACCGATCTGCGCCTGGGCAATGGTCTGGGTCAGGTGGAACTCGGCGTGCTTGGCGTCCACCAGGGTGATGATGCCGTCGAGGATATAGCGTTCGCGCAGTTCCTCATCGATGAAGAAGGTCTGTGCCACCGGCGCCGGATCGGCCAACCCGGTACACTCGATCACCAGCCGGTCAAAGTCGATCTCGCCGCTGTCCAGACGCTCCAGCAACAGGTACAGGGCCTTGGTCAGGTCGGTGTGGATAGTGCAGCAGACGCAGCCGTTGGACAGGGTCATGACCTGTACCGGCTGCTCGCCCAGCAACTGGGTGTCGATGCCGGCATCGCTGAATTCGTTCTCGATCACGGCGATTTTCAGGCCGTGCTCGGCCTTGAGCAGGTGGCGCAACAAAGTGGTCTTGCCGGCGCCAAGAAAACCGCTGAGCACGGTCACGGGAATAGGGTTGTGCAAAACAGGATCTCCCACGCATAAAAACGTAGAAGCCGGCTTGTCGGCGATGGCGTCCGAAGAACCGCTATCGCCGGCAAACCGGCTCCTACAGGGGTGTGGCTCAAACGCTGTATTTCAACAGCACTTCGGACCGCCCTTACCGCCGTATCGCGCCTCCTGGCGTTCCCGGAAGAACGCCTCGTACGACATCACCGGCTTGTCCGGGTGCTTGGTTTGCATATGCTCGACGTAGTTGTCGTAGTCGGGCATGCCGACCATCAGGCGCGCGGCCTGACCGAGGTATTTACCGAGGCGACTCAGGTCATTGAACATCGTTGCAATCCTCGAGTTACGCGTCCGGCACGGCCTGATAGGGCGATTCTTTATCCGTACGCTCCTTGCTGCCCCAGGCGGCGATGCCGACCTTGAGCGCGTAGAACAGGATGCTGAACACCACCAGCAGGAACAGGGCTGTCAGGGTCGCGTTGGTGTAGGCGTTGAAGATCACGTGCTGCATCTGCGTGATGTCCTTGGCCGGAGCGATGATCTGGCCGTTGGCCATTGCATCGCTGTATTTCTTCGCCAGCGACAGGAAGCCGATCGCCGGGTTGGCGTCGAACAGCTTGATGAAGCCTGCGGTGGTGGTGCAGATCAGCAGCCACACAGCCGGCAGCAGGGTGACCCAAATGTAGCGCTGGCGCTTCATCTTGATCAGCACCACGGTACCCAGCATCAGGGCGATACCGGCCAGCATCTGGTTGGAGATGCCGAACAGCGGCCACAGGGTGTTGATGCCGCCCAGAGGATCGATCACGCCCTGGTACAGCAGGTAGCCCCAGAGCGCCACGCAGCCTGCGGTGGCAATCAGGTTGGCGGTCCACGACTCGGTGCGTTTCAGCGCCGGAACGAAGGAGCCCAGCAGGTCCTGGAGCATGAAGCGCCCGGCACGGGTACCGGCGTCCACCGCAGTGAGGATGAACAGGGCTTCGAACAGGATCGCGAAGTGGTACCAGAAGGCCATGGTGTTCTCACCCGGCAATACATGGTGGAGGATCTGCGCGATCCCCACTGCCAGGGTCGGCGCGCCGCCGGCACGGGCCAGGATGGTGTTTTCACCGATGTCCTTGGCCACCGCCTGCAGTTGGTCCGGGCTGATCGCAAAGCCCCAGCTGCTGACAGTCTGGGCTACCGCCACCACGTCGCCGCCGACGATGGCCGCCGGACTGTTCATGGCGAAGTACACGCCCGGCTCGATCACCGAGGCCGCGACCATGGCCATGATCGCCACGAAGGACTCCATGAGCATGCCGCCGTAGCCGATGTAGCGGGCGTTGGCTTCGTTATCCAGCAGCTTGGGCGTGGTGCCCGAGGAGATCAGCGCATGGAAGCCGGAGACCGCGCCACAGGCGATGGTGATGAACAGGAAGGGGAACAGGCCGCCTTTCCACACCGGGCCGGTGCCGTCGGTGAACTGGGTCAGGGCCGGCATCTTCAGCTCGGGCATGGTGATCAGGATGCCGATCGCCAGAGCGATGATGGTGCCGATCTTGAGGAAGGTCGACAGGTAGTCCCGCGGTGCCAGGATCAGCCACACCGGCAGTACTGCCGCGACGAAACCGTAGCCGATCAGCATCCAGGTGATCTGCACGCCGGTGAAGGTGAACATCTTGCCCCACACCGGATCCGCCGCCACCTGGCCACCCAGCCAGATGGAGCCGAGCAACAGCAGCACGCCGATCAACGAGATCTCACCAATGCGGCCCGGGCGGATGTAGCGCATGTACACGCCCATGAACACCGCGATCGGGATGGTCGCCATCACCGTGAAGATGCCCCACGGGCTCTCGGCCAGGGCCTTGACCACGATCAGCGCCAGCACCGCGAGGATGATGATCATGATCAGGAAGCAGCCGAACAGCGCGATGGTCCCCGGGATACGGCCCATTTCCTCACGGACCATGTCGCCCAGGGAACGGCCGTTACGCCGGGTGGACAGGAACAGCACCATGAAGTCCTGCACCGCACCGGCCAGGACCACCCCGGCAATCAGCCACAGGGTGCCGGGCAGGTAGCCCATCTGCGCCGCCAGCACCGGGCCCACCAGGGGGCCTGCGCCGGCAATGGCCGCGAAGTGGTGACCGAAGAGGATGTGCTTGTTGGTCGGGACGTAGTCCAGACCATCATTGTTGACCACGGCGGGCGTGGCCCGTCCCGGGTCCAGCTGCATCACGTTGTTGGCAATGAACAGACTGTAATACCGGTACGCCACCAGATAGATGGCCACGGCGGCGACCACAATCCACAAGGCGTTGATCGCCTCGCCGCGACGCAATGCAACTACGCCAAGGGCGCAAGCTCCTACGATTGCCAGCAGCAGCCAAGGAACATGGCGCAGCAGGCTATTATTATTTTTCATTTTTTTATTCCAGCCAGGAGGATAGAAAAACCGCGTTTCGAGTGTAGCGCTACTGCTCTTAAAGACCACCCCCCACGTTGGTCTAGAGCCTTCTTTTAACTTATGAGGGCGGTTTTTCTTGCTCCCGATCTGCCTGAGCGGCGCCCGCCAGGAAAAAACCGGAACCCTGGGCACTTGCCGACAGTCGCACGCTTGAGCCCTGGTGCAGGAACCTCCATGTCAACGCCACCCGAACAACCGCCATTGCCACCGCCACTCCTGTATTTACTGTGCCTGACCCTGGCGCTGTTTCTCAGCGGCTGGCTGCCCTTGCCGCTGCCGGTCAATAACGGCGTGCGCAGCCTGGCAGTGATCCTGATCGTCTTCGGGCAGGGCTTGTCGTTCTGGGCCATGTGGCGTTTCCGGCAACAGCGCACCACCTCCAGCAACTTCGACCAGCCCGACCAGTTGCTCCGCGATGGCCCCTTCGCCATCTCGCGCAACCCGATCAACCTGGGCGACACCCTGGGCTACTGCGCCATTGCCCTGCTGCTGGGCAACCTGTGGCCCTGGCTGTTGCTGCCGGGGCTGCTGTACCTGATGAACCGCACGGTAATCCGCCCGGACGAGAGACAACTGCTGGAGCTCTTTGGCCAGCCCTACCGTGACTACTGCCGCAAGGTCCGGCGCTGGTTGTAGCGACAGGCGCGAACCGGGGTCTATAGTTCAGGGCACCATGCAGAGGGCCAGCCCATGACCGAGCAACACGACGACCGCCGACGCTTCAAACGCATCGCCTTCGATGCCCGGACCGAACTCAGCCAAGGCACCCACCGCTGGCCGGTACGGCTGCTGGATCTTTCACTGAAGGGCCTGCTGATCGAGCGCCCCGATCCGTGGCTGGGCGACCCGGCGCGCCCCTTCGAGGCCGACATTCACCTGAGCTCCGACGCCGATGTGCGCATGGACGTACAACTGGCCCATGACAATAAGGGCCAACTGGGCTTCGTCTGCCTGCACATCGGCCTGGAGTCCATCGAGCACCTCAGGCGCCTGATCGAATTGAACCTGGGAGACCCCGAGGAGCTTGAGCGCGAGCTCGGGGCCTTGATCGATATCTGATGCCCTTTCAGGGAAACAGCGCGGGCTCGGGAAACTCGCTTTCCGTGTCCCAGTAACCCGCCTGCTGGCGCGTGGTGACAGTCCACTGGCCGTCGGCATAACGGAAGGTGCGATAGGTGGTAACGAACTCTTCGTTCTCCATCGATGAAGCGGACGACACCTGCTGGATGCTTTCCGTGCCGCCACCAACGGACGGTACGATCTGCCAGGCCGCCTTGCCGGTCTGGGCAAACACCAGCGGCTGCTTCTCCGCGCCCTCCCCCTGGCACAGCACCGGGTCCAACTGATTCTGTTCCGGCATCAGCACTTGGGTGGCCGGGCCGCTGTAGCTGCCCATGGGAGCGGTCTGGTCGATGGTCAGGAAAAACGCCGGGGACGGCAGGCCGTTCAGCGGTGCCTTTTCCACGGTGGCCATCGGGTAGCCCAGGGACTTCTGCGCCAGTACCTCGCCGCTATCGGACACCAGGCGCGCCTGGGCTCCCAACGGCGCGCTCGGCTGATCCCCCTCCGGCTCGGCAAAGCTGTCGGCGTCTAGGCCATTGCCCCAGCTATCGGCATGCAACTGGGGGGTGATGCGCACATCCTCCAGCACCTCCAGCACCGAACCGTCGCCCACCAACACCTGCTGGGCAATCCGATAGCCTTCCGGCACCTCGGCCGGCTGTGCCAGGGCCAGGCCGCAATAGCCCAGCAACCCCCAACCCAACACCCGCCCCCTGAATCCGCTCATGGCCATATCACCTGCTTCCTTTCAAAAAAGACCTACATGCTTACTCGAAAAGTGCATCCAGCGCCTGCTCTAGGCGGGTCACGGCAATGATCTTCAAGCCCGGCGGCGCCTCTTTCGGCGCGTTGCCCTTGGGCACGATAGCTCGCTTGAAGCCGTGCTTGGCCGCTTCCTTCAAGCGCTCCTGACCGCTGGGCACCGGGCGCACCTCACCCGACAGGCCGACTTCGCCAAACACCAGCAGGTCATGGGGCAACGGACGGTTGCGCAGGCTCGACATCACGGCGGCCATCAACGCCAGGTCGGAGGCGGTTTCCAGCACCTTGACCCCGCCCACCACGTTGAGGAACACATCCTGATCGTGGGTGGGGATGCCGCCATGGCGATGCAGCACCGCCAGCAGCATGGCCAGGCGGTTCTGGTCCAGGCCCAGGGTCACCCGGCGCGGGTTGGCCAGGTGGCTGTCATCCACCAGCGCCTGGACCTCCACCAGCATCGGCCGGGTGCCTTCCCAGGTGGCCATCACCACGCTGCCCGGAACCTCTTCCTGGGCACGAGTCAGGAAAATCGCCGAAGGATTGGAGACCTCCTTCAATCCGCGGTCAGTCATGCCGAATACACCCAGCTCATTCACCGCACCGAAACGGTTCTTCACCGCCCGCAGCAAGCGCAGGCGCCCGTCGGATTCGCCTTCGAAATACAGCACGGTGTCCACCATGTGCTCCAGCACCCGCGGCCCGGCCAGGGCGCCTTCCTTGGTCACGTGGCCGACGAGGAAGATCGCCGTGCCGCTCTGCTTGGCGTAGCGCACCAGCAAGGCCGCGCTCTCGCGCACCTGGGACACGCCGCCCGGGGCCGACTGCAGTTGTTCGGTGAAAATCGTCTGGATCGAGTCGATCACCATGACCTTGGGTTTTTCTACCCGGGCCGTGGCGATGATGGTTTCGATGCAGGTCTCGGTCATCACCCGCAGTTGGTCCTGGGGCAGGCCCAGGCGCCGGGCGCGCATCGCCACCTGCTGCTGGGATTCCTCACCGGTGACATACAGCGCCGGCATGCGCGTGGCGATATTGCACAGGGTCTGCAGCAGGATGGTCGACTTGCCGATCCCCGGATCACCACCGATCAGCACCACCGAACCGTCCACCAGGCCGCCGCCCAGTACCCGATCGAGTTCACCGGAAGCGGTGGAGAAACGCGGAATTTCCTCGACGCTGACTTCCGCCAGGGTCTTGATCTGCGCCTGCTGCCCGGCCCAGCCGGTGCGCCCGGCAGGTGCCGCCGCGCCGCCGCTTTCGATCATGGTCTCGGTCAGGGTGTTCCAGGCCCCGCACTCACCGCATTGCCCGGCCCATTTGGGAAAGGTGGAGCCGCACTCGGTGCAGCCGTACATGCGCTTGGCCTTGGCCATCTGAACCCCCGGCAAAAACCGCGATGATAGCTCAGCTGGCGCGGATCAGCGCGGTGCGGCGGTACGTATCTGCCCGCTGGCCAGGCGCGTGGCGCTATTGCCCAGGGGATCCTCGGCATTCAGGTCGGCGCCCTTGGCGGCCAGGGCGTCGAGCAATTCGACCCGCTTGAACAACCCGGCGTACATGGCGGCGGTCTGCCCGGCGCCATTGCGCTGGTCGGGACTGCAATCGGCGGCCAGCAGGCGCCGGGCGATCTGCACCTCGCCCTTGAAGATCGCCCCCATCAAGGCCGTGTTGCCACGCTTGTCCTGGGCGCAGGCGTTGGCCCCAGCGGCCAGCAGGCGCTCCACCGCCGGGCCCTGGCCGTGATAGGCCGCGAGGATCAGCGCGGTGTAGCCCTTTTCATCCTGGGTATCGAGGGAATAGCCGGCCGCGATAAAGGTGTCGAGCATTTCCACATCGCCACGGCGGGCGGCATCGAAATAGTAGTTTTCCAGCTGGACCTTGACCGCCACCGGGTCGGCGGCGGCCGCTGCTTCGGCCGTAGGCTGCGCGTAGGCGGCAAACGACCAGGCCACTGACAGCAGCGCTATAAAAAGACGCATGGCGCGACTCCTCTGTCGGAAAAAGACGTCACGCCCGGGCGGGCGTGACGGGTAAGGCTCGCTCGATCAGTCGCTCAACTTCACCGCCAGGGCCTTGACTCGGGCCAGGTCGCCCTTGGCCACCTTGGTCACCCCAGTGCCGTATTCAGGGTCGGCCTTGTAAAGGAACGACAGCATGATGTGCTTGCTCTCATCATCAGTGGTGGCCAGGGAGCCGCCGAAGCTGTCGATCAGGTCCTGGCGTTCCTTCTTGCTGAAGGAGCGATACAGGTCACCGGCCTGCTTGAAGTTCTGCTCGCGCTGGATCTTCGCCTGCTGGGTGCTGCCCGCCAGCGCCATCTGGCTGTAGCGCGCGGTCTGCGGCTCTTCGCGTGGCATCAGGCGGCTTGGCTGGTAGTTGACCCCCGTGCTGCTGTGGCCCAGGTTCATCGCGCCGTCCTGGTTGCCGTTGTTCACCGGGTTCTTCGGCGCGTTGATCGGCAGTTGCAGGGCATTGGCGCCGATGCGGTACATCTGGGTATCGGCATAGGAGAACACCCGTCCTTGCAGCAGGCGGTCTTCCGACGGTTCGATGCCCGGCACCAGATTGGCCGGCGCCATGGCCACTTGCTCGGTTTCCTGGAAGACGTTGGCCGGATTGCGGTTCAACACCATCTGCCCGACTTTGCGCTCGGGCACGCCGGGCCAGATCTTGGTAGCGTCCAGCGGGTCGAAATCAAACTTGGCCAGGTCTTCGGGTTTCAATACCTGGACATACAAGTCCCACTTGGGAAAGTCCCCTTTATTAATGTGGGTTACCAAGTCATTAGTCATATGACTGTAATCGCGGCCCTGTACCTCCACCACTTGTTTCGGGTCGAGATTCTTCAGACCCTGCAGGCTCTTCCAGTGGAACTTCACGTAGTGCACTTCGCCCTTGGCGTTGATCAACTTGTAGGCATGCACACCATTACCGTCCATTTCCCGGTAACTGGCCGGAGTGCCGGAGTTGGAATACAGCTCGGTCAGAGTACGGGTGGCTTCTGGAACATGGGAGAAGAAGTCGAAACGCCGCGAGTCATCGTCGAGATTGGTGCGCGGATCGGGTTTGAACGCATGCACCATGTCCGGGAACTTGATGGCATCACGAATGAAGAAGGTCGGGAAGTTGTTGCCCACCAGGTCCCAGTTACCGTCCGCGGTATAGAACTTGGTGGCGAAGCCCCGTGGATCGCGCAAGGTTTCCGGGGAGTGGTTGCCATGCACCACCGCCGAGAAACGCACGAATACCGGGGTCACTTCGCCGGCGGCAAACACCTTGGCACGGGTCAGGTCCGTGAGGTTGTCGGTTACCGTGAAAGTACCGTGGGCACCCGTGCCACGGGCATGCACCACACGCTCTGGAATGCGCTCGCGGTCGAACCGCTGGAGTTTCTGAATCAACTGCACGTCTTGCAACAGCACCGGGCCGGTGGCGCCCGCAGTCTGCGAATTCTGGTTGTCGCCCACTGCCGCACCGTTGTCGCGGGTCAGCGTGGCGGCCTGTACGGAAAGGGAAAGCATACTGGCGGCAAGCACGCCCAGTACGCGTCGCTGGGAAAGACTCCCAAGGCCAAGAGAAGCGGTCATGTTGTATTCCTCTAGTTATATAAGGCGCATCTCGATGCGCCTGCTAGAGGCTAGTGACTAAATATTTGAAAGATAAATAGAAAGGCCGTAACCGTTCGATTGACAGAATGTACTGGTTATATCGTGGGGCGCGGGGTATATCGCGCGCGATTTGATGGCACTTTGAATAAACTATTTGCCTCTTTATCGGTCGATAACCCCGCGAGCTGTAAAAAGTTGTTTCGGCAAAATGCTTTTTGCTGAATTACACTGCCGTAACCAACCTCATCTGTAGCAAGGAATAACCTATGGGCGTGCTAAGTGAATTCAAGGCCTTCGCGGTCAAAGGTAATGTGGTCGATATGGCCGTCGGTATCATCATCGGCGCCGCGTTCGGCAAGATCGTCTCGTCCTTTGTTGGCGACGTGGTCATGCCGCCAATCGGCCTGCTGATCGGTGGGGTGAACTTCGGGGATCTGGCGGTCACGCTCAAGGCGGCTGCGGGCGATACGCCGGCAGTGGTCTTGGCGTACGGCAAGTTCATCCAGAGCATCATCGACTTCGTGATCATTGCCTTCGCCATCTTCATGGGGGTCAAGGTGATCAACCGTCTCAAGCGCGAAGAAGCCGTGGCCCCGACGCTGCCGCCGGTGCCGACCAAGGAAGAAGAGCTGCTGGGGGAGATCCGCGATCTGCTCAAGGCTCAGAACAACAAGCCCTGAGGCTGATCCCGCAATACGACAACGGCGCCCTGATGGCGCCGTTTTCATTACCAGTAGTTTTCCACCGCCACCTGCCCCGGTCGCCGGGTCAGGCTCAGGCTCATGCCCCGCTGCTTGAGCAGGGCGCGGGTGTCATCGATCATCTGTGGGTTGCCGCAGAGCATCACCCGGGAGTGCTCGGGGCTCAGATCCACGCCGGCGGCACGCTCCAGCTCACCGCTCTCGATCAACTGGGTGATGCGCCCGTTGAGGCTGCCCGGATGCTGCTCGCGGGTCACGGTGCTGATGAATTGCAGCTTATGGGCAAATTCCGCCAGGTATTCGCGCTGGGGCAACTCGGCCAGCAGGCGCTGATAGGCCAGCTCCTTGGCCTCGCGCACGCTGTAGACCAGGATGATGCGTTCGAATTTTTCCCACACCTCGAAGTCCTGGAGGATCGACAGGAACGGCGCAATCCCGGTGCCGGTGGATAGCAACCAGAGGTCGCGACCATCGACGAAACGGTCCAGGGTCAGGTAGCCAAAGGCCTGGCGATCCACCAGCAGGCTGTCCCCCACTTCCAGGCGGCTCAGCTCGCTGGTGAACTCGCCGCCGGGCACCACGATGGAAAAGAACTCGAGAAACTCATCGAACGGCGACGACACCATGGAATAGGCGCGCCACACCGTACTGCCGTCGGCCTTGGTCACCCCGAGGCGAGCGAACTGCCCGGCACGAAAGCGAAAACCCGCATCCCGGGTGGTGCGCAGGGTGAACAGGCTGGAGGTCAAGGGCTGGACCTCGAGCAGGGTCTGGCGGGTGTACTTTTCTTCACTGGCAGTCATGACAGGCTCCACAAAACCGATGCGCTAGTGTCCCGCAAAGCGCCGCGCAGAAACACCGGCGGTTTGTAGTGGCATAGAGCGCGGGCAATCAGCGACAAAAAAACGTACCATTTAGCCCCGCTTCGAACAGCCCGCACTGCCGCTGTCCGAGGGTTCCCGTGCACTCGACAACCCCCACCGCCGGGACATTCACCGATTACCTAGAGTCCGCCCCATGCCCCTGCTTGCAAGCCCCTTCGCCCAGCTCGACCTGATCCGCCAGCCCGAACAGCAGAACGAGCCACTGCAAGCCTTCGACGCGGCGGACGAATACCTGCTCAATCACCTGGCCGAACAACAACCGGCCAGCGACACCCGGGTGCTGGTGCTCAACGACAGCTTCGGCGCCCTGGCCGCGAGCCTGCTGGGCAAGGTCCAGGTCAGCAGCAGTGGCGACTCTTACCTGGGCGCCCTGGCCCTGGAAAAGAACCTGGTGCGCAACGGCCTGCCCTTCGACGCCGTGCGTGTGGTGCCGGCCAGCGAGCCCCTGGCCGGCCCCTTCGACCGGGTGCTGATCCGCGTCCCCAAGACCCTGGCCCTGCTGGAAGAGCAACTGATCCGCCTGCAAGGGCAGCTGGCCCCCGGCGCCCAGGTGGTGGCGGCGGCGATGGTCAAGCACCTGCCCCGCGCCGCCGGTGATTTGCTGGAGCGCTACATCGGCCCGGTCCAGGCCTCGCTGGCGGTGAAAAAGGCTCGGCTGCTGATTGCCACGCCGCAAGACAAGCAGCCCGTCGTGTCGCCCTACCCGACCCGCTATCGCCTGGAACAGCCGGCCATCGAGCTGCTCAACCACGCCAACGTGTTCTGCCGCGAAGGCCTGGACATCGGCACCCGCGCCTTCCTCCCGCACCTGCCGCAGAACCTCGGCAGCGCCCGGGTCGCGGACCTGGGCTGCGGCAACGGCGTCCTGGCCATTGCCAGCGCCCTGGACAACCCCCAGGCCCATTACACCCTGGTGGACGAATCCTTCATGGCGGTGCAATCGGCCCGGGAGAACTGGCAGGCCGTGCTGGGCGAGCGCGAAGCCCAAATGCGAGCCGGCGACGGCCTGGCCGGACAGGCAGCGCAATCCCTGGAGGTGGTGCTGTGCAACCCGCCGTTCCACCAGCAGCAGGTGGTGGGCGACTTCCTCGCCTGGCGCATGTTCCAGCAGGCCCGGGAGGCCCTGGTGGTAGGGGGCGCACTGTACATCGTCGGCAACCGCCACCTGGGCTACCACAGCAAGCTGGCGCGGCTGTTCCGCGGCGTCGAGCAAGTGGCGGCAACCCCCAAGTTCGTCATCCTCAAGGCCCGCAAGTAAGGTCTCGCCAGAACACAGCGGCCTTTTCGACAGGCAAAAAAAACCCTCCACCAAGGGAGGGTTGAAACCGTGCCGCAAGGCAACGGGATGGGATGATCAGTGGGTGGTCAGGCCTGCGGCATTCATGAACATGCGCATCAGGCTGGCGACCACGAACAGGGCCAGGACACTGCCGCCCCAGATCATTACCAGCCAACCCAGGCGCTGCCACAGCGGCTTCTTTTCCGCCTGTTCGATTTCCTGCAAAGAGTGTTTACCGCTCATGACCTCAACTCCTGCCTAACCCGGATTCCCGTAGGAGCTGGCGTGCCAGCGAAAGCGACCGCAAGCTCGGCGCAAGGCGCGAAGGCCTCTTCGCCGGCAAGCCGGCTCCTACCTAGTGATAACCGTCTTCGTGGGTGACCTTGCCGCGGAACACGTAGTAGCTCCAGAAGGTATAACCCAGGATGAACGGGATGATGAACAAGGTGCCCACCAGCATGAAGCCCTGGCTCTGCGGCGGCGCGGCGGCGTCCCAGATGGAGATCGACGGTGGCACTATGTTCGGCCACAGGCTGATGCCCAGGCCGCTGTAGCCGAGGAAGATCAGCACCAGGGTCAGCAGGAACGGCGTGTAGTGGGCGTTGCGGGCCACGGCGCGGAGCAGGCCGTACATGGTCACCAGCACCAGGATCGGCACCGGCAGGAACCAGAACAGGTTCGGCAGGGTGAACCAGCGCGCGGCAATCTCGGCGTGGGCCAGGGGCGTCCAGATACTGACGACGCCGATCACCGCCAGCACCACGTAGGCCAGGGGCCGCGCCAGGTCATGCATCTGCAGTTGCAGCTTGCCTTCGGTCTTCATGATCAGCCAGGTGCAACCGAGCAAGGCATAGGCCACCACCAGCGCCAGGCCGCAGAACAGGGTGAACGGGGTCAGCCAGTCCAGGGAACCGCCGGCGAACTGGCGGTTGACCACCGGCAGCCCATCGATGAATGCCCCCAGGGCCACGCCCTGGAAGAAGGTCGCCGCCACCGAGCCGCCGATGAAGGCCTTGTCCCAGATGTGGCGCTTGTCTTCCTTGGCCTTGAAGCGGAACTCGAAGGCCACGCCGCGGAAGATCAGGCCCACCAGCATCAGGATCAGCGGCAGGTAGAGTGCCGAGAGCACCACCGAGTAGGCCAGCGGGAAAGCGCCGAACAACGCCGCGCCCCCCAGTACCAGCCAGGTTTCGTTGCCGTCCCAGACAGGCGCGACGGTGTTCATCATTACGTCACGGTCGCGGTCGTCCTTGACGAACGGGAAGAGAATCCCGATCCCCAGGTCGAAGCCGTCCATGACCACGTACATCATGATGCCGAAGATGATAATCACGGCCCAGAGCAGCGGAAGATCAATACCCATGACTCAGTTCCCCTTGTTCAGGCGGGTGCCGTGGTCGGCGTCGTGGTCATCGTCGGCTGCGGACAGCGGACGGGCCGGGGTGCGTTTCTGGCCGGGGCCACCGTGGCTGGTTTCGGCACCTTCGTTGGTAACCGGGCCTTTGCGCACCAGGCGCATCATGTAGCCGATACCCACGCCGAACAGCGAGAAGTACACCACCACGAACAGCGCCAGGGTGATGCTCATCTGCACAAAGCTGTGGCCGGAAGAGGCATCCGCCGTGCGCATCAGGCCATAGACCACCCACGGCTGGCGGCCGATCTCGGTGGTGAACCAGCCGGCCAGGATCGCGATCAACCCGGACGGGCCCATCCACAACGCCAGGTACAGGAACGGGCGCGAGGTGTAGAGGGTGTCGCGCTTGCGCAGCCAGAGGCTCCACAGGCCGGTGAAGATCATCAGCATGCCCAGGCCGACCATGATCCGGAACGACCAGAAGACGATGGTCGAGTTGGGCCGGTCCTCGGGTGGGAACTCCTTGAGCGCCGGCACCTGCTTGTCCAGCGAGTGGGTGAGGATCAGGCTGCCCAGGTAAGGGATTTCCACCGCGAAGCGGGTTTTCTCGGCCTTCATGTCCGGCCAGCCGAAGAGGATCAGTGGGGTCGGCTCGTTGCCGACGTTCTCCCAGTGGCCTTCGATGGCGGCGATTTTCGCCGGCTGGTGCTTGAGGGTATTGAGCCCGTGGAAGTCACCGATCACCGCCTGCACCGGCGCCACGATCAGGGCCATCCACATGGCCATGGAGAGCATGCGACGAATGGCCGGGTTGTCCCGCCCGCGCAGCAAGTGCCAGGCTGCGGACGAACCGACGAAGAACGCCGTGGCGACGAACGCCGCTACAGCCATGTGCGCCAGGCGGTAGGGGAATGACGGGTTGAAGATCACCGCCAGCCAATCCACCGGGATCACCTGGCCATTGACGATTTCATAGCCTTGCGGGGTCTGCATCCAGCTGTTGGACGAGAGGATCCAGAATGTCGAGATCAGGGTGCCGATGGCCACCATCACCGTGGAGAAGAAGTGCAGCTTGCGCCCGACCTTGTTCCAGCCGAACAGCATCACCCCGAGGAAACCGGCTTCCAGGAAGAAGGCCGTGAGCACTTCATAGGTGAGCAAGGGGCCGGTGACGGACCCAGCAAAGTCCGAGAAGCGGCTCCAGTTGGTGCCGAACTGGTAGGCCATCACCAGGCCGGAGACCACGCCCATGCCGAAGTTGACGGCAAAGATCTTCGACCAGAAGTGGTAGAGATCGCGGTAGGTGTCGTCGCGGGTCTTCAGCCAGAGGCCTTCGAGTACCGCCAGGTAGCTCGCCAGGCCGATGGTGATCGCCGGGAACAGGATATGGAACGAGATGGTGAACGCGAACTGAATTCGGGCGAGATCAAGAGCCTCTAAACCGAACATAAGCTTTCCTCTATCAGGTAATACCGGCTGCCGGCCAGAGGCCTGCACCCACTGCCCCCACGGATATGGAGTGCGGCGAATTCGGATTCGTTCTTTTTTAAACCATCGCTACGCAGGGAGTCTGGCACTTGGGCCACCACATCAGCCTTTGCAAAAAGGTTTTGATCTGGATCAAGCAACGTTGAAAGAGTAGTCCTAATTTCGCCATGCAACTCTGTGGTTATTTGCCGCGTGACAGCTTGCCTCACCCTCTCAAGCCCGGGGTTTTCCCGGCTTTTCCCACACAAAACGCCTGTAGCCGCTGCTGAGCCTGCGAAGCTGCGAAAGGCCGGGCCGCGTTCGGTACGCAGGGCCTTGGCTGGCAACTTCCCGTCGAACCTGCGGCGTATTCAATATCCCGGCGTCTCCTTCGGAGCCGTTCGCAGCCTGCGGCAGCGACTACAGGATTCGCGACCAGGTGTTCGAGCGAAAAACAAGATAGATGCGCGGCTAACGAATTTTCCCCGAGCCGCAACTATTGGTTACATCTTGGTGATAATCTCGTGGCACTCCCCGCTCAGATCTACCGCCCGATGCCCAGCCAAGACCCTCTGCTGCTCCGTCACCATCGTCCGTTCATCGCGTTCTGGCTGGCGCGGATCTTTACCGCCAGCGGCTTCCAGATGCTCACCGTGGCCATTGGCTGGAACCTCTACCAACTGACCGGCAATGTGCTGGACCTGGGTCTGGTGGGGCTGGTGGAATTCGCCCCGCGGGTGCTGTTCATGCTGCACACCGGGCATGTGGCCGACCGCTACGACCGGCGCCGGGTGGCGGCTATCTGCCAGTCGCTGCAAGCCCTGATCGCCCTGGCCCTGGCCGTCGGCAGCCTGACCGACAGCGTCACCCGGGAAATGATCTTCATTCTGGCCTTCCTGCTCGGCGGCGCCCGCTCCTTCGAAATGCCCACCACCCAGGCCCTGCTTCCGAGCATCGTGCCCGCGGCGCTGTTTCCCCGGGCGGTGGCCGCCGCGCAATCGGCGCAGCAGTCGGCGACCATCGTCGCCCCGGCCCTGGGCGGTTTGCTGTACGCCTTCGGCAGCGTCTGGGTCTACGGCCCCACCGTGGTCCTGTACCTGATCGCCTGCCTGCTGATGCTCAACCTGCCGGCCCGGCAGACCCCGTTGAACAAGGGCAAGGCCACCCTCGATTCGCTGCTGGCGGGCATCCGCTTCATCCGTAGCCGCCCGGACATCCTCGGCGCCATCTCCCTGGACCTGTTCGCGGTATTGCTGGGTGGCGCCACCGCGCTGCTGCCGGTGTTCGCCAAGGACATCCTGCTCACCGGCCCCTGGGGCCTGGGGCTGCTGCGTTCGGCGCCAGCGGTGGGGGCCTTGCTGATGTCCCTGTGGCTGGCGCGTTTTAGCGTCGAGCGCAAGGTCGGGCGGGTGATGTTCACCGCGGTCGGGGTGTTTGGCGTGGCCACCATCGCCTTCGGCCTCTCGACTTCGTTCTGGTTTTCCCTGGCGGTGCTGGTGGTGCTGGGGGCGGCGGACATGATCAGCATGGTGATCCGCGCCTCTTTCGTGCAACTGGAAACCCCGGACGAAATGCGCGGCCGGGTCAGCGCGGTGAACGGCCTGTTCATCGGCGCTTCGAATCAGTTGGGGGAGTTCGAATCCGGGCTGACCGCCCACTGGTTCGGCACGGTGCCGGCGGTGGTGCTGGGCGGGGTCGGCACGCTGCTGGTGACCGGCGTCTGGATCAAGCTGTTCCCGACCCTGGCCCAGCGCGATCGGATGATCGAACGGCTCGAGCAACCCAAGGCCTGAAGCCGCGCCGGGCTGGCGCGGCCAGGTTCAAGCCTCAGTGGCTGGGCTGAGCTTCAGCAGCGGCTCGCCATTTCGCCGCCTCCAGCAGGTCGCAACCATCCTGCGTCAGTACATAGAGCACGTCGATGATGTGCGGGATGTCCTTCACATCGCCGTGGCTGAAATTCAGGCAGCAGAGGGTTTCCAGCAGATTGGCAGCCGTGCGCATGCGTTGCTCGGCGGCTTCGTGCAGCGCCTCAGGGGAGGCATTGGCGTTGATAAAAAACACACCTGGCCGGCTTATGTTGGATTTAAGCGGCACATAGTGAGCAGCAGTTTCCGGGGTATTCATCATTAGATCCTTCTTTATGAATGACCGCCCCAATCGTGACCAAACGATGGGTGGCGGACTGTGCACAGGTTGGTCAACCGGGAAGAAGGCACCCGGCACACCCGAAGGTGTCCCGCGCACAGCCCACCATTAAGCGTGCGGACACGAAAAAGTGCCTGCAAACCAGGGTGGCGCGTGCGCCTTCTAATTTCGGGTGACCAAACCCGGCCGCTGAATTGGCAGCGACGGCGCGAACTATAGGGGTGATGGGACGGGCGGTGCAAGAAGCGGCTGGTTAGCCTTTGTTACCCGTTCACAAGCCCCGTGCCCGACTCCTTGCCGAACCGAGCTGCGACAGAGAAACGCCCCGTGGGGGGCCTCGTAACAGGTTGTTGATCATTCTCTGCAATACAAAACCGCTACGAAGCGTGTAAGGTATCGCCTTACACTCGCACCCCATGATCAAGTCCTTTCAGCACAAAGGCCTGCGCGCCTTCTATGAAACCGGATCGACTCGTGGAATACGGGCCGAGCATGCACGCCGGTTGGCCCGCCAACTGTCGTTCATGGATCACGCCAGCGAACCGGCAGACCTCAATCTGCCGGGCTGGCGGCTGCACCCGCTCAGGGGCGACCTGCTTGGCTACTGGTCCCTGGTAGTGTCCGGCAACTGGCGAGTGATCTTTCGTTTCGTAGGTTCGGATATCGAGCTGGTGGATTATCTGGACTACCACTGAACAGGAGGCAGGATCATGCCCATCCACAACCCGCCCCACCCCGGTGACACCCTGCGCCTGGATATCTTGCCCGAAATGGGCATCAGCGTGACGGAGCTCGCGCGGCATATCGGCTACGCCCGCCCGCACCTGTCCAAGGTGTTGAACGGCCATGCGCCGATCCGTGCGGAACTGGCGGTCAAGCTGGAACGCGCCGGAATCGGCAAGGCCAAGGTCTGGCTGGCGGTACAGGCCGATTACGACATCTGGCACACAGAGCAGGAACTGCAACCGCTGATCGAGCCCATCGCGGCCCATGGCGACTGAGCCCTAGACCAGCAACTCCGCCGCCACCTTGGCGCGCTTACCGCGACCGCACAGCGCTTCCACCAAGGCCAGGACAAACGCCAGGGCCGCGGCGGAGCCCTGGGCGGTGATGCAGTTACCGTCCACCACCACCGGCTGGTCGACAAAGGTGCAGCCCAGCAGATGATGGCTGGCGCTGGGCAGGCAGGTCATGCGCCGCTGGCGCAGCACGCCATACGCCTGCAAGGCCAGGGCCGGGGCTTCGGCGATGCCGGCGAACAGGCGCCCCGCTGCGGCCTGATCCTTGAGCAGTTGCTGCAGCGGTTGATGGGCCGCCAGGTGCTGGGCGCCCACCGCGCCGCCGGGCAATACGATCAGGTCGAAGCGCTGGGCCAGCACGTCCACCAGCATGGCGTCGGCGGTCAAGCGGGTGCCCCGGGCGCAGGTGAGCATGCGCCGGCCTTCGACGCTGGCGGCCAGCACTTCGACTTCGGCACGGCGCAATACGTCGATCAGGGTCACGCTTTGCAGGTCGTCGATGCCTTCGGCAAGGGTGACCAGGGCTCTGAAGGTCATGGAGATGACTCCGCGTGGAGGTCTTTAAAGCTTAGTCAGCTTTGCCGGCTGCCGTTCAGGGCGCCGTCACTTGATGTAGATCTGCGCGCCCAGGCTGTTGCCCGGGGCGTTGAGCGAGGTGTTGCGAAAGCTGAAGGTGCCCTCCTGCTTGCCCGCCAGGTCGAAGACATAGACATAGCCGACGGTAGTCCCCGAGTTGCCGCAGGGCACATAGCTGGAGCCGTCCTCGCACACCGGCGAACGGGTGCCATCGACCTCGAAGCCGTCCAGGGTCACATGGGGCTCGCGACCGTAACCGATCTCCAGCACGTAGACCTTGATGTTCGGGCCGTTGTGATCGCACTGGGTCCGTTCACGGCCGTCGGAGACATCCTCCAGGCCGCAGGAAGGTGACAGCACCTTGAGAATCTCCACCCGGCTCAACGGCGGGGCCGAGCGCGCCATGGCCGGGGCCGCCAGCCAGCAGGCTGTCGCGCCGAGCAATGCCAGGGCTGTCATTTTCACTGTGCTGCGCATAAATCCCCCCTAAAACCAGGGCGCAGTATGCGCTACTTGCCAGCGCGGCAAAACATCGCCGACGATCGCAGCCATTGGCCCACGCTGCTGGTATGATGCGCGGCTTTTTCCGACCCAGAGCAAATCCGCAGGCACCTTATAAAGTCTGTGCTTTGCTGTTGGAGTCGATACATTCACGGCGCCCGGCGGCGCCACGGGGAGCAGACATGCTGGAAAGGCTGTTTCAACTCAAGGCACACAACACCAACGTGCGCACCGAGATTCTTGCGGGCGTGACCACCTTCCTGGCCATGGCCTACATCCTTTTCGTCAACCCGAGCATTCTCGGCGAGACGGGCATGGACAAGGGCGCGATCTTCGTTGCCACCTGCCTGGCGGCGGCCATCGGTTCCACCGTCATGGGCCTGATCGCCAACTACCCGATCGCCCTGGCACCGGGCATGGGCCTGAACGCCTTCTTCACCTACACCGTGGTCCTGCACATGGGCCACACCTGGCAGGTAGCCCTGGGGGCGGTATTCATCTCGGCGGTGCTGTTCTTCCTGCTGTCGATCTTCCGCATCCGCGAATGGATCATCAACAGCATCCCCCTGCCCCTGCGCTCGGCCATTGCCGCCGGTATCGGCCTGTTCCTGGCGCTGATCGCCCTGCATAACGCCCAGATCGTCGTGGGCAACGAGTCGACCCTGGTCGGCCTGGGCGATCTCAGCAAACCGGCCCCCATCCTCGCTGCCCTGGGTTTTGCCCTGATCGTGGCCCTGGAAGCCCTGAAAGTGCGCGGCGCGGTGCTGATCGGCATCCTCGCGGTGACCGTCGTCTCCATTCTCATGGGCGTCACCCCGTTCGGCGGCGTGACCTCGATGCCACCGTCCCTGGCCCCGACCTTCCTGCAACTGGACATCAAGGGCGCCCTGGATATCGGCCTGATCAGCGTGATCTTCGCCTTCCTGTTCGTCGATCTGTTCGACAACTCCGGCACCCTGATCGGCGTCGCCAAGCGCGCCGGCCTGATGGGCAAGGACGGCCACATGCCGAAAATGGGCCGGGCGCTGATCGCCGACAGCACCGCCGCCATGGCCGGTTCCTTGCTGGGCACCTCGACCACCACCAGCTACATCGAATCCGCGGCGGGCGTGAGCGCCGGCGGCCGCACCGGCCTGACCGCCATCGTGGTGGCGATCATGTTCCTGCTGGCGCTGTTCTTCTCGCCACTGGCAGCCAGCGTGCCCGCCTTCGCCACCGCACCGGCCCTGCTGTTCGTCGCCGTGCTGATGACCTCGGGCCTGGCAGAAATCGACTGGGAAGACATCACCGTCGCCGCTCCCGTGGTCGTCACCGCCCTGGCCATGCCGTTCACCTATTCCATCGCCAACGGCATCGCCTTCGGCTTCATCGCCTGGACCGTGATCAAGCTGCTGTCGGGCCGTGCCCGTGAGCTGAACGCGCCCCTGGTGATCCTGTCGATCCTGTTCGTGATCAAGCTCGGTTACCCCGCATGACTTTTGACGCCGCAAGCTACACCACCCAGTTGAATGACAAGGTCGCGCGCTTGCGCGACCTGCTGGCCCCCTTCGATGCCCCCGAGCCTCAGGTCTTCGACTCGCCCCTGCAGAACTTCCGCCTGCGGGCAGAGTTCCGCCTGTGGCGCGAGGCCGGGGAACGGCACTACGCGATGTTCTCCCAGGACGACAAGCGCACACCGATCCTCATCGAGGAGTTCCCCATCGCCAGCCAGCGCATCAACCAGTTGATGCCCCGGCTCAAGGCCGCCTGGCAAGCCAGCGCGCCCCTGAGCCACAAGCTGTTCCAGGTGGAGTTCCTCACCACCCTGGCCGGCGACGCGATGATCACCCTGTGCTACCACCGCCCGCTGGACGAGCACTGGCACAAGGCCGCGAGCCAGTTGGCCGCCGACCTCAAGGTCAGCGTGATCGGCCGTTCCAAGGGCAAGCGCGAGGTCATCGGCCAGGACTACGTAGTGGAAAAGCTCGAAGTCGGCGGGCGTACCTTCAGCTACTGCCAGCCCGAAGGCGCCTTCACCCAGCCCAACGGCACGGTGAACCAGAAGATGCTCAACTGGGCCTATGAAGCCCTGGGCGAGCGCCAGGACGACCTGCTGGAGCTGTACTGCGGCAATGGCAACTTCACCCTGCCCCTGGCCACCCGGGTGCGCAAGGTGCTGGCCACCGAGATCAGCAAGACCTCGGTGAATGCGGCCTTGAGCAACCTCAGCGAAAACGCTGTGGATAACGTCACCCTGGTGCGCTTGTCGGCCGAAGAGCTGACCGAAGCCCTGAACGAAGTGCGACCGTTCCGCCGCCTGCAGGGCGTGGACCTCAAGAGCTACGAATTCGGCAGCGTGTTCGTCGACCCGCCCCGGGCCGGCATGGACCCGGACACCTGCGAACTGACCCGGCGCTTCGACAACATCCTGTACATCTCCTGCAACCCGCAGACCCTGGCGGCCAACATCGCCCAGTTGCACGACAGCCACCGCATCACCCGCTGCGCGCTGTTCGACCAGTTCCCCTGGACCCACCATATGGAATCCGGGGTTTTGCTGACCCGCCGCTGATTTGCCGTGCAATAGCCAACAGCCGTCCTCGTGACGGCTGTTTGCATTCTGCCGCCCTCCCGCTCCGTAGGAGCCGGCTTGCCGGCGAAGGGGCCCTTGAGCCTTGCGCCAATCTGGCCGACGCTTTCGCTGGCAAGCCAGCTCCTACAGGGGGCGGTACGGCAATGGGGTTCAGCCCAGGGGGCGGAAGTAACCGGCCAGTTGCTGCAGGTCCTGTTCGTTGAGCAGGCCGGCGTAGTACTTGAGCTGGATCCGCGCCAAGAGGTAGGCATGACGGGCATCCGCCAGGTCGCGGCGGGCGGTGAACAGTTGTTGCTCGGCGTCCAGTACATCCAGGTTTACCCGCTCGCCGCCGTGCACGCTTTTCTGGGTCGCGGTCACCAGGGCCTCGGCGGAGCTGACGGCCATTTCATAGGCCCGGACCTTGGCCGCGGCGCTGGTGTTGAGGTTGAACTGCTTGCGCAGTTCGTTGAGGGTGGTGGCGGTCTTGGCGTCCAGTTCGAACTGGGCCTGGGACAGCTGGCTGGCCGCCTGTCGGGTCGAGGCCGATACCGAGCCACCGGCAAACAGCGGCAGGCTGACCTGGATGCCCACGGTATTGGTGTCGTACTTCTGGTTGTAGGAGCTTTCCGAA
The DNA here is from genome assembly GCF_000397205.1 of Pseudomonas protegens CHA0. Lineage (NCBI taxonomy): Bacteria > Pseudomonadati > Pseudomonadota > Gammaproteobacteria > Pseudomonadales > Pseudomonadaceae > Pseudomonas > Pseudomonas protegens. Next base: position 5,962,580 of record NC_021237.1, read on the forward strand.
TCGGAACTGGTTTGACGGCTGCTGGCATACAAACTCACCTTGGGCAGGTGCCCGGCGCGCTTGCGCTCCACTTCGTACTCCGCCACTCGCAGCGCCTGCTGCTGGGACGCCAGGTCCGGGTTGTTGGCCATGGCCAGGTCACGCCAGCTGTCGAAGCGGTTGGGCAGCAGCGGCTGGATCTGGAACTGCCGGGTCAGCGGATCCAGTTCGTCGATCTGCAACGGTTCGCCGACTATGGCTTGCAGCTCGCGCAGAGCGGCATCCTGCTGGTCCTGGGCCTCGATCTCCTGCGCCAGAGCCAGGCTCAGCCGGGCCTGGGTCTCCAGCACATCGGTGCGGGTGCCCTCGCCGCCCTTGAGCAGGCGCTCGTTGAGCTGCAAGCGTTCGACGTAGGCTCGCTTCTGCGCCCGGCTCAGTTCGATGCGCTCCTGGGCCAGCAGCGCCTGGCTGTAGGCACTGAGCAGGCGCACCGCCAGTTCCTGGCTCTTGCCGCGAAAGCGTTCGTCGGAAAACAGCGCCTGGGCCGAGCCCTGGCGGTAGCGCGCATAGGCTTCGTAGTCCAGCAGCGGCTGCTGCAGGGTCAGGGTCGAGGCGTAGCTGCGGTAGTCCCGGTCATTGGTGACATCACCGCGAACCGTCTCCTGGGTCACTTCGGACTGGTTGCGCGAATTGTTGTAGCTCCAGGACAGGTTCGGCAGCAGCCCGGCACGGCCAATGGCCCGGTTCTGTTCCCCGGCATCGCGCTCCTTGATCGCCGCCTGGAAGGTCGGGTCATTGCGCAAGGCCAGGTCATAGGCGTCCAGCAAGCCCAGGGCCTGGACCGACGGGCTGCTCAACAGGCACAGCAGGGACAGGTACCACCAGGCGCGAATCATTCTTCCACCAACGCCATGTGAGTCCGATCCAGCAGAGGCTTGAACAGGTAGTTGAGCATCGAACGTTCGCCAGTACGGACAAAGGCTTCCACCGGCATGCCCGGGCGGATCTGCAAGCCCTGCAACTGCTGCATGCCCTGGGCGCTGACCGTGGCCCGCAGGGTGTAGTAAGGCTCCTCGGTGCGCTCGTCCACCTGCCGGTCGGCGGACACCAGGGTCACCTCCCCCGGCACCCTGGGCGTGGTGCTCTGGTTGAAGGCCGAGAACATCAGCTCCACTGGCAGCCCCGGGTGCACCTTGTCCACCAGTTGCACCGGCACCCGCGCCTCCACCAGCAACGGCTCGTCCTGGGGCACGATGTCCATCAGCGGCTGGCCCGGCTTGATCACCCCGCCCTCGGTGTACACCTCCAGCCCAACCACCACCCCGGCGGCCGGGGCGCGCACCTGGCTGTTGGCCAGTTCGAACTCGGCGGAAGTCAGGCGATTGCGCAGGTCTTCGGTACGGATCCGGGTATCGGCCAACTGGCTGCGCAGGTCTTTCTGGAAATCCTCGGTGGTCTGGCGGATGCGCAGGCGCAGTTCGAGAATCTGCCGCTGCAACTGGCCGATGCGGCCGAAGTCCTCGGCGATCGAGCCGTCGATCTGCGCGTACAGGCGCTCGCTGTCCAGCAGCCGGTTGCGCGGGATATAGCCGTCCCGGGCCAGTTCCCGCAGGCCCTGCAACTGTTCATTCAAGGCGCGGCGCTGCGCCAGCTTGCTGGCCTGGGAATCCCGGGTGCCACGCAACTGCGCCTCGGAGCCGGCGATGGTTTCGGCAATCCCCTGCTGCTCCATGCTCAGGGCCTGGCGCCGGCTGCTGAACAGCTGCCGTTGCAGCGCCAGGCTGGCGGCCACGTCCGGCTCGCTGGCCAGGGCCTGAAGTTGCGGGTCGAAGAGGATATCGCTGGCGCCGTCGCGCTCGGCATTGAGCCGCGCTTCGCTGGCCAGCGAGCCCAGGTACTGGCTGCGCAGGGACTGCATCTGGGTGCGCAGCGGCGTCTCGTTGAGGCGCAGCAGCACCTGCCCGGCGCTGACCCGGTCGCCTTCCTTGACCTCGATCCGCTCGACGATGCCGCCGCTCTGGTGCTGCACGGTCTTGCGATGGCCCGAGACCATGACCTTGCCCGACACCGCCACGCCCTTGTCCAGCGGCGCCAAGGCGGCCCAGCCGATGAACCCGGCAAAACCTCCCAGCACCAGGAGCCAGCCGAGCCGTGAGTACTTCCTGTCGTCCAGGGACAATACATTGCTGGCGGCTGGCCCAGCGACCGGCGCAACAGAGCCTGTGGATACACTCGCCTTCATGCTTTTTTCCCTTCGCCGCCGGCCACGCCCAGGCGGTAATTCATGTTCAGACTGGTCACCGGATTGCTCACCGGTACAGCTGGCGGCGGCGCGGCCTTGGCCTTCTGGTTCGCCTCCAGCACCCGTGCCGTCGGGCCAAAGGCTTGCAACTGGCCCTCGCGCAGGATCATCAGTTGGTCGGTGAGGGTCAGCACGTTGGGCTTATGAGTGATCAGCACCAGGGTCCGCTGCCGTTGCTTGAGTTGGCTGATGGCCTGCAGCAGCGCCTGCTCGCCGGCTTCATCAAGGTTGGAGTTGGGTTCATCGAGCACGATCAGCGCCGGCAAACCGTACAACGCGCGCGCCAGGCCGATGCGCTGGCGCTGCCCGCCGGACAACCCGGCACCGCCCTCGCCCAGGCGCGTGTCATAGCCCTGGGGCAATTGCAGGATCAGTTCGTGCACCCCGGCCATTTGTGCGGCCTGCAGGACCTGATCCGAGTCCAGCTGGGCAAAACGCGCGATGTTCTCGGCGATGCTGCCGGCGAACAGCTGGATGTCCTGGGGCAGGTAACCGATATGCGGACCCAGTTGCTGCCTGTCCCACTGAGCCAGGTCTGCGCCATCCAGGCGCACCTTTCCCGTCAGGGGCATCCAGGCACCGACCAACAGCCGGGCCAGGGTGGACTTGCCGCAACCGGAAGGGCCGATCACCCCCAGCACCTGGCCGGCCTCCAGGGTGAAACCGAGGTTGCTCAGGGCCGGGCGCCGGCTGCCAGGGGCACAGGCACTCAGCTGTTCGACGCTCAACTTGCCCTTGGGCGTCGGCAGGCTCATGCGCGCCGGCCGTGGCGGGTTGGCCTGCAACAGCTGCGACAGGCGCTCGTAGGCCAGGCGCGCCGAGCTCCATTGCTTCCATACCGCGATCAACTGGTCGATGGGGCTGAGCACGCGGCCCATTAGGATCGAGCCGGCGATCATCATCCCCGGGGTGATCTGGCCCTGCACCGCCAGCCAGGCGCCCAGGCCCAGCACCAGGGACTGCAGGGCCATGCGCACGCCCTTGGACCAGGCGCTGATGGTGGCGGTCTTTTCGCTGGCCAGGTTCTGCTGGGCGAGAAAGCCCTGGTGGCCGATGAACCAGCGCTCGCGCAGGGCACCGAGCATGCCCATGGCTTCGATCGCGTCGGCATTGCGCAGGTTGGCGGTGGCCTGCTGGCTGGTGATGATCGACAACTGGCTGGCCTGGGCCAGGGGTGCCTGGCAGATATGCTGGTTGATCCAGGCCAGCGCCACCAGCAGCACCGCGCCGGCCAGGGCCAGCAGGCCGAGCCAGGGGTGAAAGAGAAAGATCACCAGCAGGTAGACCGGAAACCAGGGCGCATCGAAGAACGCGAACAAGGCATTGCCGGTGGCGAACTGGCGCAGCGCGGTCAGGTCGTTCAAAGCCTGGCCGGCGGCCTGGGGGCTGCCCTTGAGCTGGGCTTCGAAAGCGGCGTCATACACCCGCTGGTTCAGGCGCATGTCCATCTGGGTACCGAGGTGGATCACCACCTGGCTGCGCACCCACTCCAACGCCCCCATCAGGCCGAACAGGCCGAGGATCATCAGCGTCAGCATCAGCAGGGTCATCTGATTGCCCGAGGCCAGCACCCGGTCGTAGACCTGCAGCATGTAAAGGGCCGGGGCCAGCATCAGCAGGTTGATCACCGCCGAGAACAGGCCGATGTTGAAAAAGCCGCCCTTGTAGGCCGTCAAGGCCGCCAGCGTCTCGGAAGCGGCAAGTGGATTCGGCCTGCTCATCAAGGTGTCCTGTGGAGAGTGTAGGGTTACAGGGCCTTCCGCTCGGGCAGAGCGGAACGACAAGAGGCGCGCCCGGTGCGTTGACAGGCACCACGGCGCTCCCCAGAATTTGCCACCGCCGCCGCCCTGGCCTTCGAAAACTCGGGCGACGGAGGTGAGTCAAGCCAGCGAATGGAGGAGCGATCCTGCATTCGCTTTTTTATGCCTCAGGCCTGCACTCAGGCGGCCAGCGCCCAGTCCTGGGCCACGTCCTGCACACCCACCAGGCCAACATCGGCAGCGGCTGCGGCAGCCGGATTGACGTGAGCAACGCCAGCAGCGGCCAGGTCGTCGAAGGTGGAGTTCACCGACAGGCTTGGGTCGATCGCCTTGAGCAGGGCATCGATCTCGCCGGCCAGCGCCGAGCTGTCGCCACTCATCAGGCCGTAGACCACCTTGTGCACTTCGCCTGCACGGCCTTCTTCCTTCAGGCTGTTGAGGCCCAGGTTGGTGAAGCTGACTTCCTGGCTGACCAGGTTGTAGTTGCTGCCCGAACCACCGGCGAGGGTGTCGCCTAGGGAGATAGTGTCCACCGAGCCCCAGAGGGTGTGGCTCGGGTTGCTGAACAGGGTGTAGTGCAGGTTGCCGTCGGCGACGAAGGCCGCATCACTGGCGGTGCTCTTGATGGCGTACTGGGTGCCGTCGAACGGGCCCGGGTTGAAGCCACCGGTGTTGGTGCCGTCGACCACTTCGCCTGGGCGGTGGTTGACGTCGCCGAAGTAGGCCGACCAGTCAGTCAGGTATTGCGCAACAGTATTACCGCCGTAGGTAGCGCTGTAAGAGATCGAAATGCTCATGCAAAACTCCAATACATTAGGGGGGTCATGTCCGCAGCACGCCACTGCCTGCTGCGGTTTTGCCCATCAATGGGCAAAAGCGGTCAGAACTGATACTCCACGGTGCCCTGCAAGGTCCGGCCACGGCCGAGGGTGAAGGCCAGGACATCGCCGAGGGGCACCAGGTAGGCGCGGTCGGTGACGTTTTCCATGGCCAGGCGCAGGGTCAGTTCTTCAGTGGCCCGGTAGCTGCCATACAGGTCGTAGACGGTGTAGGGCTTCCAGTCGGCCGGGTAGACGCCGGTCTGGCTCACGGTGCCGGTGGCGGAGCCGGCGATCGAATAGCCGGCGCTGTAGCGGGCCCGGGCGCCGATATCCAGCTTGCGGTCGAAAAAGCGTGCGCCCAGGGTCAGGGTGCCGCGGTCCATGGGCATGTGTTCGGCCGAACCGAGGATCGCCGCATTGCAGCGGCTGGCGTTGTTGGCCGCATCATCGGGGCGCATGCCGGTGACGATCGCACCACGCCCGCTGCCATTCTTCACCGGCTGGGTCACGCCCCCCAGCCAGGCGATTTTCGTGCAGAAATCGTTGTCGCCGATCATGCGGGTGTAGTTCAGCTGGCCGTAGGCGCGGCCGGCGTCATAGTCCAGCTGGTACTCCACGCCCTTGAAGCGGGTGCTGCTGAGGTCGTTGACATAGGCACTGTTGCCGATGCCGGGCGAGCCGTAGCCAGGGGGCTGCACACCCATGGCCATATAGATGAAGTCATCGACCCGGGTATCGAAGTACGCCACCTTGATCCCCAGGCGGTCATCGTTGAACCAGAGGTTTTCCTTGAAGACGTTGACCCCCGCTTCCCAGGTGCTGGAACGCTCCGGCTTGAGGAAGGGGTTGGGGAAGGTGCTCTCCGAGCCGCCGCCGTGGGGCCGGCCGGTGATCATGGTTTCGGTCACCGCCGGTGGCCGCCAGCCCTTGCCATAGCTGGCGAACAACTGCAGCCATTCGACGCCCGGCTTGACCGACAGGCCGAAGGTCGGCGAGAAGCGCCCTTCCTCGTTGTCGATGTCATAGGCCACCGGCACCGAAATCTGCTGGGGCGTCTTGCCGATCACGAAGGTGCGGGTGTTGATTCCGGTCTCGCCCCGCAGGCGGTAGCGGTCGTAGCGCAAACCGGCGTTGAGGTTCAGCCAGCCGTCGTAGTCGAAATCCAGGCGGGTGAACAGGCTGCCCAGGGCACGATCGCCCTCGGGGGTCATGCTGGCCGCGGGCGAAGCGCTGACCGCCGACCCTTTGGGCACCGGCTGGCTGGAGTCGGGGCGGACCTTGTCATAGAAGAACTCCAGGCCGTAGTTGGCCTTCAGCGTGGCCAGCTCGCCGAGCGCGAAGGTCGAGGTGTTCTGCGCCTGAGCGCCATAGGTGTCGGTCTGGTAGGTGATCGAGTAGCCGGGGCTGCTGCGCCGGGTCAGGGTGCTCTGGTCGTTGCTGTTGTCGACGTAGTAGAGCTTGGCCTTGAAGTCGATCAGCGGGTTGTCCGGGGTGTAGCTGTAGTCGAGGCCGAAGTTCTGCGAGCGCACATCGCTGCTGCCGAGCTTTTCCCAGAGCTGTTGCTGGTTCTCGACGTTCATCATGTTGGCGTCGTCGTAGGACACCTGGGTGGTCAGGTAGCTCAGTTGCAGACGCTGGTCCTGGGGCAGGTTGAGCCCCAGCTTGGCCAGGCGCGAACGCATCACGGAAGCGGAATAGGCCACCTTGGAATTCTTCACCCGGTCATTGATCGACGGGTCCATCCAACTGCCGGTACGCAGCTCGCCAATGCCGCCCTTGGTCCCCGGGTTGTAGTCCCCCAGGTGCCGTTCACTGGCGGCCAGCAGCATGTCCCAGACCTCGGTGCCGATGGCGAAGGCGGTGCTGCCGATGAAATGGGTACCGTTGCTGCGGCCACCCAGGCCGCTGGTCACGCGGATCCGGCCACCGATTTCCTGGCCGGGCTTGAGCAGGTCACGGGCTTCGACGGTGCGAAAATTGGCGACCCCGCCAATCACCCCGGCGCCGCCCATGGTCGAAGTGGCGCCCTTCTCCACCACCACCTCGGAGAGCAGCTCGGGGTCGACGTAGAGGGTGCCGTTGCGCTGCTGGTGGCCGCTCTGCTGGTAGTTCTGGCGCATGCCGTCCACCGACATGTTGACCCGGCCATAGTCCTGGAGGCCGCGGATATTCACGGACAGGCCCGGGTCCTGCTGGCTGACTGCCGAATACACACCGGAGGTTTCCTCCAGCATGTCGGCCGCGTGCCGGGGCGGGTTGCGATCGAGCTGCTCGCGGCCGACCACGCTCACCGAACGTGGCGCGTTATACACCCAGTCGCTCTGGCGGCCTTCGAGGTTGCCGGAGATGGTGGTGGGCGCCAGGGCCAGGGCGCCGTCACGGCCGGTTTCCACCCGGTTCAGGGTCACTTGGCGCTCGCCGGTGAAGCGGTACTGCACCGGCGCATTGCCCAGCAGCCGCGCCAGGCCCTCCTCGGCGCTGTAGCGGCCCTTGAGCGGCGAGCTGTGCAAGCCATGCAGGCGCAGGCTGTCGAACAGCACCTGCACCCCGGCCTGCTCGGCAAACACCAGCACCGCACTGCCGAGAGCCTGGGCGGGGATATCGAAATCCATCTCGCGTTGCTGCTGGGCGCTCTGTGGGGCTGCACCCACAGGCTCTGCCGCGTGCAGCAAACCGCCTCCTGCCAACAGCCCTGCGACGCCCAAGTGAATGGCCAGGGCCAAACGACTTGCTGCGTGAATTCCAGTGCGACTGCCTACCCTCATGTCCCTTGTTCCTGCGCTGGCTATTTTTGTTTATGCGAATGCATCTCAATTAGCTAGACGTGCCAGGCAGGAAAACTCAGTAAGGTTTTTTTGAATTATTTTGCACAAGGGTGGAAAAAGGCCCGCAGGCCTCAGTAAATCAGGCTGACGCCGGCCAGGTCGAAACGCTGCACCTGCAATTCCTGGGTCAGGGTAACCAGGGCTGCATCGAGCATGTCCAGGCGGAAGACACCGCTGACCTGACGCTGGGCCAGGGCACTGTTGGTCAGCACCACCCGCCCGGGCCGATAGCGATTGAGGCGCTCCACCACCAGGCCCAGGGGCTGGCGGTCGAACACCAGGACGCCGCGCCGCCAACTGGTAGCCCGCTGCAGGTCGAGCCCATCAAGCGCCACCACCCCCGACTGCGGGTCATAGCGTACGCTCTGCCCCTCTTGCAGCACCCGCTCGGAGGCCCCACGTTGCGCCGGGGCATCCAGGCTCACCGCGACACTGTGCTGCAACACGCCGACCCAGGCCTGTTGAGCACTCTCGCGCCCGACCACGAAACGGGTGCCCAGGGCGCGGGTCTGGCCGCCGGCACTCTGCACGATAAAAGGTCGTTTTTCCTCGCCGGCCATGGGCGCCACGTCAAACACCGCGGAGCCGGCCAGCAATTGAACCTGGCGCTTGTCGCCGCTGTAGTCCAGGCGAATGGCGCTGCCCGAATCCAGCTCCACCTGGCTGCCATCGGCCAGTTGTACGGTGCGCACCTCGCCCTTGCCGGTAAGGTAGTCAGCCTGCAGGTACAGCAGCGCCTGCGGCCCTTGCAGCCAGCCCAGGGCCACCGCCAGTACCAGCATCGCCACGCTGGCGGCCCGCACCAGCCGGCGTCGACGGCGCGGGCGCGGTATTGTCGCCGCAGGCCGCGCCGCCTGGCGCCGTGGTGGGGCAGTGGCCGCCAGTTCGGGGTCCAGGCGCAACTCGCCCAGGGCCTCCCAGGTCTGCCGGGCAAACACCAGAGCCTGGGGATGACGCGGGTCGGCGGCCTGCCATTGGGCAAGCTGCGCCTGCTCGGTGGCGCTCAGGCCTCCCGCGTGCAAACGCACCGCCCAGTCGGCGGCGGCCTCGGTGATACTGCGCTCTTGCGGACCCTGGCTATTCACGTGTGAATCTCGATTTCTCGTTATATATAAGCAGTGACGTCTGACCCCGACTTTTACCGTAACTCACTCGTCGACCGGCCGACCGTCGGTAGCCTGCAAACGCTGCATCACATAGGCCAGCGCCCGGGACAGGTGCTTTTGCACCGAGCTGTCGGAAATATTCAGGTGCCGGGCCACCTCGGCGTGGGTCATGCCTTCGATACGGTTGAGGCGAAAGATTTCCTGGGTCCGCGGGGGCAGTTCCATGATCGCCTGTTTCAGTGCCTTGCGCTGTTGCTGCGCCATCGCCTGAGCCTCCAGCCCGGCCGCCTCATCCTCGATGTCGGCCAGCACTTCATGGGGCACGGTCTCGGTCTTGCGCCGCGCCTCCTGACGTACATGGTCGATCAGCAGATTGTTCGCCGTGCGGTAGAGATAGCCCTGGGAGTTGTCGATACGCTCGCCGCGCGTGTGCTCGGCCAGCCGCAGGAAACTCTCCTGCACCAGATCAGCGGCCAACTGCGGGTCCCGTATCTTGCGCGCCAGGTACCCACGCAAGGCAGCGGCATGCTTGAGAAACAGTCCCTTGAGATCCACGTCCGACAAACCGACTCCCTGGAACATGAAGGAAATTGCCGGGCATCTTACGGCCAGTCGAGAATGATTTTCAATTGATATAAGCACTCATTGGCGGCAGCCTTGCACCTGCGAGCCCTACGCTGCCGTTCGATTACCGAACACTTAATCCGCCCTCCCCCCGTTGTGCATCTACCGCCAATTGACCAAATTAACCAGTTAGTACAATTTACCTTTCAACGCCTCGTACGCTCTCCCGAGGCCGACAATAACAACGGAGATTTACCCCATGCGTCCTATCGTTCTGGTGCTCAACGGCCCGAACCTGAACCTGCTCGGCACCCGCGAGCCGGCCACTTACGGCCACGAAACCCTGGCTGACATTTCCGCCCTGTGCGGCCGCGCCGCCGAGGAGTTCGGCCTCGCTGTGGAGTTTCGCCAGACCAACCATGAAGGCGAGTTGCTCGACTGGATCCACGGGGCGCGTGGTCGCTGCGCCGGCATCCTGATCAACCCGGCCGCCTGGACCCACACCTCGGTGGCAATCCGTGACGCCCTGGTGGCCAGCGAGCTGCCGGTGATCGAAGTGCACCTGTCCAACGTCCACGCGCGCGAACCGTTTCGTCATCACTCCTTCGTTTCCGCCATCGCACAGGCGGTGATGTGCGGCTTTGGCAGCCATGGCTATCGCCTGGCGCTGGAACACTTCAGCCAGCGGTTCAAGGAGCAAGGCGCATGAGCCGGCAAGCCAGCGTTCTGGCCGGGCTGATTGGCGCCGGCATCCAGGCCTCCCGCACCCCGGCCCTGCACGAACAAGAGGGCGATGCCCAGCATTTGCGCTACCTGTACCGCTTGATCGACCTGGATCAACTGGGCCTGGACAGCAGCGCCCTGCCTGAACTGTTGCGCGCCGCCGAGCAGATGAGCTTCACCGGCCTGAACATCACCTTTCCCTGCAAGCAGAGCATCCTGCCGCTACTCGACGAACTGTCCCCGGAAGCCCAGGGCATCGGTGCGGTGAACACCGTGGTGCTCAAGGATGGCAAACGAGTCGGCCACAATACCGACTGCCTGGGTTTTGCCGAGGGCTTTCGCCGCGGCCTGCAGGACGTGGCAAGGCGCCAGGTGGTGCAGATGGGCGCCGGCGGTGCCGGGGCCGCAGTGGCTCACGCCCTGCTGAGTGAAGGCGTGGAGCAACTGAACATTTTTGACGTGGAGCCGCAGCGGGCGCAAAGCCTGGCGGACAACCTCAACCAGCATTTCGGCAGCGCCCGGGCCCGGGCAGGCGGTGATCTATCGAGTGCCCTGCACAGCGCCGACGGGCTGGTGAACACCACGCCCATGGGCATGGCCAAGCTGCCGGGCATGCCGGTGCCGGTGGAACTGCTGCGAGCGCAGTTGTGGGTTGCCGAGATCGTCTACTTTCCCCTGGAAACCGAACTGCTGCGCAATGCCCGGGCCCTGGGTTGCAGGACCCTGGACGGCGGCACCATGGCGGTGTTCCAGGCGGTCAAGGCGTTCGAGCTGTTCAGCGGCCAACGCGCGGACCCGCAGCGCATGCTGGCGCACTTTCACAGCATGAACGGCTGAGACAGGCTTCGGTAGCAGCTGCTGCCTTCAGGGCGCTGGCGAGCCTGCGGCAGCGGCTACAGCCTGCTTAGTCGGATTTGAGCTGCAGACGCGAGAGCAGGCCGATCAGCAGCACATTGAAGAGAATCATCAGCAGGCTGCCGAGGATGCCCACCAGGCTGATCACCGACGACGGCAACCAGTCGAACATGCTGAACCCGGTGAGGGACAGCAGGCGCTCGCCGAACCAGAACGTGTCGACCACGATCATCAGGATCAGGATTATTTTCAGGGTTGGAACGGGGTTGCCCATGGTGCCTTCCTTGTCGTGGTGCAGGTTGCAGAAGCCTTGGTGGCGATGGCGATCTTACGGGCGCTTTCGCTGGCAAGCCAGCGCCTGCCAAGCCAGCTCCTACAAAGAGTGGGATCAGGCCTGCAGGTAGCGCAGCACCGACTCGCAGATCATCTCCCGGTGGCGTTGCTTGATGCCTTCATCCGGCAGGTCGATCTGGAAGATCTCGCCAAAGGTGTGGCGGTTCGAGACCCGGTAGAAACAGAACGAGCTGATCAGCAAATGCACATCCAGCGGATCCAGGCCGCCGCGGAACACGCCTTCGCGCGCGCCGCGCTCGAGGATCTCGCCCAGGGCATGGAGAATGGTGTTGTTCATGGCCTTGATCACGCCGGACTGCTTCACGTACTCGGCCTTGTGGATGTTCTCGATGCTGACGATGCGCACGAAATCGACGTTGCGGTCGTGGTGATCGAAGGTGAACTCCACCAGCCGGCGAATCGCTTCCTGCGGCGCCAGCTCTGCCAGGTGCAGGCGGCTCTCGGTGCTGCGGATATCGCCGTAGAGCTTCTCCAGCACCTCGACGTACAGCTGCTCCTTGCTGCCGAAGTAGTAATAGATCATGCGCTTGGAGGTATGGATGCGTTCGGCGATTGCATCCACTCGCGCGCCGGACAAGCCCTGCTGGACGAACTCGACAATGGCTTCTTGAAGGATGTTCTCGCGGGTCTTTTCAGGGTTGTTCTTGCGACTCTTGCGCGGTTCGAGAGCAGGCTCATCGGGCGCAATCGAGCGTTCACTGGTCATTGTCATTCTGGGCTCACGGCCATCACTGCACACGCGGGCGATTATGGGCCGCGTCACCCTGCGAAAGAAAGCGCGACGGCGGCCGTTACCGCCGTCGTTAACAATCTTCTACAACTTGGCCTGGCGCACGGCACCGCTGCGTGATTTGGCCATGGCCGCCAGGCGCACCGCGACGTTGGCCGCACCGTAGCCGGCATAGCCGTTCTTGCGCTGGATGATCTCGAAGAAGAAGCGCCCTTCGAAGGGCTCGGTGTAGACGTGAAACAGCTCGCCGCCCTGGGCATCGCGGTCGTAGAGGACGTTGTAGTAGGCCAGTTCGCTGAGAAATTCGTCGTCGAAATCAAAGCGTGCCGCCAGGTCGTCGTAGTAGTTGAGCGGGATGTCCAGCAGCGGCACACCAGCCTCCTTGGCCCGGCTGACTTCGGCAAAGATGTCGTCGCAATCGAAAGCGATGTGGTGCACCCCGGAACCGCGATAGCTGGACAAAGCATGGGAGATCGCAGTATTGCGATTTTCCGAGATGTTCAGCGGCAGGCGGATCGAGCTGCAACGGCTGCGCAGGGCGCGGCTTTTCACCAGGCCGTAGGGGTCGGGCAGCACCACTTCGTCGTCGGCCTCGAAGTCCAGCAGGCTCTTGTAGAACAGCACCCAGCTGTCCAGGCTGTCCGCCGGCAGGGCCATGGCCATGTGGTCGATGCGCTTGAGGCCGCCCTTGGCCACCACGCCGCTGTGCATATTGAAATCGGTGTCGTACAGGTGCTGGCCGCCCTGCTGCTGATCCACCAGGTAGATCAGGCTGCCATCGGGCTCGCGCACCGCCGCCAGCTCCAGCTCATTGGGGCCAACCAGGCCGCGATAGGGCTGGCCCTTGTAGGCCACCGCCCGCTCCAGGGCCTTGGCGCTGTCCTTGACCCGGATTGCCGTGGCACACACCGAAGGGCCGTGGGCCTCGAAGAAACTGTGGGCGAAGGAATAGGGCTCGGAGTTGAGGATCAGGTTGATATCCCCTTGGCGCATCAGGCTGACGCTCTTGGAGCGATGCTGCCCGGCCCTGGCGAACCCCAGGCGCTCCAGCCAGCCGCCGAGCTTGGCGCCCAGGGCCTCGTCCACGGCGAACTCGAGAAACTCGGTGCCGCCATAGGCCTGCACCGCAGGCGGCGCGAACAGGGTGTCGATGTTCGCCACCGGCTGGCCTTCCTGCAGCAGGCGCTCGCGGGTCTTCTCTTCCAGGTACAGCAGCGAGCGCAAGCCATCGGCTGCGTTGGCCCGCGGCGGCGCGGCGCGAAAGCCGTCGTTGAAGATCTCCAGGGACAGCGGCCCGGTGTAGCCGCTCTTGATGATCGGCGCCAGAAAACCCGGCAGGTCGAATTCGCCCTGGCCGGGGAAGCAGCGGAAATGCCGGCTCCACTCCAGCACATCCATGGCCAGGATCGGCGCATCGGCCATCTGCACGAAGAAGATCTTGTCCCCGGGAATCTCGGCAATCGCCGCCGGGTCGCCCTTGAGCGACAGGGTGTGGAAGCTGTCCAGCAACACCCCGAGGCTTGGGTGATCGGCGCTGCGCACGATGTCCCAGACCTGTTGATAAGTATTCACGTGACGGCCCCAGGCAAGGGCTTCGTAGCCGATGCGCAGGCCCCGAGCACCGGCCCGCTCGGCCAGCAGGTGCAGGTCGTCGATGAGGATCTGCCGGTCCCCCAGGCTGTCCGCCGAGGCGTTGCTGCACACCAGCACCAGGTCGGTGCCCAGCTCCTGCATCAGGTCGAACTTGCGCTCGGCGCGCTCCAGGTTGCGCGGCAGACGGTCGCGACGACAGCCCTCGAAATCCCGGAATGGCTGGAACAGGGTGATGGCAATGCCCAGGTCGGCGCACATCTGCTTGATTTCCCGAGGGCTGCCGTCGTAGTAGAGCAGGTCGTTCTCGAAGATCTCCACGCCGTCGAACCCGGCGGCGGCGATGGCTTCGAGTTTTTCCGGCAGGGTACCGCTCAGGGACACGGTGGCAATGGAACGCTGCATGATTCGACTCCCGGGTAAGGACGGCCAGTCGGGCACAGGGGGACCGCGGCTTTTTATTGGATGTTGCGGATTATTCCACAGGCCTTGTTAAAGTGTACGAACCAGTTAGTTTTGTGTTCGATTATCGAACAAAATACAGATTGGCGAATTGACGATTTTTCAGCCACTGCGCACCATCGATAGCACGTTGAGCCGGCCCCAAACCCCCGGCTTCAATCACCCAGACCCAGAACACACCATAAAAATTTCAAAAATCGGGTACACCCTCATGCTTGCACTCAACGCCCTTCACTGCTGCACATCCCTTTGGCTGATACCGCCAACGGCCTCAACCGGCACCCTGGAATACGCCGCGCTACAGCCCTGAGCTGCAGCCGACCCGATGGCGCTCACCTGCCCGGCATCTGCCGCAGCGACGCGCCGCCCCAGCCGATCAACCCGCAGGTTCCCGGGCTGCCATGCCCCCGCCGACGGTTGGTCACGCGCCCTTGAGTTCCGACGAGCCCCGGCTCGCCAGTCACTGAACGGATGGCCCACATGACTCCTTCCCAAAGCTCTCGCATCGCCCCGAGCCTCAGCGTTGCCGGCGGCATCGGCGACAAGATCCGCGGCGCCATGGCGGTCGGCAAGACCCGCTGGGGCATGCTCGCCCTGGTGTTCTTCGCCACCACCCTGAACTACATAGATCGCGCCGCACTGGGCGTGATGCAGCCGATCCTGGCCAAGGAAATGAACTGGACGGCGATGGACTACGCCAACATCAACTTCTGGTTCCAGGTCGGCTACGCCGTGGGCTTCGTGCTCCAGGGCCGCCTGATCGACCGGGTTGGGGTGAAGCGGGTGTTCTTCTTCGCCGTGCTGTTGTGGAGCCTGGCCACCGGCGCCCACGGCCTGGCCACTTCGGCGGCAGGCTTCATGGTCTGCCGGTTCATTCTCGGGCTCACCGAAGCCGCCAACTACCCGGCCTGCGTGAAGACCACGCGGCTGTGGTTCCCGGCCGGCGAACGGGCCGTGGCCACCGGGATCTTCAACGCCGGGACCAACGTCGGCGCAATGTTCACGCCCATGCTGCTGCCGCTGATCCTCCACGCCTGGGGCTGGCAGGCCGCGTTCCTGTGCATGGCCGCGCTGGGTGGCATCTGGCTGCTGTTCTGGGGCCTGAAGTACTTCAACCCTGAAGATCATCCAAGCGTCAAAGCCTCCGAGCTGGCCTACATCCAGCAACAGGTGGAGCCGGAAGAAACCCGCGTGCCCTTCAGCCGCATCCTGCGCATGCGCGGCACCTGGGCCTTCGCCCTGGCCTACGCGATGACAGCGCCGGTGTTCTGGTTCTACCTGTACTGGCTGCCGCCGTTCCTCAACCAGCAGTACAACCTGGGCATCAACGTGACCCAGATGGGCATCCCGCTGATCATCATCTACCTGACCGCCGACTTCGGCAGCGTCGGCGGCGGCATCCTCTCTTCGTTCCTGATCGGGCGCGGCATGAACCCGATCAAGGCGCGGCTGCTGTCGATGTTCCTGTTCGCCTGCTGCATCATCGGCGTGATCATGGCCGCCGGCACCGCCAACCTGTGGCTGGCCGTGTTCGCCATCTCCCTGGGGATCGGCGCGCACCAGGCCTGGACCGCCAACATCTGGAGCCTGGTGATGGACTACACGCCCAAGCACATGATGAGCACAGTGTTCGGCTTCGGCGGCATGTGCGCGGCCATCGGCGGCATGTTCATGACCCAGATCGTCGGCCACATCCTGACCGTGACCAACAACAACTACACCCTGCTGTTCACCCTGATCCCGGCGATGTACTTCATTGCCCTGACCTGGATGTACTTCATGGCCCCGCGCAAGATTCCCCGCGTAGAAGACTGATGCTCCTTTCACGCAGGCCCACTCGGGGCCTGCGTTTTTTTATCGGCTCGCCCTCCCCCCCTTTTGTTTTTCCAGACTCGGAGATCGTCCCATGACGCTCGGTAACCTGAGCATCGCCCAACGCGCCGTGATCAGCTTCGGCGTGATTGCCCTGCTGGTCCTGCTGCAGGGGCTGTTCGCCCTCAAGCAAGTGGCCGAAGTCCGCGCCACCGGCCAACACACCGAAAACATTTCCCTGCCCAGCACCCGCTACCTGGGAGAAGTGCGCGACTACGTGTTGAGCATCCGCGTGCTGAGCCTGCGCATGGCCCTCAACCGTGAACCGCAAGTGCTGGAAAGCACCATTGCCCGCCTGCATCAGGTACAAGCCTGGCTCGACCAGGCCCTGGCCAGGTTCGCGCCGCTGGCGGGCGATCACAATCGGGTGCCATACGAAGCATTCCTCGCCACGGTCAAGAGCTACCAACAGGCACTGGCCCAGTACGAAGCCCTGTCCCGGGACAACCGCAGCAGCGAGATGACAGCGCTGCTCAACGGCAAGATCCAGGATTACTCGACCCAGACCGGCGACCAGTTCACCGAGCTGATGAACCTGACTGCCGAGGAAGTCAGCCAGTCGGCGCAGCATGCCGACGCGCTTTACACCCAAGTAAAAATCACGGTGATCGGCGCCCTGATCGCCGTCGCCCTGCTGACCCTGTGCCTGGCCTGGCTGTTGATTCGCAGCATCGTCGTGCCCATCCGCCAGGCTGTGGACGTGGCCGAGCAAGTGGCCGCCGGCGATCTCGGCCGCCCCATCCACTGCGAGGGCAGCGATGAAACCGCGCGCCTGCTCAAGGCCCTGGCCAGGATGCAGGCCAGCCTGCGTGAAACCCTGCAACTGATCAGCAGCACCTCGACCCAACTGGCCGCCGCCGCGCAACAGATGAGCCAGAGTACCCATCAGGACTCCAGCCGGCTGCAGCAGCAACACAACGAAATCGAGCAAGCAGCCACGGCCGTCAACGAGATGACCGCGGCCGTCGAGGAAGTGGCACGCAACGCAGTGTCCACCTCCGATACCACCCGCCAGTCCACCGCCCAGGCCACCCAGGGGCAAACCCGGGTGACCCAGACCCTGGACGCGATCCAGGCCATGAGCAGCGATGTCGGCATCGCCCTGCAGCAAGTGCAGACCCTGGCCGAGCAGTCACGGGAAATCGGCAAGGTGCTGGACGTGATCCGCGCCATTGCCGAACAGACCAACCTGCTGGCCCTGAACGCCGCCATCGAGGCCGCGCGGGCTGGGGAAGCCGGCCGTGGTTTTGCCGTAGTGGCAGACGAAGTGCGGGCCCTGGCCCATCGCACCCAGCAGTCGACCCAGGAAATCGAACAGATGATCGGCCGGGTCCAGGGCGACACCGACAGCGTGGTGCAGTCCATGCACGGCAACAGTCAGCGGGTGGCCCAGACCCTGTCCATCGCCGAGCAGGCCGGGCTGGCCCTGGGGGAAATCACCCGGGCCATGGAACAGATCCACGAGCGCAACCTGGTGATCGCCAGTGCCTCGGAAGAACAGGCCCAGGTGGCCCGTGAAGTGGACCGCAACCTGCTGAACATCCGCGACCTGTCCCTGGAAAGCGCCGACGCCGCCACCCGCACCAACGCCACCAGCCAGGAGCTGTCGCACCTGGCGGCCGGCCTGCAGAACCTGGTGGTGCGCTTCCGCTTTTGAGCCGTCTCAGCGGCGGCGCTGCTGCCAGGCCGCCGCCAGCCCGCTGAGGCAGATCACGATGATGCCCACCTGGGTGATCAACGACGGCGCGTGGCCGAACAGCAACCAGCCCAGCAACCCGGCAAAGACAATCTGGCAATAACCGAAGGGCGCCAGCAGCGCCGGCGCCGCATGACGAAAGGCCTGGGTCAGGAACAGATGGGCACTCATGCCGCAGGCGCCCAGCGCCAGCATCAGCAAGCCATGGAGGAACCCGGGGGTCTGCCAGAAGAACGGCACCAGCGCCGTCATTACCAGGGTGTTGCACAACCCGGCAAAGAAGTTGCTGGTGGTGGGGCTGTCATGCTCGGCCAGCTTGCGTGTGAGCAGTTGATAGAAACAGAAGAACAGCGCCGAACAGAACGGCAGCAACACCGCCGGCGTGAACAGCTCGCCGCCCGGATGCACGATGATCAGCACCCCGACGAAACCGCAGATTACCGCCAGCCACTGGCCCCGGGTCACCTGCTCGCCAAGCAAAGGCACCGACAACGCGGTGACCAGTACCGGGGCGAGAAAGTTGACCGCCGTGGCCTCGGCCAGGGGGATGAACAGCAACGCCGAGGTGAACAGCAGACTGGTGCTCAACAGACACAGAGCCCGGGCCAGTTGCAGCAGTGGGCGCTTGCTGCGCAGCACACGCAGGCCCGATTGCGGCAGGAAGATCCCGGCCATCAGCAAGGTATGGATCAGGTAACGGGCCCAGACCACCATGATCACCGGGAAGAACCCCGACAGGTATTTGGACAGGGCATCGTGGCTGGCGAACAGAAAGGTCGCCAGGACGATCAGCAGAATGCCCTTGAAGGGGTGATTGATCCCGGAAAGTGGCGTGCTGCGGGTCATGGGCATTCCTTGGGGTGATTGAAAACACAGCTTCGCGGTCCGCCAGCGCCTACCGGGTATTTGTAGGAGCCGGCTTGCCGGCGAAAGTCCTCCCGCCGACTCAGATCCTGGCCAGCAGCGCGCGAGTTGCATCCAGCGCCATCTGCGCTCGCTGCAAAGCACTCACACCCTGCTCCAGCAACTGCACCGTGGGTATTTCCAGGCTCAGGGGCAGTTCTGGCGGCAGGCACTTGAGCAGCCCCGCCAGATCACAGTCGCCCTCCCCTGGAAAACGCCGCTCGTTGCGGGCCTGGCGCAGGATCTCCTGCATATCGTCCGGACAGGGCCCGGCGACATCGCACAACTGTGCATAACGCAGGCGCGCCGGATCAACCTTGGCCAGGTCCTCCAGGCGCGATCCCGAGCGGTCGAAGTGAAAGGCGTCCACCAGCACGCAGCCGTTGCTGCGAGCGGCGTTCTCCACCACGCGCACGGCTTGCTCCAGGTTGCGCGCATCGGTCCAGGGCATGAACTCCAGATGGGGATGCAGTCCGTACTGCTGCGCCAGATCGCACAAGGCGGCGAAGTTGTCGGTCATGCGCGCCTCATCGGGATCATTGCCCGCCACCAGCAACTCGCTGGCGGCAAACTCGGCGCCCACCGCCAGCACCGCCTCGAAGTCGCTGATCCGGGTCTGCGGCTTGAGCCGCAGGATCTCCACATCCAGCACCCGCACCCCGGTATCGCGCAGGCGATCCCGGGTTTGCCGACGCAAGCCGGTATCGGCCACCAGCGGAAAGTGATGTTCCTCCGGGGTTGCCGGCACCAGCCGCAGGCCCAAATGGCTGTAGCCGGCACGGGCCGCCACTTCCACCATCTCTGGCGGAGACAGCTCCAGCACGGTCAGGCTGGCCAGGGAAAAAATCCGTTCACTCATCAGTTGTTCACTCAATGGGGGTTGGGGTGCAGGCGCGACCCGTGGCGGCGGCCTGGCGAATGGCTTCGATCAGGGCCAGGGTACGAGCGGCATCGGCGGCGCTGACCAGGGGCGCGACTTCGCCCCGGGCGACCTTGACGAAATGCTGCAGTTGCAAGCGCAGCGCCTCATCCGGCACGAAGCTTTCCTGCTGCATCAACAAGGGCTGGTGCCAACCGGCGCCCGCTTCGGCGTAGTGCCAGCGCTTGAGCTGAGGAATGCTCAAGGCTCCCTGAGTGCCGGCCAGCAGGTAGCAAGGCTGATCGGCCTGGCGCGGATACACCGGGTTCTCCCCGGAATCCAGCTCCCAGCTCCAGGGCGCCGCCACCGCATCGGAACCGGTGAGGCTGCCCAGGGCGCCGTTGTCGAACTGCAGCAGCACCGCCGCACAATCCTCATTGGCGTAACCACGCACGGTGTTGCTGGTGATGGCCTGCACCTGTCGCACTTCTCCGCACAGGTGCCGCAACAGGTCGAGGTCGTGGATCAGGTTGGTCAGCAACATGCCGGCGCCGGGCTCACGACGCCAGGGCACATCGAAGTAACTCTCGGGCTTGTGCAACTGCCAGAGCGCAGTGACTGTGGTCAGCCGGCCCAGGGCGCCGCCGTGCACCAGTTCATGGGCCCGGGCGATCAACGGATTGTGTCGCCGATGATGCCCCACCAGCACCGGCACGCCGTTAGTGCGCGATGCCGCCACCAGCTCGCGCACTTCATCCAGGTGCACGCCCACGGGTTTTTCCAGCAGCACCGGGATACCCGCCGCCAGACAATTCAGGGCAGTGCTGACGTGAAGGTTATTGGGGTTGGCGACGATGACCGCATCCGGGCGCGCGTCCTTGAGCAAGGTCCGGTGATCGCTGAAATGCGGCACCTGCCATTGCCCCGCGATGGCTTGCGCCTGGGGCCCGGGGTCGGCCACGGCGCACAGACTGGCCTCGGCCAGGGTCTTGAGGTGTTGATAGTGCTGCTGCCCCATATTGCCGACGCCGATCAGGGCAATGCGCAGTGGCGGGTTCAATGGCGAATCCTCTTGTGATTGTTATCGGGACGCTGATATTCAATTATTTAGAACTCAGTTCCAATTTCACACAAGAGCGATAAAAAATACTGTCCGATTACCGAACGGCTTTGTAAGGATTCGCGGAAACCCTGCGCCTTCCTGCTCTGCCCGTAGCCGCCAGGGCAAGCAACGGCTACGGGCAGAGCGCGTGGCGTCAGTTGAACAGTTCGGAAGCCTGGCTGGCGGCCGACAGCTCTTGGGCAAATTGCAGCAGCAATGGCGCCAGTTCATGCAGCCGCGCCAGGGGCAGGCGCGCGCTGGGGCCGGCAACGCTGAGCACACCCACGACCCGGCCATCGATGGGATGGCGCACCACCGCGGCAATCGCCGAGGTGCCGACCGCCGAGCTTTCCTCGACCCAGGCGTAGCCCTGCTCGCGGGCCAGGCGCAGGCGCTCCAGCAACTCGATGTTCGAGCGCGGCGCATTGGGCCCCAGGTCCGCCGGGGTTTCCACGCGCTGGCGCTCCACCAGGGACAACGCCTCGGCGTCACTCAGAGTGGCCAGCCAGGCATGCCCGGAAGCGGTGTAGAACAGCGGCGCCTCGCGGCCCATGTCCGGGTCGTAACGCAGCCCGGAACGGGCGCCCTGGGACTTGGCAATCCAGGTCTGGCGCTCGCCTTCGATCACCCCCAGGCGTACCAGCTCGCCGGACTCCTGGGCCAGGCGATCGAGTACCGGCTGGACGATGTCCGCGCCGCTGGCAGACAGGTAGCGAAAGCCCATGGCCACCAGCCGGGTGGACAGCTGGTAGCGCAGGTTGTCCGGGTTCTGCCGCACATAGCCCAGGCGAATCAACTCCGCCAACAGGCGATGGGTTGCACTTTTGGGGATTTCCAGCTGTTCCGCCAGGGTCTGCAACGGCAGGCCGCGGGGATCACCGGTAAGACGTTCGAGAACGCTGAAGACGCGTTCGATTTGACTGCCAGCCATGGTCGGGTCCCGACAAAATTTGGCCGATTCTAGTGACAACGGGCCGGTTGGGGAACTGCAGGGCGTGGTTCGATTACCGCCCGGAATCGACGAAAGCGGGCTTTTCACCCGACACAACGCCTTGTGCGCAGGTTAGCCGAGCTCGTATATTTTTTGGAATCACTTTCCATAAATACAACAACCACCACAGGCCTCCACACTCGATTCGCCGGGCATTTTCTGTGCGGCTGCGCTGTCCAAACCAGCGACGCCCGACAGCCCTCGCCGACCCGGCCGTGTTCTTTTATCCACAGGGAGATTGCCCATGCCTCACTCCGTAGATTGCCCAGTCCTGACCCACAGTGGCCTGCACATGCCCAAGCTTGGCCTCGGCACTTGGCCGATGCTCGATGACGAGTGCACTCGCGCCGTGGAACAGGCCCTGGACCTGGGTTACCGACACATCGATACCGCCCAGGCCTACAACAACGAAGACGCCGTGGGCCAGGCCCTGACCAACACCCCGGTGCCCCGGGAGCAGATCCACCTCACCACCAAGGTCTGGTGGGACCAACTGCGCCCCGAGGCCATGCGCCATTCCCTGGAGCGCAGCCTGAAAGCCCTGCGCTGCGATTATGTGGATCTGTTTCATATCCACTGGCCCACCAGCGATTGGGAGCTGGAACGCAGCATCGAAACCCTGGTGTCGTTCAGGGAACAGGGACTGGTGAAGCACATTGGCGTGGCCAATTTCCCCCTGGCGCTGCTGCGCCGAGTGATTGAAGGGCTGGGCGCACCGCTGTCGGCGATCCAGGTGGAATACCACGTGCTGCTGGGGCAAAGCGGCCTGCTGGACTATGCCCGCAGCCGCGACATGGTGCTGACCGCCTATACGCCGCTGGCACGCAACAAGGTGTCCGAGGTGGCCGAGATCCGGCAGATCGCCGCCAAGCACGGCGTGCTGCCGACCCAGGTGGCGCTCAAGTGGTTGCTGGATCAGAACAACGTCGCGGCCATTCCCAAAGCCAGCAGTCGGGCCAACCAATTGGCCAACCTGGAGTCCCTCAAGCTGCAGTTGGACGATGAAGACCGGGCACTGATCGCCGGCCTGCCCAAGGATCAGCGTCAGGTCAGCCCGGACTTCGCTCCGGTCTGGGATCATTTCGATCATTGACCCACTGCGGCCATGGGTGGGCCCCGCAGGGTGCCATGCATGGCCTCAGGCTTTTTTCAGAAGTCGAAGAACACCGTCTCGCCTTCACCCTGGATGCGAATGTCGAAGCGATAGGCGCGCTGGCCATTCACCTCGCAAGGATGGGCCAGCAGGGTTTCCCGGCGCTGGGGCTGTTCGATCAGGTTCAACACCGGACACTGGGCGTTGGCCTCCGGCTCGTCGGCAAAGTACAGCCGGGTGTGCAGGTGGATATTGATCCCCCGGGCAAACAGCGACAGGTTGATGTGCGGCGCCATCGGCACGCCAGCTGCGTTGTTCACCACCCCGGGCTTGACCGTGTTGAGTGTCCATTCCCCGGCATCGAAGGTGGTGGCGGTGCGACCGAAGCAGTTGAACGGTTTCTCCGTATCGAACACCGGGTCGTAGACCCCGGCGTGGTCGGCCTGCCAGAACTCCAGGAATGAATCGCGCACCAGGTGGCCATTGCCATCGTAGACGTGGCCGATCAGCAGGATCCGCTCACCCGGCGCATCGGCCTTGGCCATCTGGTTCCAGATTTCCTCGGGGCGCGGCGGGTTTCCCGCGGCCGCCAGGGCCAGGCCGATATGCACATAGGGGCCGGCCGTTTGCGAGGGGGTTTCAGGCAGCAGTTGAACAGGCATGTCAGGCTCCTCAGCAGTTCTCGAAGTGGGTCTTGCGCTGGCCGCGCAGCACGATGTCGAAGCGGTAGGCCAGGCAATCCATGGGGTTGGCGCCGCCCATGTCCAGGCGCGCGATCAGGCTCTGTACCGCGTCCGGGTTGGCGATGGACTTGACGATCGGGCACAGCGGGATCAGCGGGTCGCCTTCGAAATACAGCTGGGTGATCAGGCGCGTGGCGATCGACGGGCCACTGATGGAGAAATGGATATGCGCCGGGCGCCAGTCATTGGGGCCGTTGCGCCACGGGTAGGGGCCGGGCTTGATGGTGCGGAAACTGTAGTAGCCATCACGGTCGGTGAGGGCCCGGCCGACGCCACCGAAGTTCGGGTCCAGGGGCGCCAGGTAGCGGTCGTTCTTGTGCCGGTAGCGGCCGCCGGCGTTGGCTTGCCACATTTCCACCAGGGTATGGGGAATGGGTTTGCCGTACTGATCGCAGACCCGCCCGGAAACGATGATCCGCTCGCCCACGGGCAAGCCACCGTTGTTGAAGTTGAGCAGCAGGTCGTTGTCGAAACGCCCGGTGCGCAGGTGGGAAAAGTCCGGGCCTGTGGTTTCACTGACCGATTGTGGGATGCTCACCAGCGCCTGGCGCGGGGAGCGAGTGACGGAGGTCTTGTAGTCGGGGGTCAGGGCCTTGGGGTGCCAATTACGGTCGCGAATCACGAAGCGACTGCTGTCTGCATCAGACATGTCGATCTCCTGTTGTTTGATTTATGGAGCGCAGCCGGCGCAGTTTCAAACAAACCAGGAGCGGGGAAAATTGAAATGCCGCCCTCAATCAATAACCAAATGGTTATGGATAACTGCCCTCGCGATAGGCCAGCCCCACTTCCCGGAGCACCTCCACCGCCCATTGCGCCGCCAGGGACAAAGGCAGGCTGGCATTGCTGGAAATCCCCACCGAGCCACCGGGTTCGTGCAGGCCCAGGTCCAGCTCCTGCAGTTCGCCATTGGCCAGGTCCAGGCGCACGGCATCCAGCGGCGCGATCCACAGCGCGTCGCTGGACAAGGTGTAGCGCCGGCTCAGGGCCACCGAGAGGGTTTCCAGACGCTGCTGCGACGGGGCAATGCCGCACTGGATGAACAGGCTGTCGGCGTGCTTGCGAATGCTGGTGCCGGCCAGGGGCAGCACCAGGGGATAGGCGCTCACCGCGTCGCGGTCCAGAGGGCCGGTTGCCAGTGGATGCTGCGGACGGGCCACCAGGGTCATGGATTCGCTGTACAGATGCTCGAAGCTCAGGCCGTGGATCTCCGGACTCTCGGTCATGCGCCCCACCACCAGGTCCAGGTCGCCGACCCGCAATTGCGACAGCAGGTAAGCACTGGGGCCGGTCAGCACACTCACGGTCAGCGCCGAATGGCGCTGATGCAGGCGCCGCATCACCTCCGGCAGCAGCAGGCTTTCCACCGTGGAAAGCACACCGATGCGCACCAGCCCGGCGGCGTACTCACCGCCGCGCAGGCTGCTGACACCCTCCCGCAGGGCCTGCACCGAAGGCCCGGCATAACGCAGGAAGGCCCGCCCGGCCTCGGTCAGGCTGAGGCCGGCCTTGCTCCTGGCAAACAGCCGGGTCTCCAGCAACGCTTCCAGTTCCTTGAGGGTTTTCGACATCGCCGGCTGGCTCACCGCCAGGACATCGGCCGCCCGGGCCAGGCTGCCCTGGCGGGCCATTTCAAGAAAACACACCAAGTGACGGAATTTGATGCGGGTATCGATGTTCAATAGGGAGCCCCGAATGCGCCTGGACCGGATCGATCCGTAACCGGGCCATGGTAGCGTGCAGAAAAATCCCTGACGACCGGACTGGCGCCGGTTCGAGCCACCAGCAACACTGACCAGCAGAAAAAACGAGGACACCCCCATGCTTTGGAAAAAAGGCCGGCGCAGCGACAACGTCGTGGACGCGCGAGATGACAGCAGCGCCGGCGGTGGCGGTGGCATGCGGTTCGGTGGAGGCAAGGGCTTGAGCCTGACGGCGATCGTACTGATCGTCGGCATCGGCTGGGCCACCGGCCAGGATCCGCTGCAGATCCTCGGGCAACTGCTGGGCCAGCAGAGCGGGCAGACTTCAGCGCCGGCCACCACCCAGGCACGCAAGGCACCACCGGCCAATGACGAACAGGCAGAGTTTGTCCGCGCCATCCTCGGTGACACCGAAGACACCTGGGGCCAGATCTTCCAGCAAGCCGGCCGCCAGTATCAGCCGCCCAAGCTGATCCTGTTCCGGGGCCGGGTCAATTCCGCCTGTGGCGCGGCCACTTCCGCCAGCGGGCCCTTCTACTGCCCCGCCGACCGCCAGGTGTACCTGGACATGGACTTCTTCCGGGAGATGGCCCAGCGCTTTTCCGCCGCCGGCGACTTCGCCCAGGCCTACGTGATTGCCCATGAGGTCGGGCACCACGTGCAGACCCTGCTCGGGGTCTCGGCAAAAATCCAGGCCGCGCGCCAGCAAGGCCAGCAGATGCAAGGCGATGGCGGCCTGCTGGTACGCCAGGAGCTGCAGGCCGACTGCTTTGCCGGGGTCTGGGCCTATCACGCACAGAAGCGCCTGAACTGGCTGGAACCCGGGGATGTGGAAGAAGCCCTGAACGCCGCCAATGCCATCGGTGACGACCGCCTGCAGCAGCAAGGCCAGGGCCGGGTGGTGCCGGACTCCTTCACCCACGGCACCTCGGCGCAGCGAGTGCGCTGGTTCAAGACCGGCTTCAGCCAGGGCCAGGTCAGCCAGTGCGATACCTTCAGCGCCAGGAGCCTGTAGATGCGCCGCTTGCTGGTCCTGCTGCTGTGCCTGGGTGGCTGCGGCGTCCAGGCGGCGGAACAGGGGGTCAAGGTCATCAGCCCGCAACGCCTGCCCCTGGAGGGCGGGCAACTGGCGCTGGGCCTGAGCCAGGATTGGCGCCAGCCGCTGCCGGGCGTAGAGCGGGCCCTGATCATCGTTCACGGCCGACTGCGCAACGCCCAGACGTATCTGCACAGTGGGCAAAGCGCTGCCGGGCAGGCCGGGCAAAGCACAACAACCCTGGTGATCGCCCCGCAGTTTCTCAACCAGAGCGACATCGCCCGCCATCAATTGCCAGACGCGCTACTGCGCTGGAAGGGCAATGGCTGGATGGCCGGCGAGCCTTCAGTTAGCCCGCAGGCCATCAGCTCCTATGCGGTGCTCGATGCCATCCTCCAGCGCCTGGAAGACCGCAAACGTTTTCCGGCACTCAAGGAAGTGGTGATCGCCGGTCACTCCGGCGGCGCCCAGGTGGTGCAGCGCTATGCGCTGAGCACCGGCAGCCACCCCGAGCTGGAAAAAGCCGGGATCGGCCTGCGCTACGTGATCGCCAATCCGTCGTCCTACGCCTACTTCGACGCATGGCGCCCGGTGGCATTCGAACCGGCCAGTTGCCCGGGCTTCAACGACTGGAAGTACGGCCTGAACCAGCTACCGGCCTATGCCGGCGGCCATTCCCCGGCGCAGCTTGAACAGGGCTACGTGACGCGCGACATCACCTACCTGCTGGGCCAGCAGGACACCGATCCCAACCATCCCGCCCTGGACAAGAGCTGCGCCGCCGAGACCCAGGGCGCGTACCGGTTGATTCGCGGGCACAACTACTTCGACTACCTGGTGCGGCGTCATCCGCAAGGCTTGCTGCAACGGCTGGTGGAAGTGCCCGGGGTCGGGCATGACGGTGACCGGATGTTCACCTCGCCCGAGGGGCAGGCGGCAGTGTTCAAGTAAAGAAAGGCGCTGCCTGGAATGACGCTTTCGCCGGCAAGGCTCCGACGGGAGCCTTGCCGGCGAACAGGACCCTCAGGCCGACAGCAGGTCGCGCAACTGCGCACAATCCCGGGCATGCCAGTCGGTCAGCTCCGGCCAGGGGTTGTCCGGCAGGTTGACCAGCACCGTGCGGGTCCCGGCGGCCCGCCCGCAGTCCAGGTCGAAGCGGTAGTCCCCCACCATGACCATCCGTGACGGCGAGATATCCCAGGCTTCGGCCAGCTTCAGCAAACCGCCCGGATGGGGCTTGGGCGGTGCTTCGTCGCGGCCCAGCACGTCGGCCTCGGCAAAGCAGTCCGCCAGGCCGATGGCCTCCAGGGTCACATGGGCCAGCTCCCGCGCATTGCGGGTGAGGATGCCCAGGCGATAACCGCGCCCGGCCAGTTCCCGCACCAGTTCCACCGCACCCGGCGCCGGGCGCGAACCCTGGGCCAGGTCGCGCTCGTGTTCCAGCAGCCAGGCATGCTTGGCCGCGGATTCGTCCGCCGGCAAGGCCGCCAGGTGTGTGAGGATGTCATCCTCGGCAGGAATCGACAGCGCCTCGCGGATCGCCGCGAAATCATGCACAGCGATGGTCAGGGTGCCGTCCATGTCGAACACCCAATGTTTTATCTCTGAAAGACTCATGCCCAATCCTTGCGATGGCGGATCAACCCTTCCTGAGTCACCGAGGCCACCAACTGCCCGGCACGGTTGAACACGCTGCCCCGGGAGAAGCCCCGGGAGTTTCCGGCCCAGGGGCTGTCCATGGCATACAGCAGCCAGTCGTCAGCGCGCAGGTCGGCGTGAAACCACAGAGCGTGGTCGAGGCTGGCGACCTGCATGTCCTTCTGCCACACCGACTTGCCGTGGGGCAGCATCGAGGTGGTCAGCAGGCCGAAATCCGAAGCGTAGGCCAGCAGGTACTTGTGCAGCGCCGGGCTGTCGGCCAGGGCGCCGTCAGCGCGGAACCAGACGTACTTCACCGGGTCCATGGGCTGCGGGTTGTAGGGGTCCTTCTCGGTCACCGGGCGCACTTCGATCGGCTTGGGGCACAGCAGTTTCTCGCGCATGTGCTCGGGAATCAGGTGCGCACGCTGGGTGGTGATCTCCAGCTCCGACGGCAGGTTTTCCGGCCCGACCACCTGGGGCATGCTGTTCTGGTGCTCGAAGCCTTCTTCGTCGTACTGGAAGGAAGCACTGCAGGTGAAGATCGGGTTGCCCTTCTGAATCGCCGTCACCCGGCGGGTGCTGAAACTGCCACCGTCACGGACCCGATCCACTTGGTAGACCACTGGCAAGGCGGCGTCCCCCGGACGCAGGAAATAGCCGTGCATGGAGTGCACGTGGCGTGCCTCCTCGACTGTCTGACTGGCTGCGGACAACGACTGGCCGAGCACCTGGCCGCCAAACAGCTGGCGAAAACCGAGGTCCTGGCTGCGACCGCGAAACAGGTTTTCTTCAATGGCTTCCAGGGTCAACAGATCGACCAGATCATCCAGCACATGACTCATTCAGACTCTCCTCACACAGGGCAACACCGCGCAATCTCGGCTGCGGCAGTGATATCAATTGGGGCCAGGTATCTCATCGGCACATTCTAAACGTGCGCGCCTGCTATCCATGCAAGGTTTCCAGCCATTGTTCGCGGGTAATGCGGTACAGCACATGCTCGCGCAGCGGGTGATCGCCAGCGAGGTTCGGATGCTCGAAGTCGTCCGCAGCAGCGTGATGCATACCAATGGCCTGCATCACCTTCTGCGACGGCAGGTTGTTGCGGGTGGTAAAGGCCACGACTTCGTCGAGGGACAGACGATCGAAAGCGCAACGCAAGGCTGTCCAGGCCGCTTCGCTGGCATAACCCAGGCCCCAGTGCTCGCGAGCCAGGCGCCAGGCGATTTCCACTGCCGGGGTGAACGACGCCTCGAAACCGACGACGCCCAGTCCGGTAAAACCGATGAACGCACCAGTGTCCTTACGCTCCAGGGCCCAGACCCCGAAGCCGTGCTCGGCAAAATGCCCGCGTATCCGCCCGATCAGCGCGGCACTTTCCAGACGACTCAAGGGCGCGGGAAAGTAGCGCATGACCTGTGGATCGGCACACATTGCCGCAAATTCCGGCAAATCATCGTCGCGCCATTGACGCAGCAGCAGGCGCGCGCTTTCGAGTTGCAGTATCGGCTCCATCAGTGCCCTCCGTTTCCGTGGGTGCAAGTCTACATCGCTGGTAGGATCCTTCACGGGTTCCTCTAAGAAAATGCCATGCCATTGCCATTGATCTATCACGACGACTACAGCCCCGAGTTCCCGGCGGAGCACCGCTTCCCCATGGACAAGTTCCGCCTGCTGCGCGATCACCTGGTGGACAGTGGCCTGACCCGGGACGCCGATTTGCTGCGCCCGCAACTGTGCCCCACGGATGTCCTGGCCCTGGCCCACGACCCTGGCTATATCGAACGCTACATGAGCGGCGAATTGTCCCGGGAAGATCAGCGGCGCCTCGGCCTGCCCTGGAGCGAAGCCTTGGCCCGGCGCACGGTGCGTGCCGTCGGCGGCTCCTTGCTGGCCGCCGAACAGGCACTGGAACATGGCCTGGCCTGCCACCTGGCCGGCGGCACCCACCACGCCCACTATGACTACCCGGCGGGGTTCTGCATCTTCAACGACCTGGCGGTGATCAGCCATTACCTGCTGGAAAGCGGGCGCGTGGGCCGGGTACTGATATTCGACTGCGATGTGCACCAGGGCGATGGCACCGCGCGGATCCTGCAACATACCGCCGACGCAGTGACCGTCTCGTTGCACTGTGAAAAGAACTTCCCCGCGCGCAAGGCCCAGAGCGACTGGGATATCCCGCTGCCCATGGGCATGGGCGACGCCGACTACCTGAACGTGGTGGACGACACGCTCAACTACCTGCTGCCCCTGTACCAGCCGGACCTGGTGTTGTACGACGCCGGGGTCGACGTGCATCAGGACGACGCCCTGGGCTACCTCAAACTCACCGATGCCGGCGTGGCCGAACGCGACGAACGGGTCATGCGCCACTGCCTGGGCCGCGACATCCCGGTGGTCGGCGTGATCGGCGGCGGCTACAGCAAGGACCGCCAGGCCCTGGCCCGGCGCCACGGCATTCTTCACCACAGTGCCCAGAAGGTCTGGGAATCGTCAGGGTGCTACTGACATCCGCAGGCCTTACCCACATCCACTGTGGAACCGCTTGTGGATAAGCTGGGAGAAAGCCTCTGCAGCCCTTGTCCCACGGGGCCTCAAGGCCATCGCCTGTTTTTTGATCAGTGACATCAGATGGTCATACAGTTGTGAGTGTCTTACCCCCAATCCCTGTGGAGCCGCCTGTGGATAACCTGCGTGAAAGACGCTAGGCCCCTTGCTCTGCAAGGCCTGCAGAGCGGTGCCTGTTTTTTGATCAGGGCGCAGCAGGCCTCCGGCGACGCCGTAGCGCTTACCCCCAATCGCTGTGGAGCCGCCTGTGGACAACCTGCGCGAAAGTCGAGCCAGCCCACGGGACACAAGGCCCGCAGCCCGCTGTCTAGTTTTTGACCAGGCATCATCGACCCAGCAAGCCCCCTGCACCTCGGGTAGAATGCCCGGCCTATTTCCTCAGCCCCGCCTCTGCCATGACTGCATCGCACTCTTCCACGCCCCACCACGTCGCGATTATCGGCGGCGGCCCCGCCGGCCTGATGGCCGCCGAGGTACTGAGCCAGGCCGGGGTTCAGGTCGACTTGTACGACGGCATGCCATCGGTGGGCCGAAAATTCCTCCTGGCTGGGGTCGGTGGCATGAACATCACCCACTCCGAAGCCTATCCGGCCTTCCTCTCGCGCTACGCCGAGCGTGCACCGCACATCGCCCCGTTGCTGCGGGAATTTGGCGCCGAGGCGCTTTGCCAATGGATTCATGGCCTTGGTATCCAGACGTTTGTCGGCAGCTCCGGCCGGGTGTTTCCTACCGACATGAAGGCTGCGCCGCTGCTGCGCGCCTGGCTCAAGCGCCTGCGCGATGCCGGAGTCGTTATCCACACTCGGCACCGCTGGCTGGGCTGGAATGCCGACGGCAGCCTGCGCATCCGGCATGCCGAGGGTGAAAGTGCGGTACGGGCGGATGGGGTCCTGCTGGCATTGGGCGGCGGCAGTTGGGCACGCCTGGGTTCCGACGGGGCTTGGCTGCCCCTGCTGGAACAGCGCGGTGCACAGCTCGCACCCTTGCAACCGAGCAATTGCGGTTTTGAGGTCAGCGCCTGGAGCGAGCTGCTGCGCAGCAAATTCGCCGGCGCGCCGCTGAAGAACGTGGCCATCGGCCTTGATGACGACGCACCACGGCTGGGTGAATGCGTGATCACCGCCAGCGGCATCGAGGGCAGCCTGATCTATGCCTTGTCGGCGCCGATTCGCGAATCCATCAACCGGCACGGGCAGGCGACGATCCATATCGACCTGCTACCGAACAAGCCCCTGGACAAGGTCCAGGCCGCCCTTTCCAAGCCACGCGGCTCGCGGTCCATGGCCAAGCACTTGCAGAGCCAGTTAGGGATCGAGGGGGTGAAGGCGGCGTTGCTGCGGGAGCTGACCCCGGCAGAGAGCTTCAACGATCCGGCGCTCCTGGCGGCAGCCATCAAGGCCCTGCCGTTGACGCTGGTCAGGCCCCGGCCGCTGGACGAAGCCATCAGCAGCGCCGGCGGCGTAATGTTTGAAGCCCTGGACGACGACCTGATGCTTCGGCAGTTGCCTGGAGTGTTTTGCGCAGGGGAAATGCTCGACTGGGAAGCGCCGACCGGCGGCTACCTGCTGACCGCCTGCTTTGCCAGCGGGCGCCAGGCGGGGCTGGGGATGCTGAAGTGGTTGCGGCGCCAGCCATAAACAGCTTCGCCGGCAAGTCGGCGCCTACGCAAGGGTAGGAGCCGGCTTGCCGGCGAAGGGCCCGGCGCGATGTCAGATCAAGGCTTGCGCTTGCGCGGCCCGGTGTTGAAAGCCGGCACCTTGCGCACCGGTTTCACCGCCGGAGCTTCAGCCACTTCGCCACTGTCCACCCACTTGCCCAGGTTGCGCTTGCCGCCACCGCCGGAGGTTTTCGGCTTCTTGGGCTTCTTCGGCTTTTTCACCACCTGGCCACTGGCATCGGTTTCCGGCACCCGGTGCTCGGGTTCGAAATCCTGTTCCTCATGGCGCTTGAGGGTCTGGCGGGTGAGCATCTCGATCGCCGAGAGCAGGTTCACCTCGTCGGCGCACACCAGGGAAATCGCCTCGCCGGTGGAACCGGCACGGCCGGTACGCCCGATGCGGTGGATGTAATCCTCGGCCACGATCGGCAGGTCGAAGTTGACCACCAGGGGCAGGTCTTCGATGTCCAGGCCGCGGGCCGCCACATCGGTGGCCACCAGGATCTGGATCTCACTGGCCTTGAACCGGTCCAGGGCGCGCTGACGCGTGGCCTGTGGCTTGTCGCCATGGATGCCGTCGGCATTCACGCCCTGGCCCTGGAGTTTCTCCACCAGCGCATCCACACCGTTGCGGGTCTTGGCGAACACCAGCACCTGCTTCCAGCGATTCTTGCGCAGCAGGTGGCTGAACAGCTCCGGCTTGCGCTTCTTGTCCACCGGCACCACCCATTGCTTGACCGTGTTGGCAGCCACGTTGCGCGGGCTGACCTCGATGCTCAGCGGATCGTTGAGCATCTGCCCGGCCAGCTGGCGGATGGCGTCGGAGAAGGTGGCGGAGAACAACAGGGTCTGGCGTTTCTTCGGCAGGGCCGCGTAGATGCTCTTGAGCTCTTCGGAGAATCCCAGGTCGAGCATGCGATCGGCCTCATCCAGCACCAGGGTCTGCAACTGGCTGAACTTCACCGCATTCTGACGGAACAGGTCCAGCAGACGCCCCGGAGTCGCCACCAGCAAGTCCACGCCTTTGCGCAGCTTCATCATTTGCGGGTTGATGCTGACCCCGCCGTACACCGCATAGGTGCGCAGCGGCAGGTGTTCGGCGTACTGGCGCACGCTTTCGTGGACCTGCTCGGCCAGTTCCCGGGTCGGCACCAGGATCAGCGCGCGTACCGAGTTGCTATCGACTTTCGGCCCTTCCAGGGTCAGCAACTGCAACAGCGGCAGAGCGAAACCGGCGGTCTTGCCGGTGCCGGTCTGGGCTGCGGCCATCAGGTCACGCCCGCCCAGCACTGCCGGAATGGCTTGCGCCTGCACCGGGGTCGGGGTCTGGTAGCCGAGGGTTTCGAGGGCGCGCAGCAGGGGTTCGATCAGGCCAAGAGTGGCGAATGTCATGGGGGTACCGTAGGAAAAAGTCAGCACAGGGACGCAATGGGCGGCAGTTTACCCTAATTCAGGGGCTCGCTCCCGGGCCGCCCCAGGCCTGCCAAGCCCGCCCCGGTGAGTGTATGCTCGCCCCACTGTTTGCCACGGGTCGCGCACAAGGGCAGCGCAACACCCGAGCTGGCACTCAACCGCCCCTTTGCCCTTCCCAAGGAGCCTCACCGCGCATGGACAACCAAAACCCCTTCCAGGCCCCTGCCGCCGAACTCCTGGCCAGCAAGCCAACCGATCAGAGCCTGTGCCTCTACAGCGTGGCGGCCATTGGCCTGAGCACCTTCATCGGCACCTCCGTGGCCGGCGCCTATTTCATCAGCCAGAACCTCAAGGCCATGGGCCGCGAGAGCGAAGTGAACAAAGTCTGGGCCATGGGCATCGGCCTTTTCATTGCCATGAGCGTGGCAGGCTTTTTTCTTCCGGAAAGTATCCCTGCGGTGGTGTTCATCCTGCCGCCGATCTACGGGATGAACGCCTACGCACGCCAACTGTTCGGCCCCCAGGTGATAGAGCACAAGGCCGGCAACGGGCGCTTCTTCTCGCTATGGCGAGTGGCGGGAATCAGCCTGCTGTTTTCCCTGGCCCTGGCGGCAGTGTTATTCGCCCTCGTCCTGCTGAGCGGGTTCGAGTAAGGCCCCCTGGCGGCCCTTTCGGCCGCCACAAGCCCCCACCGGGCAGCCTCTTGCGGCCTGGCTCAATGGAGTGAGCGATGCGCAATCTTGTCCTGTACACCTCAATGCTAGTGGGGCTTTGCCTGCCACACGCCTATGCAGCTGAATCCATCGGCTTTCGTGAAATCCAGCTAGGGGATTCCAGCCACAACCGTGAGCTACATGTCGGCCTCTGGTACCCCACCGAGGACGGGGCAACGCCTGCCACCTCCTCGGAAAATCCGGTTTTCCAGGGGGTGCCGGCGATCAAGGATGCCCACCCCACCGCCCGCGCCCATCCATTGGTGGTGCTGTCCCATGGCTATGGCGGCAACTGGCGCAACCTCAGTTGGCTGGTACCGTTACTGGTCAGCCAGGGCTATATAGTGGCGGCACCTGATCATCCGGGCACCAGCACCTTCGACAAGCGCCCGGTGCAAGCCGCAAGGCTCTGGGAGCGGCCGCGGGACCTGAGCCGGGTCATCGACGCCCTCAGCGCTGACCAGTCCCTGGCAGGCGCGGTCGACCCACAGCGCATCGCCGCCATCGGCCATTCGCTGGGCGGCTGGACGGTCACCGCATTGGCCGGCGCCCGCTATAGCCCGCAACGCTTCCTTGAGGAATGTCGGCTGCATCCCAACCCGCGTCTGTGCGGGCTGGCTCCGGAGCTGGGGATTGCACCGCAAAACCAAGGCTCTCTGGGCACCGACCTGCGGGATCCGCGAGTCAAGGCGGTCGTCTCCCTGGACCCGGGGCTGGTCCGTGGGTTCACCCCGCAAAGCTTGTCAGCGGTGCAGACGCCGACCCTGATCCTGGGAGCAGGAGTCGATATTGCCAGCATGCCGGTGGAGCAGGAGTCGGGCTACCTGGAAACCCACCTGCCGTCGGCCACCTCCAGCCTGCTGGTGATCGCCGATGCCAGCCATTTCAGCTTCATGCAAATCTGCAAGCCAGGCGCCACGGCCCTGCTCCGGGAAGAGAACCCCGAGGATGAAATCATCTGCCGGGACGGCGGCCAGCGCAGCCGCGAAGCGATTCACCAGCAAGCGAGCCAGGTCATCGGCGACTTTCTCCAACGGAGCCTGGCCGGCCTGCCACCGGGACAGTGATCAGGCCGCCTCTTCCTGGACCCCGGCCTTGGGCTTGCGCCATTGGGGCAGGCCGATCAGCACTACGGCACTGATGATCACCAGCATGGCCATGGCCTCCTCGATGCCAATGGTTTCGCCGACGAAGACGATGCCCAGCAGCACCGCCACCGCCGGGTTGACATAGGCGTAGCTGGTGGCCGCGGCTGGGCGCACGTGCTTGAGCAGGTACATGTAGGCGTTGAAGGCGATGATCGAACCGAAACCGGCCAGGTAGGCCAGGGCCAGCCAGCCTTCCATCGGAGGCAGGGTGTCCAGATGCTCACCGCTCAGGGCACTGCCGATCATCAGCACCACGCCACCGACAAGCATTTCCGCGGCACTGGCCATGGCGCCCTGGGGCAGCGGCAGATGCTTGCTCCACACCGAGCCGAAAGCCCAGGCCGCCGCAGCGAACAGCAGCAAGGCGGCGCCCATCGGGCTCGACTGCAGGTTGGACCCCAGGTTGAGCATGCCGATGCCAATCATCCCGAGGACGATCCCGGCCCACTCCAGGCGCGTGTTGCGTGCACCCCAGAAATACCCGCAGAGCAAGGTGAACAAAGGCACCGTGGCCACCGCCAGCGCCGCGACGCCGGAGGTCACCCCGGAGTGTTCGGCCAGCGTTACCGCGCCATTGCCACAGCTCAACAGCAGCACACCGATGATCCCTGCGGCCTTCCATTGCGCCCAGGTCGGCGCCGGCACCCCGCGCCAGCGCAGAAAGGCGTACATCAGGCTACCGGCGATGATGAAGCGAATGCCGCCGAGCATCAGTGGCGGCCAGTATTCGACACCGATGCGAATCACCAGGTACGTCGAGCCCCAGATTACATAGAGGGCAAAAAAGGCGGCGATCAACGGCAGCGGAAAACGGCTTTGGCCAGGCATGGGAGGCGGCTCTGAGGCAGGCAGGGGGAGGTCTATTCTAGAAACTCGGCCCAGGGAACTTAAGTTACAAAACCTGTTTATAACGCCCGTACACTTTCCAAAAGATGGAGATAAGGGCTATATACCGTGCTTTCGAAAGCTGGATAGATCGAGAGCCTTCCATGGACAAGTACGACCGCATGCTCCTGGCCAGCCTGCTGGAAAATGGCCGGGCGAGTTACGCCGAGCTGGCACGCAAGGTGAATCTCTCGGCACCGGCGGTGGCCGAACGCGTGGCCAAGCTGGAGGCCAGCGGAGTGATCACCGGCTACCAGGCCAAAGTCGACATGGCCAAGGTCGGCTTGCCGATCCAGTGCGTGATCGAACTGCGCCTGGCCCAGCACGGCAACCAGAAGGCCTATGACGAACTGATCAAGATTCCCCAGCTCACCGAGTGCCACCGGGTCACCGGCGACCCTTGCGTGATCATGCAGGCCGCAGTGGGATCGATGCCGGAGCTGGAGGAGTTGATCAACCGCGTGGCCCAGTTCGGTTTCAGCAAGACCTCCATCGTGCTCTCCAGTGCCATTGAACGGCGCGTGCCCCTGGGGCAACTGGAAAGCAAATGAACCTCGGGACTCAGAACCCGCGGTGGCGCTTGAGGTGTTCGGGGACTTTGGCCGCGGGAACCTTCTGCAGTTTGCACAGGAAGTCATGGGACAGCTCGCGCAGGCCATGCTTGTGCCTCAGTTCGCCGGCCAGGTGGGCCACCAGGTTGGCTGCCATTTCCGCATCGGCCATGGCCCGGTGAGCCTGGCCGGTGTGCGGCAGGCCGGCGAATGAAGTCAGGGTGCCCAGCTTGTGATTAGGAGCCGCCGGCATCAGGCGCCGGGCCAGCAGCAGCGAACAGGCGAAGTTCTGCAGGCGGGTGCGCTTGATCCGGCCCAGCTCGAAATCCCAGAACTTCTGGTCGAAGGCCGCGTTGTGCGCCAGCAACGGCGTGATGCCGACGAACTCGTTGACCTCGTTCATCACCTGCTCTGCCGGGGGTGCGCTGCGCAACATGGCATTGCTGATGCCGGTCAGTTGCTCAATAAACGCCGGCACCCGCACGCCGGCGTTCATCAGGCTCTGGTAACGCTCGACGATGCGCCCCTGCTCAAGGATCACCACGGCTATTTCCGTGGCCCGGCAACTGCTGCTCGGGGAGATCCCGGTGGTTTCAAAGTCGATGACGGCAATGCGTTCCAAACCTGTCCTGCTCCGTATGAAAATTGATCAGCTTTTAAGCAGCAAGGCGCCTTCGATCGGCACATAGCGCGTAGCCGCGCGAATCAGCGAATTGGCGGTCAGCCCCGGCACGCCATAGGCCACCGCGCTGACCCCGTGCTTGTGGATGATGCGCTCCAGCAGCAGGTCGAAATCACCGTCGCCGGAAGCCAGCACCACTTCGTCGACATGGGCCGCAGCGTCCATGATGTCGATGGTGATGCCCACGTCCCAGTCGCCCTTGGCCGAGCCGTCGCTGCGCTGGATGTAGGGCTTGAGTTTTACCGTGAAGCCCAGGTTGCGCAGGATCTGCTGGAACTGCTGTTGCTTGCTGTCACCACGGTCGATGGCATAGGCATAGGCTTCGACTATCTGCCCTTGCTTGCTGATATCCGCCCACAGCGCCGCATAGTTGAAGTGGCAACCATAGGCCTGACGAACGGTGTAGTAGAGGTTCTGGACATCGGCGAACACAGCGATTTTCTTCACCGCTAATCCTCATGGCGCAGCAGCGCAAGGGCTGGATCGGGCCTCAGGCCCCGAAAAGTCGCCCAGTATGCCAGTCGCAGGGATTGTTCCGCGAATAATCGGTCCGGGGCAGGTGTCTGCCCCGGACCGACGCAGGTCAGACGAAGGAGTCGTCGTCGGAGAAGAACGAGCTGTCGTCGTTGTCGTAGTCGGCGTTGCTGAAGCCACCCTGGTCGTTGTTGCCCCAGGAATCGTTGTTGGCCAGGCGCTGGTCGTCATTGCCCCAGCCGCTGTTGTCGCTGGCCGGCGCCGGTTCTTCCTTGATGACTTCGACGATTTCCTGGGGCTGCTGGTTGTTATGGAACAGGCTGCTGATGCCCTGGGCCAGCATGACCCCGCCCGCAACGCCGGCGGCAGTTTTCAAGGCGCCGCCCAGGAAACTGCTACCCGCCGCCGGGGCCTGCTGCGGTGCATAGTTCTGTGGCGGTGCGGCGTAATTCTGCTGCGGCGCGCCGAAGTTCTGTTGCGCGGGGGCGCCAAAGGAAGAACGCGCCGGTTCACGCCAGCCACCACCGGACGACGGTGGCGGTGCACTCTGGCTCGGTGCCGGCTGTGGCTCGCGGGAACCGCCGAAGATGCTCGACAGGAAACCGCCACCGGCCGCCGGTGCCGGAGCACTGGCCTGGGCCCGGGCTTGTTGCAGGTCAGCCTGCAATTGCTGGACTTGCTGGTTCAGCTGCTGGTTCTGCTCGTTGAGGCTCTTAAGTGCGGCCTCCTGCACCAGAATCGCCTGGGTCATGAAATACCCGGCCGCAGGCTGGCGGGTCAGATGCTCCTTGATCCGCGCCTCTGCCTGGGCGTCACGCGGGGCTGAATCCGTTTCGGCTTGCTGCAACCGTGAAAACAGTCCATCGATCAGGGTTTGCTCTTGGTTGTTCATGGCGACCTCTTTAGATTGCCGGTAGAAATCTGGTCCGCCGCTCGGACAGAGCGGTGGTACGCACCAGTTATGGGGCTGGTGCGACGACTTTCAATGGTCTTTACCCAAGGTTTACGTTTGCTCGGGCGGGGCCTGCATCGGTTAAAGTGTGCAACCGCTTCTTCAACTGCGATCTCATCGAATGAATCCGTTAGATGTACTGCGTGACTCTCTGTATTTCTTCCAGCGCAACCTCGGGCAGATCGCCCAGCTGTGCCTGCCGCTGGTGATTCTCGAAGCCTTGCTGCAACAAGGGGTCAACAGCGCCCTGGGCCCCGATACCTTCCCGGGCTACAGCGTGGTGGTGGGCCTTCTGGTGTACCCGTTGTACACCGGTGCGCTGATCCTGTTTCTCGACGCCCGCACCCGGGGCGAGTCGCCGCGTACCCGGGACCTGCTGGCCATGGCCCTGACCCTGTGGCCGCGTTTTGCCCTGCTGACGGCGGTCAGCACCCTGCTGATCCTGGTGGGGTTGTCGCTGTATTTCCTGCCGGGGCTGTGGCTGATGGTGGTACTGGCTTTCGCCGAGTACCTGCTGGTGCTCAAGGGCATGGCGCCGCTGGCGGCCATCAGCGAAAGTTTCCGCCTCAGCCGTGGGCACTTCCTGCGGATCCTGGTGTGCATCCTGGCGGTAATGACCCCGCTGTGGCTGCTCAAGGGTGCCAGTGAAGCAGCCTATTCCGAACCGCTGAACCCGCTGCTGTCCCTGGCCATCGATAGCGCCTACAGCTTTCTGCAGCTGTTCACCAGCGTGGTGCTGTTCCGCCTGTTCATGCTGATCAGCGAGCAGCCGGACAAGCGCTGAATCCTCCCCCCGGCCGCTCTGCCCCTTGGGTGACGGCCGTGCTCTCGGTTATGCTCCGGGGCCATCCTGCAACGCCATAAGCCGAGCCGATGATCCGTCTACTTCGCATCACCCTGTTGAGCCTGTTGTTGATCGGTCTGGTGCTGGCCGGGCTGGTCTACAGCCTGACCTGGCGCCCGGAGGCCAAGGAAAGCCTCGCTGTCAGTTGCAGTGCCCAGGCCGCGCCGCTGGTGCCGGGCCAGGCCCTGAAAGTGATGACCTGGAACCTGCAGTACCTGGCGGGCAAGCGCTATGTGTTCTGGAACGACCAGGCACAGGGCGAGGACGAGCAGCCGACCCTGGAGGACATGGCCTTCAGCCTCGACGAAGTGGCTCGCGTGATCCGCGACGAACAACCGGACCTGGTGCTGCTGCAGGAAGTGGACAACGGTGCCAAGGCCAGCGCCTACCAGGACCAGCTCAAACTCCTGCAGGAACGCCTTACCGATCTCTACCCCTGCAGCACCCAGGCTTACGACTGGAAAGCCGATTTCGTACCATCGCCGCATATTTTCGGCAGTGTCGGCCGACAACTGGCCACCCTCAGCCGCTATCGCATCGATCACGCCGAACGCCTGCAACTGCCCACAGCCGAACACGGCTTCATCGGCCGGCAGTTCCAGCCCAGGGAGGCCCTGCTGCTGAGCTACCTGCCCCTGAACGACGGCGGCCAGGTGGCGGTGCTCAATACCCATCTGGAACGTGCTCGCACACCTGGCCAGACGCAATCAAGGCAGGTCGCAGCCATTGGCAAAGTCCTGGATAAACTCGAAGGCCGCGGCACGCCCTGGCTGATTGGCGGGGATTTCAACCTGTTGCCCCTGGGCCAGTACCAGCGACTGAGCGACGTGCAACGGGCGCCCTACAGTGCCGACAGCCCGCTGCACCTGCTGTGGGACAAATACCCGATGATCCCCAGCAACACCCAGGCCAGCGGCGTCGACCGCGCACATTGGCTGACCCACTACCCCAACGACCCGAGCCTCGACGGCCCGGATCGCACGGTGGACTACCTGTTCTACAGCCCGCGGCTCAAGCGAGTCGAATCCCGGGTGCGCCAGGACGACACCTTGCGCATCTCCGACCACCTGCCGGTGCTGGCCCGCTTCCTCTTGCCGGCGCAATAAACCCCAGAGCGGCTACAGGGCAGTACGGGAGTTCGGGTTATTTGCGCGGTTTGACCCGCGCCGTGGCTTCGGCGATCAGCGGGTCATCCGGCCAGTAGTGCTTGGGATAACGGCCCTTGAGGTCCTTTTTCACCTCGGCGTAGGTGCTGCGCCAGAAGTTCGCCAGATCCTGGGTGACCTGTACCGGACGTCGTGCCGGAGACAACAGGTGCAACTTGACCACCTGGCGGCCACCAGCAATGCGCGGTGTTTGCGCCAGGCCGAACAGCTCCTGCAGGCGTACCGCCAGGATGGGTGGATGCTCGCTGTAGTCCAGGCGAATCGACGACCCGGAAGGCACCGTCAGGTGATGGGGGGCCAGCTCATCCAGGCGCTGAGGCAGTGGCCAGGGCAGCAGGTTGTGGATAATTCCGGCCAGCTCCAGGTTGGCGAAGTGGCTGAGCCGCGAGACCTTGCCCAGGTAGGGCTGCAACCACTGCTCCAGCCCCTTGAGCAAGGCCCCGTCACTGACATCCGGCCATTGGCTGGTGCCCGTGGCCTCCAGGTCCAGCTGACGCAACAACGCTACCCGGGCCTGCCACTGGCGCAGCTCCGGGGTCCAGGGCAACAGCTCCAGGCCTTTGCGCCGGACCAGATTGACCAGGGCCAGGGTGCGGGCGGACTCATCCAGCCCGCTCAGCGGTTCGCGACTGAGCACCAGTTCGCCGACCTTGCGCTGGCGTTCGGCCCGCAGCACGCCTTCGCGCTCGTCCCAATCCAGCTGATCGACTTGCCGCACCTGCTCCGCCAGTACCGAATCGAACAACATCGGATCGAAATCCGCCGCCAGGTAGATGCGCTCCTCGCGCTGCCCCTGGCGGCTGCCCAGGTCGGCGATCACCAGCCAGGGTTGCTTCATCAGGCTGTCAGTTTCGCTGAACAGCGCCGCGCGGCCGTTGGCCAGGCGGTATTCGGCGCCGCCGGGGCGCCGCTGCTGGGCCACCCGGTCGGGATAGGCCAGGGCCAACAGGGCGCCGAGCCAGCGCGGGTGCTCGGGGTCGGCCACCGCAGCCTCGGGCTGCCCGCGCAGATAGCCCCGGTACTGGCGCGCCAGTTGTCGGGCACGCTGCACCCCGCCCTGGGCTCCGCGAGCGGCACGTTCTTCTCCGCCAAGCAGCACCAGGCGGCTGTGCAGGTCGGCGCCGGCGCCGCGCAGGATATCCCGCTCCCCCAGCAGGGCCGCGACATCGCAAGCCATCGGCGCCAACCCCAGGGACTGGCCGCGCAGCAGCAGATGGGCGATGCGCGGGTGAGCCGGCAACTCGGCCATGGCCTGGCCGTGGCGGGTCAGGCTGCCATCGTCATTCAACGCCCCCAGGCGCACCAGCAAGTCCTGGGCCTGGGCATAAGCGGCACTGGGGGGAGCGTCCAGCCATACCAGTTGATTTGGCGTCACGCCCCAGCGCGCCAGTTGCAGGGCCAATCCGGCCAGGTCCGCCTGGAGGATTTCCGCACTGGCATAGGCGGCCAGTTGCTCCTGTTGATCGGCCGACCACAAGCGGTAGCACACGCCGGGCTCCAGACGCCCGGCACGCCCGGCGCGCTGGGTGGCGCTGGCCCGGGAAATACGCTGGGTATCAAGGCGGGTCATGCCGCTGCCGGGATCGAAACGCGGCACCCGCGCCAGCCCAGCATCCACCACCACCCGCACGCCATCGATGGTCAGGCTGGTTTCGGCAATGTTGGTGGCCAGCACCACTTTGCGCTTGCCCGACGGCGCCGGGTCGATGGCTGCGCGCTGGGCTGCCAGGTCCAGCTCGCCATGCAACGGGCAGAGCAGGATCTCGCTGCGCTCGCCCAGGGCTTCGGCCAACTGCTGGTGCACCCGGCGGATCTCCGCCTGGCCGGGGAGGAACACCAGCAGGCTGCCGCTTTCATCGTTGAGGGCCTCGAGCACGGTCTGCACCACCCTTGGCTCGATGAATTCACCGGGCTGGAAGGGTCGGCCCCAGCGCTGGGTCACCGGGTACATGCGCCCTTCACTGCGCAGGATCGGCGCATCGCCGAGCAGGGTCGACAGGCGCTCGCCTTCCAGCGTCGCCGACATCAGCAGGATCTTCAGTGGCTGCTCGTCACGAAACAGCTCGCGGCCATTGAGGCTCAGGGCCAGGGCCAGATCGGCGTCCAGGCTGCGTTCGTGGAATTCATCGAAGATCAGCAGGCCGACGCCTTCCAGGGCCGGGTCATCCTGCAGGCGCCGGGTGAGGATGCCTTCGGTGACCACCTCGATGCGGGTACGCGGGCCGACCTTGCTGTCCAGGCGGATGCGATAACCCACGGTCTCGCCGACTTTCTCTCCCAGCTCGCTAGCCAGGCGCTCGGCGGCGGCCCGGGCGGCCAGGCGCCGGGGTTCGAGCATGAGGATGGTCTGTCCGGCCAGCCAGTCCTGGTCCAGGAGCGCCAGGGGCACGCGGGTCGTCTTGCCGGCACCGGGCGGGGCTTCGAGCACCGCTTCATGGCGTGTCGCCAGGGCGGTACGCAGTGCAGGCAAAACTTCATCAATTGGCAAAGAATTCATGCTGGCTCCAAAACAGAGGCGCGAGTATAACGGCGAACTGCCTGGGGTTAATCATGGTCTGAGTGCTGATCGACAAGACTCAACACCCCGCTTCATCCCTCGTTGCTTTCGTGCTTGCTAGGAGATTTCCATGCGTATTTCCCACCGTGTCATCGGCGGCGTTCTGGTGGCCACCCTGCTGACCCAACTCACCGCCTGCGGCTCGATCTTCTTCCCCGACCGGCGCGGCCAGATCGACGGCAAGATCGATCCCCTGGTGGCTGTGCTGGATGCCGTTGGCCTGCTGTTCTACGTGATCCCAGGGCTGATCGCCTTCGGCGTCGACTTCGCCACCGGGGCCATCTACCTGGAGCCGGGCAAGACCGCGCAGATCGCGCCGGAAAAACTGCAACAGGCCATCGGCGCCGACGGTAAAGTCGACAACCGCAAGCTGCAGGCCATCCTGGAAAGCGAACTGGGGGGCAGTTTC
The DNA here is from genome assembly GCF_000397205.1 of Pseudomonas protegens CHA0. Taxonomy (NCBI): domain Bacteria; kingdom Pseudomonadati; phylum Pseudomonadota; class Gammaproteobacteria; order Pseudomonadales; family Pseudomonadaceae; genus Pseudomonas; species Pseudomonas protegens. Next base: position 6,006,312 of record NC_021237.1, read on the forward strand.
CCCCTGGATGACCCACGCCTGATCCAGCACAAGGGCAGCGTGCAGCAACTGGCGCTGTACGGCCTGCAACCTGCTGCCTGATCACTTTTACCCAGGAACCCGCCATCAATGACCGCCAACTCGGAACACGCCCGCCTCCTGCGCCTGGCCACCCGCGCCTCGGTCACCGTGGCGGGCATACTGATCGCGACCAAGGCTGTCGCCTGGTGGCTCAGCGGCTCGGTGAGCATGCTCGCCGGGCTCACCGACTCGGTACTGGACGGTTTCACCTCGCTGCTCAACCTGCTGGCAGTGCATTACGCCCTGCGCCCGGCAGACGACGACCACCGCTATGGCCACGGCAAGGCCGAGTCCCTGGCGGGCATGGCCCAGGCATTGTTCATCGCCGGCAGCGCGGTTCTGATTGCCTTCCAGGCGGCGCAACGCCTGCAACATCCGGAACCGGTAGGCGCGCCCTGGCTGAGCATCGGGGTGATCGTCCTGTCGCTGGCGCTGACCATTGCCCTGCTGCTCCTGCAGCACCGGGTGATCCGGGCGACCGGCTCCAATGCAGTGCGCGCCGACTCCCTGCACTACCGCTCCGACCTGATGCTCAACGGCAGCATCCTGCTGGCCCTGGTGCTGGCGGCGTTCGGCCTGCATCAGGTGGACGCCTGGTTCGGCCTGGGGATTGCCGTCTACATTCTCTGGAGCGCGATCCAGATCGCCCGGGAGAGCTTCTCGGTGCTGATGGACCAGGAGCTGCCACCGGACGTCAGCCAGCACATGCTGGAGCTGGCGTGTAGTGTGCCGGGAGTACTGGGAGCCCATGACCTGCGCACACGGATTTCCGGCAGCCACTGGTTTGTCCAACTGCACCTGGAATTACCCGGGGAACTGACCCTTTCGGTGGCCCATGGCATCAGCGACCAGGCCGCCGATGCCATCCAGAAGGCCTATCCACGGGCCGAAGTGCTGGTGCACGCCGACCCGCAGGAAGTGGTGAAGGCAGCCAGGGCTCAGTAGGTCACCTGATAGCCCCGTGAGCTCAAGCAGTTGCCCTGGGCCTGGCGGTAGGCCTGGACCACTTGCGGGGCCGGCTGATAGGTCACGCTCGCAGGATCGAAGCCGCTCTGCTGCACCGCCCAGCGATAGCAGTCGTAACGGTCCTGGTCGATCTGCTGCGGCGACTGGCCGTTGACCGGGTAGGCCAGCACGTCATAGCCATTGCCGCTCTGCTGCGGGTCCGCAACCGGCACGCCGGCAGGTGGCTCGACCACCACGTACTGCTGGGTGTTGGCTTCGTAGGTGTAGTAGGCCCCTGCCGCCAGAAAGAACAGCGCGCTGCCGATCCAGACTTCCCGCGCATAGTCGGGCAGGTACGTCACGCGAATGCCATAGGGCGGGCGCACCACCACATAGCGCGGGCCTTGCGGGCGGTACCAGTAACCACCGGAAAAAAAGTAATCCTGGCCGCGATAGGCGACCCGGTCATTGCGCCCGGGGAAGCGGTCGATCACATACCCGGGGCGGTACTGCGGCCCGGGGCCCCAGCCATTGCCATGACCATCGGGGCGGCCCGGCCAGCGGTAGTCGTTGGGATGGCCGCCACCTGGCCGAGAGCCCGGGCCGCCAGCCTGCCAATGCTGGTTGTAGTCGTTGCGCCGGGGAATGTCCTGATAGTAGCCACGCTGTGGCTCCTGGGTCTGGCGTACGGTGTCGGGGCGGCCCTGGATCGGCAGATTGTTCGGCTGCTGCACCTGGGGTTGTGGCACAGGGGCCGGGCGAACCTGCTGATTGGGATCGTGCTGAGGCCGGTTCTGCCACTGCCCTCCCGGGTTCTGGCCGTTGTGCTCGAACTGACGGCTGTTATCGCCGCGAATGATTTCATTCTGCGGCCGCTGTGGCTGCGCACTGGGTGGTGGACGGTTGGGAACATTGGCGGGCCGCGGCGGGGCATTTTCCGGGCGGCCCTGGCCTTGATGCTCTCGCTGCTCGCCCCCGGGAGCGCCATGCTGCGCAGGCGGCCGATTCTCGTCTCGCTCATCGGCGAGCAACTGAGCGTTGACGCTCAGGCACAACACACCAACACCTGCCATACGCCAGATGCGCGACTTCATGCTATTCCTCACTGCGGATAGGGGGGGCCTGTACATAAGACTGAAAAAGCCCTGGGCGGTTCTGCATCAGGTTATCAGTCACGAGACTTATTTCGCAGGCAATAAAAAAGGGCGGCCCGTCGGCCGCCCTTTGAGATTTTGTCCGTGCTCGGCGCTTTTGACGCCGGCTCACCTCACTCCGTCTTCTGGACAGTGTGTAGCCCGGGGGCCGGCTCAACCCTGTGGGATTGGCGGCCGCGGCAGGCCTGATTCGGCGGGCCGCAGTGGACTCTATGTCCGGGCAGTGATTCTGGTGATAAGAATAGGCGCGCAGCGAAGACAGAGGATTGCGAAGATTGCTTGTAAAAACACCACTTGCGCAATTTTTAACTCAAGATAGATAATTCAACGCAATAGTTACGACAAAGGCCTGATTGATGAGCAAACTCGACCGCTACGACCTGAGCATTTTGGCGGAGTTGCAACGCGACGCCCGTATCTCCAACCAGGAACTGGCCGAGCGCATCGGACTGTCGCCCTCCCCTTGCTCGCGCCGGGTCAAGCAGCTGGAGGACGATGGCTACATTTCCCGCCAGGTCGCCCTGCTGGACCGCAAGATGCTCGGTCTGAGCCTGACCGCCTATGTCCTGATCGGCATGGACCGGCACACGCCGGAACGCTTCGAGAATTTCGAAGCCGCGATCCGCAGCCTGCCCCAGGTGCTGGAGTGCAGCCTGGTGACCGGGGTCGATGCCGACTACCAGCTCAAGGTGGTGGTACCGGACATGGACCATTACCAGAAGCTGCTGCTCGGCCATCTGACCCGTATCGAGGGCGTGACCAGCGTGCGTTCGAGCTTCGTGCTCAATCAGGTGCTCAACAGCACCGAACTGCCGCTGACCCACCTGCGCAACTGAATCCCGGCCCCCGCTGTGGCGACATAACGCATGCAGATCAATGCTTGGGCCGCGGGCGTTGGCGTATACTCGCCCGGCATTTTTTGCCCTGCCTGCACTGGAGATGAGTGATGGACCCAGCAGTATTCGAAGAGTGGATGATGACCGGCCTGGTCAGCATCCTGATCATTTTCATGGGTTTCATCGTCTGGGACCTGGCCAAGAAGTCCAAGGCCGGGCGCTTCGGCTCGTTCATCCTGTTCTTCGTGCTGGGCCTGGGCGTTGCAGCATTCATCATCAAGAGCGTGGTGATCGGCCTGATCGAGTCCGGCGCCTTATAAGCGCGCCGCCACCTCTTTCCACTGGCCCTGCTCCAGGCCGTCCAGGGTCCAGTCGCCGATCCTGACCCGCACCAGGCGCAAGGTCGGTAGCCCCACCGCAGCGGTCATGCGCCTTACCTGGCGGTTGCGCCCCTCGCGTATCACCAGCTCCAGCCAACTGGTGGGCACGCTCTTGCGAAAGCGCACCGGCGGGTTGCGCGGCCATAGCGTCGGTTCTTCGAGCTGACGCGCCTCGGCCGGCAGGGTCATGCCGTCATTCAACTGCACACCTTCGCGCAAGCGCTGCAACTGCTCGGCACTGGGCTCGCCCTCGACCTGCACCCAATAGGTCTTGGCCAGCTTGTGCTTGGGATCGGCGATGCGCGCCTGCAACTGCCCGTCATTGGTCAACAGCAGCAACCCTTCACTGTCGCGATCCAGGCGCCCGGCCGGGTAGACCCCGGGAACCGCAATGAAGTCCTTGAGCGTGGCCCGCCCCTCGCCATCGCTGAACTGGGTCAGCACATCGAAAGGCTTGTTGAACAGGATCAGCTTCGGCTCGACCGGCGCGGCCTTGGCCACACGCTTGGCGGGAGAGGAGGAAAACGGTTTGGCGCCAGGGCGGCGGGAAGCGGGACGGGGCGGACGGGACATGGGAGCAGGAACATTCAGCGATCAGGACCGACAATGCTAGTGGCCTGACCGCCAAATGACCATGGCTTAAACGCTTAGCGGAAAGGCGGCTCGTCGAAGCTGCGCAGTTTGCGCGAGTGCAGGGAGTTGAGCTCGCTGCGCATCAGGTCCACCGCTTCGATACCGATCTTCAGATGCTGGCTGACCGCACGCTCATAAAAGGCGTTGGCCGCGCCCGGCAACTTGATTTCACTGTGCAATGGCTTGTCCGAGACACACAGCAAGGTGCCGTATGGTACTCGCAGGCGATACCCCTGGGCGGCGATGGTGCCGCTTTCCATGTCCACCGCCACGGCCCGGGACAGGTTGATCAGCGGGCGTTCCTCGGCCCAACGCAACTCCCAGTTGCGGTCGTCGTAAGTCAGCACGGTGCCGGTGCGCAGGCGTTTCTTCAGTTGTTCGCCCTTTTCCCCGGTGACATTGGCCGCCGCCTGCTGCAACGCCAGCTGGACTTCGGCCAGGGCCGGAATCGGAATGTTCGGCGGCACCACGCGGTCGAGAATGCCGTCGCGACGCATATAAGCGTGGGCCAGCACGTAGTCGCCAATGGTCTGGGACTGCCGCAGGCCGCCGCAGTGGCCGATCATCAGCCAGCAATGCGGACGCAGCACCGCCAGGTGGTCGGTGATGTTCTTGGCGTTGGACGGGCCGACACCGATATTCACCAGAGTCACACCGTGGCCATCGCTGGCCTGCAAGTGGTAGGCCGGCATCTGGTAGCGGTGCCAGACCACACCGGCGGCGATGGCCGAGGCCTCGCCGTGATCCATGCTTTTCTCGATGATCACGTTGCCCGGCAGGACCATGCGCACAAAGCGCGGATCGCTGCGCAACTGCTCCAGGCCATGAACGATGAACTGGTCCACATAGCGGTGATAGTTGGTCAGCAGGATCCACGGCTGCACATGACGCCAGTCGCTACCGGTGTAGTGCACCAGGCGCCGCAGGGAGAAATCCACTCGCGCGGCATCGAACAGCGCCAGGGGCAGCGGATGGGTATTTTCCCAATCGTAGAGGCCATCGGCGATGCCATCGGTGGCGGCCGACAGGTCGGTACTCGGGAACACCCGCGCCAGCGCCGCAGCGGTCACGCCGGAACCTGCCAGCTCGTCGCCCTGCTCCACGACATAGGGATAAGGAATGTTCTGCTCACTGACGCCCACTTCCACCGTCACGGTGAAGTCGTGCATCAACGGCACCAATTGTTCGAGCAGGTAATTACGGAAGGCTGCAGGATGGGTCACGGTGACACTGTAGGTGCCCGGCAACTGGACCTTGGCATAGGCCCTTGTGGTCTGTGGGACTTCGCCGTGGCAGTGGTAGGTCAGGCGCAACTCAGGGTAGCGAAACAGTGCTCGTTGCTCGGCATCCGGCTCGACCCGGTCCTTGAGATAACGCTTGAGCGCCTGGCTCAGCGCCGTGGTGGCCCGCTCATGCAGGGCGGCAAGCCGGTCCACGGCTTGCTCGGCGGTTTGAACGACAATAAAAGCTTCGGTCACGATAAGCATCCTGTGTTCTGAACTTGCAGGCGTTCATCTTGCCTGCAAGACCGTCCCACGGGAACAGCGTAATCACCGCAGGCGCCGGGAAGCCGGCGCCAGGGAGGGTCAGAAGCCCTGAGGGGAGGAGCGGGCGACAATGGCTGCCACGTCCAGGCCACGCGGCAAGGTGCCGTAGACCCGCCCGCCCTGGCCGCCCAGGCGGCTGGCGATAAAGGCGTCGCTGACCACCTGGTTGCCGGCTTCCAGCAAGAGCTTGGCCTGCAGGCCCAGGGCAATGTCCTCGGTGAGTTGACGAGCACGGTATTGAATGTCGCCGGTGTCCTTGAAGCTCTCCTTCAGCCCGTTGATATGGGCGGCCAGGCGCTTGTCGCCATGGCCATTGCCCAATTCGGCGAACAAGGCGTCCAGCACGCCCGGCTCCTTCGACAAGGCTCGCAGCACATCCAGGCATTGCACGTTGCCGGAGCCTTCCCAGGTGGAGTTCACCGGCGCCTCGCGGTACAGCCGTGGCAGGATGCTGTCCTCGACATAACCGGCACCGCCCATGCACTCCGCCGCCTCGTTGATCATCGCCGGGGCCCGCTTGCAGATCCAGTACTTGCCCACCGCCGTCACCAGCCGGGAAAACTTCGCCTCCTGGGCATCGTCCAGATGATCCAGGGCCCGCCCCATGCGCATGCTCAGGGCCAGGGCCGCTTCGCTTTCCAGGGCCAGGTCGGCCAGCACGTTCTGCATCAGGGGCTGCTCGCTGAGCACCCGCCCGCCCACGGTGCGATGGGCACAGTGATGGCTGGCCTGGGTCAGGGCCTGGCGCATCAGGGAGCTGGAGCCGACCATGCAATCGAAACGGGTCATGGCCACCATCTCGATAATGGTCGGCACGCCGCGGCCTTCCTCGCCAATCATCCAGGCCAGGGCACCGCGGAACTCCACTTCGCTGGAAGCGTTGGAAAGGTTGCCGAGCTTGTTCTTCAGGCGCTGGATATAGAACTGGTTGCGCGTGTCATCGGGACGGTGCCGGGGCAGGAGGAAGCAGGTCAGGCCCTTGTCGGTCTGGGCCAGGGTCAGGAAGGCATCGCACATCGGCGCCGAACAGAACCATTTGTGGCCCACCAGCTCGTACGCCTGCCCGGGGCCGCCAGCCCCCACCGGGTAGGCCCGGGTGGTGTTGGCACGCACATCGGTGCCGCCCTGTTTCTCGGTCATGGCCATGCCGATGGTCAGCCCGGCCTTGTGTTGCATGCCGACATTGCGCGGGTCGTACCGGGTGGCAAGGATCTTGGGCAGCCACTGGTCGGCGATATCCGGTTGCAGCTTCAAGGCCGGTACACAGGCGAAGGTCATGGTCAGCGGGCATCCGCTGCCGGCCTCGGCCTGGCTGTGCAGATAGGTCATGGAGGCGCGGGCAACGTGGGCCCCCGCTTGCGGATCGGTCCAGGGCAGTGAGGTCAGGCCGGCTTCGATCGCCGCCTGCATCAATTGGTGATAGGCGGGATGAAACTCCACCAGATCGATCCGGTGGCCAAAGCGGTCGTGGCTGGAAAATACCGGTTTGTTCTGATTGGCCAGGAACCCCGCCTCCATCAACGGACCACCGGCCAGGGCGCCATAGGCGTCGACCCGCGACTCGGCCCAACCGGCATCGAAACGGCGCATCCATTGCTGCAGCGGCAGGTCGATCCGATAGAGATTGGCGCCGTCCAAAGCTGGCGGCTGGTTGGTGACTTCGTGGGTTTCAGCGAACTGGTGGAGGTTCATCGCGGGGCTCCTTCAGGGTGTGCCAAGACCCCAGTTAAGCACCGCCCCCACCCCGAACAAAGTGGCATACCTGCCTAAATGTCGGCGCTTTCGCCCTGTTCCACAGAGAGCACATATCTCGACAATGCCGTTTGCAAGGCCTCGAACTTCACCGGTTTAGCCAGATAGTCGGAGCCAGCCCCCGCCGGGCAGCCCTCTTTGCCGGGCATGCAGGCCAGCAGGATGGGCAATTGGGAGTAGCCGGGCAGCGCCTGGGCCTGCAAGCGAAACGCCCCCAGTTGCGCCGTGGACATCTCGCCATCGATCAACACCGCACTGACCAGCTCACGCCCGAGCAATTGCAGGGCATCAGTAGGGCTACCGGCGGTGCGCACCTGGTAGCCCAGCTTGAGCAGCATGCCCCTGACCACCAACTGATTGACGTCGTTGTCGTCCACCAGCAGCACGGTGCAGTCCCGGGGCAAGCGTCGCGCCACTGCCGCCGGCGAGCGCGGGGCGGGTTCCTGGGCGTCGAACTCCACCAGCAGGCGGAAACAACTGCCCCGGCCTGGCGTGGATTCGTGGGTCAATTGCCCGCCCAGCAACTCCACCAACTGCCGACAGATCGCCAGGCCGATACCCAGCCCGCCATATTCACGGGTCATGGAACCATCGAGCTGGAAGAAACGCTGATACAGGGTCGCTTCATCCAGGTTGACGAAGCCAATACCGCTGTCGATCACCTCGAAACTCAGGCTGACCCGCTGCGCCGACACGGAACGCGTGAGCACCCGCAGCACCACGCTGCCCGAAGGGGTGAACTTGATGGCATTGTCCAGCAGGCACTCCAGACAATGGCTGAGTTTGCAGCGGTCGCCCTGCAAGCGATCGGGCAGCCCGGCGCTCAAGTCGATCTGGAAAGCCAGCGACTTGGCGGCGGCACTGGCGCCGTATTGGGTCTGCAGTGTCGTCAGCAGGGAGCGCAGGCTGAACGGCTGACGCTGGGCGCTGAGCTTGCCGGCCTGCAGCTCGGTCAGGGTCAGAATGCCGTTGACCATGCGCATCATGTCCCGCGCCGAGCCGGCCGCTGTCTGCTGGTATTGCTCCAGCTCCGGATCCAGTTCCAGGGTCTGCATCAGTTCCAGGGAGCCGATGACGCCGTTCATCGGGGTCCGCAGCTCATGGGTCAGGGTGGCCAGGAATTCGTCCTTGAGCCGGTTGCTGTGGGCCAGTTGCTGGTTCAACACTTCAAGCTTCTGCCCGGCTTCGAGCAGTGTCTGGGCCTGTTGCTCACGCATGGCATTGATGCGATCGGCCAGGGCCAGGGACAGCAACGCCACTTCGATCGCCGAGCCGATCTGGCTGGCGTACATGGTCAGGAACACATTCGGCAGGTAACCCAGCACCATCAAGGTGTTGATCACCCCTCCAAACAAAAAGGCCGACCAGGCGATGATGAAATAGCGTGCCACGCGCAGGCCTCGACACCAGGCGACAATCCCGGCCACGTAGATCACCACGGTGAACACCAGGGCCAGGGTGGTGGCCAGGCGCAATGCCAGGGCATAACTGGTCATCAGTGAAAGCGCCATGACCAGCGCGCCAAAGGCCATCAAGGCCAGTAGCACACGGTCGACCCAGGGGCTGTGGCGGGAAGTCTGCAGGAAGCTGCGGGCGAACTGGCTGCCGAACAAACCTGCCGAACCGATGAAGAACGGTGTCGCGGCATTGGCCCACCAGGGGCTGTCGGGCCAGAAGTACTCCACTGCGGCGCCGTTGACCGACAGCTGATAGAGACCGAAGGAAGCGATATAGACGATGTAGTAGAGGTAGCTGGTGTCCCGCACGCTGAGGTAGATGAACAGGTTGTACACCAGCATCCCCAGCAGCACGCCGTAAATCAGCCCGAGCACATACAACCGCACCGGCTGGGCTTCCAGGTAAGCACTGCTGGACCACAGGCTCACCGGCGCCTGGATCGAGCCTTCACTGGCCAGCCGCAGGTAGACGGTCTTGTGCTCGTGGGGAGAAAAATTCAGGTTGAACAGGTAGTTGTTCTGGCGAATCTCTCGACTGTCGAAGGGCAAGGCATCCCCGGTACGACCCGCCAGGCGATAACCACCAGACTCGTCAGGGACGTACAGTTCAAGGTGGTCCAGAGGCGGATAGGCCAACTCCAGCAACCAGCTGCGTTGTGCGCTCGGGTTGGCGGGGCGATAGTCGAGGTCGATCTTCAGCCAGAACGCCGAGCGCGAATAACCGGCGTTGAGGGTGTCTTTGTCGTGGGGTCTGAATTGTTCAGCCAGAGGCCCCGAGCTGACATCGGCAATGGTCGCCTCACCCCCCGCGTCTTCGAGTACTTGCATCACTCGGCCCAAGGGCAGGCGTTGGGTGAACTCGTCGAACTCGGCGGCGCCAGCCAGCATCGGCAAGCTCAACAGCAACATCAGCAAATAGTGCATAAAGCCCCAGCGTGGCTTGTCCGGTGGTGTCAGGAAGTCCCCCATTTCCCTTGAGCAGACGTAGAACCGGCATGACCTGTTATTGATTTGAATCCACTCTAGCATAGCCGCTGATGGCCATTGAACACCATTGTAAGTTTTAGTCTAAAGGCTCTAGAACGGGGCTTTCAGCGCAATCCAGCGGGCTAGAGCTGTTGCTTCGGTCAAGTGGGCTGGCCGGCGCCAGATCGCCCCTCTCTTATATGTCGAGCGCCGCGAAAAAAAACGTTTGGTGGTAAGCTCGCCGCCCATGAATATCTACAGCTCTCGCCCCGTTGTCCTCTGTCTCTCCGGCCACGACCCCAGTGGTGGCGCCGGCCTGCAGGCAGATATCGAAGCCCTGCTGGCTCAGGGTTGTCATGCAGCTCCGGCTGTCACCGCGTTGACCGTGCAGGACACGGTCAATGTCAGCGACTTCCGCGTCCTGGATCGCGAGTGGGTATTGGCCCAGGCCAATGCGGTGCTCAACGACTCCACGGTAGCGGCGGTCAAGCTGGGCATGCTCGGTTCCCTGGAAATGGTCGACACCGTGGTCGAGCTGCTCCAGGCCCACCCGCACCTGCCAGTGGTCTGCGATCCGGTGTTGCGCGCCGGCGGCGGTGGCCGGCTGGGCAAGGATGAAGTCGGCTACGCCATGCGCGAGCGCCTCCTGCCCCTGGCAACCATTGCCACCCCCAACCTTCCCGAAGCCCGAATTCTCGCGGAACTGCCTGAAGGCAGCGCCGACCAATGCGCCGAAAAACTCCTGCCCTTCGTCAAGCATTTGCTGATCACCGGCGGCCACGGCGATGAACACGAAGTCCACAATCGCCTGTACAGCCGTGACGGCCTGCGCAAAACCTATACCTGCCAGCGCTTGCCGGGCAGCTACCACGGCTCCGGCTGCACCCTGGCCAGCGCACTGGCCGGCCGCCTGGCCCAAGGTGAACACCTGGCCAGTGCGGTGAAGTCCGCCCTGGATTACACCTGGCGCACCCTGCGCGATGCCGAACAGCTTGGCCGTGGCCAGTTCGTTCCGCGCCGCTTGCCGCTGGATTTCTGCTCGTAATGTCATGAGGCCTGCTCAATGAAACTACGTGGTCTGTACGCCATCACCGACAGCCAACTGTTGGCCGGCAAGTTTCTGAAGTACGTGGAGGCGGCGCTGGAAGGCGGTGTCACGCTGTTGCAGTACCGCGACAAAAGCGACGACCAGGCCCGCCGACTGCGGGAGGCCGAAACCCTGCTGGCCTTGTGCGAGCGCTACAAGACCCGTTTGATCATCAACGATGATGCCGAGCTGGCGGCGCGTATCGGTGCCGGCGTGCACCTGGGCCAGACTGATGGCCCATTGACCCCGGCCCGAGCCTTGCTGGGCCGCCAGGCGATCATCGGTGCCACCTGCCACAGCCAGTTGCCACTGGCCGAGCAAGCCGCCAAGGATGGCGCCAGCTATGTCGCCTTCGGCCGTTTCTTCAATTCCACCACCAAACCCGGCGCGCCTGCGGCCAGCCTGGAGCTGCTGGACCAGGCCCGGGCCAGCCTGCACCTGCCGATCTGCGTGATCGGCGGCATCACCCTGGACAACGCCGCGCCACTGGTGAACCACGGCGCCGACCTGCTGGCGGTGGTCCACGGCCTGTTCGGCGCCGAGAGCGCCGAAGAAGTGACCCGCCGCGCCCGCGCCTTCAACGCCCTATTCAACAGCTGATTTTTGAGAGCCCGATCATGTCTCGTTCCGAAACCCTGTTTGCCAACGCCCAGAAACACATCCCGGGTGGCGTCAATTCGCCTGTCCGCGCCTTCAAGAGCGTGGGCGGCACCCCGCTGTTCTTCAAACACGCAGAAGGTGCCTACGTCACCGACGAAGACGACAAGCGCTATGTCGACTACGTTGGCTCCTGGGGCCCGATGATTCTTGGCCACAGCCACCCTGATGTCCTGGACGCCGTGCGCAAGCAACTGGAACACGGCCTGTCCTACGGCGCACCGACCGCCATGGAAACCGAAATGGCCGACCTGGTGTGCTCCATCGTGCCATCCATGGAAATGGTGCGCATGGTCAGTTCGGGCACCGAAGCCACCATGAGTGCCATTCGCCTGGCCCGTGGCTTCACCGGCCGGGACAGCATCATCAAGTTCGAAGGCTGCTACCACGGCCACTCCGACAGCCTGCTGGTGAAGGCTGGCTCCGGCGCCCTGACCCAAGGCGTGCCGAGCTCCGCCGGTGTGCCCGCGGCTTTCGCCAAGCACACCCTGACCCTGCCCTTCAACGACATTGCGGCGGTGGAAAAAATGCTCGCCGAAGTAGGCCAGGAAGTGGCCTGCATCATCGTTGAACCAGTGGCCGGCAACATGAACTGCGTACCCCCGGCACCGGGTTTCCTCGAAGGCCTGCGTCGCCTCTGCGATCAGCACGGCGTAGTGCTGATCTTCGACGAAGTGATGACCGGTTTCCGTGTTGCCCTCGGTGGCGCTCAGGCCCATTACGGCGTGACACCCGACCTGTCGACCTTCGGCAAGATCATCGGCGGCGGCATGCCGGTAGGCTGCTTCGGCGGCAAGCGCAAGATCATGGAGCACATCGCGCCCCTGGGCCCGGTCTACCAGGCCGGCACCCTGTCCGGCAACCCGCTGGCCATGGCCGCAGGCCTCACCACTCTGCGCCTGATCAGCCGCCCGGGCTTCCACGCCGAACTGAGCGACTACACCAGCCGTCTGCTCGAAGGCCTGCAACAACGCGCCGATGCAGCAGGCATTCCGTTCGTCACCACCCAGGCTGGCGGCATGTTCGGCCTGTACTTCAGCGGTGCCGATGACATCGTCACCTTCGACGATGTGATGGCCAGCGACGCCAACCTGTTCAAGCGCTTCTTCCACCTGATGCTGGAAGGCGGCGTATACCTGGCGCCGAGTGCCTTCGAAGCGGGCTTCACCTCCATCGCCCACGGCGAGGCCGAGTTGCAGCTGACGCTGGATGCGGCAGAGCGGGCATTCGCCGCCCTGAAGTAAGCGCTGGACGGCGGGCGTGTGAAACATCACGCCCGTTGTAGTCTTTACTTGAATTTTCTGCAGTGAAACCTGCAAATGCTGATGAATCCTTGGGATATAGCGCCCACGCAGCAGAAAAACGAGTAAAGACTTTGTAAGGTGGGCCCTGCTTATTTCATAATGCGCGCTTATTGGGCCCCACGCTGGGCCCCGCGCCCCTCAGAGGTAAGTCGATTCCCATGAACCGCACCGGCCGCGCCCTGACACTGGGCTGCCTGTTGCTCCTTCAGCCCCTGCTCGCGCATGCACAAGCAGGTGGCAACTCGTTGTTGATCCCGGCGCTGGGTCGCTGCACCCTCGATCCCCAGGCTCAGGACCAGGCCGAGGCCCTCACCGCCTGCCAGAAGGCCGCCGACGAGGGGGATGCCGAGGCGCAATACGAGTTGGGTGAGTTCTACTACGAGGGCAAAGGTGCGCCGCAAGATTTCAATCAAGCCCTGAGCTACTTCGAAAAGGCCTCCTTGCAAGGCCATGCCCAGGCGCAATTCAAGCTGGGCACCATGTTCTTCCACGGTGAAGGCGTGCCGGCCAATAACGTGCAGGCTTACATCGTGCTGAAGATGGCTGCGGTCAATGGCGCCGAAGACGCCCTGGACACCGCCGACGAAGTCGCCGAGCACATGCAGCGCGACGAACTGGAAGTTGCGACCCAGGTACTGGGACAGATTTTCCGCAAATACCTGATGGAACTGCAGAGCGCCGATGGGCGTTCACCCTTCTCGCCCCTGCCGTAGGCATTTGCGCCTCAGTCGCCGGTGAGCCGGCTTCCACACAGACAACCGCCCTCCCGGAAAGACGGAATCGGCCAGGCTTACTTTTCCGGCATCGGCATCGGGAACGGCATGACATTGCTCACCCCGCGGGCCTCGCTGATCTTCGGCGTACCCAGGCGCTCGACTTCATCGATGCGCACGATCGAATGCATCGGCACAAAGCTGCGCACTACACCTTCGAACTGGGCCTTGAGCTTCTCCTCGCTCGGGTCAACGACCACTTGCGTGCGCTCGCCAAAGACGAACTCTTCCACTTCCAGGAAACCCCACAGATCACTCTGATAGATCTGCTTGGCGTACATTTCGAACACCTGGCCCTGGTTGAGGAAAATCACCTTGTAGATTGGAGCTTCACGTTTGGTCATGGCGGGCGGGTAACACATCGGGGGACAAAAATAGGGCGCGAACTATAGCATAGCTACCCGATGCACAACCCTAGGAACCTGTGGGCATGGCCCCTATAATGCGCGGTTCTTTGAATCACGTGATGATCCCGTCCATGGCCAAGAAGCTTTACATCGAAACCCACGGTTGCCAGATGAACGAGTACGACAGCTCGCGCATGGTGGACCTGCTGGGCGAACATCAGGCCCTGGAAGTCACCGCACGCGCCGAAGATGCGGACGTCATCCTGCTCAACACCTGCTCCATTCGCGAACGCGCCCAGGACCGGGTGTACTCCCAGCTCGGGCGCTGGCGTGAGCTCAAGCTGGCCAATCCGGACATGGTGATCGCCGTAGGCGGTTGCGTGGCCAGCCAGGAGGGCGCGGCCATCCGCGACCGCGCCCCCTATGTAGACGTGGTCTTCGGCCCGCAGACCCTGCACCGCCTGCCGGAAATGATCGACGTCGCGCGCATCACCAAATTGCCGCAGGTCGACGTCTCGTTCCCGGAAATCGAAAAGTTCGACCACCTGCCCGAGCCCCGGATCGATGGCCCGAGCGCCTATGTCTCGGTGATGGAAGGCTGCAGCAAGTACTGCACCTTCTGCGTCGTGCCCTACACCCGCGGCGAAGAAGTCAGCCGGCCCTTCGACGATGTGATCGCCGAGATCATCCACCTGGCGGAAAACGGCGTCCGCGAGGTGACCCTGCTGGGACAGAACGTCAACGGCTATCGCGGCCAAACCCACGACGGGCGCATGGCCGACCTGGCCGAATTGATTCGTGTGGTTGCCGCGATCGATGGCATCGAGCGAATTCGCTACACCACCTCACATCCACTGGAGTTCTCCGACAGCCTGATCCAGGCGCATGCCGAAGTACCAGAACTGGTGAAGCACCTGCACCTGCCGGTGCAATCCGGCTCGGACCGGATCCTCGCGGCCATGAAGCGCAATCACACCGCCCTGGAGTACAAGTCCAAGCTGCGCAAGCTCAGGGCGGCTGTTCCGGGAATCTGCATCAGTTCGGACTTTATCGTCGGCTTCCCAGGCGAGACGGAGAAGGATTTCCAGCAGACCATGAAACTGATCGAAGACGTCGGTTTCGACTTCTCCTACTCCTTCGTCTACAGCCAACGGCCGGGAACACCGGCCGCCGACCTAGCCGACGAAACACCGGAGGCGGTGAAAAAGGAACGGCTCAACGCCTTGCAGCACCGCCTCAACCAGCAAGGTTTTGAAATCAGCCGACAAATGGTCGGCTCTACCCAGCGCATCCTGGTGACCGACTACTCGAAGAAAGACCCGGGCGAACTGCAGGGACGGACCGAGAACAACCGCATCGTCAACTTCCGCTGTGACAATCCCACACTGATCGGCCAGTTCGCCGACGTGTACATCGACTCGGCGCAGCCTCACTCGCTGCGCGGCTCCCTGCTGCAATAACCTGGCAGGGAAAAGCCCCAGCAGCCCTTGCTCCGCATAAGAGCTTTCGCACCCAGGCTGCTGGCGTTATCCTTGAATTCATCTTAATTGCCGTTGGGCGGCTAAAAACGACCTTGAACGCACCCATAGAACCTCATCGTTTCATCCTCGAGCCCTTCGAGGCTCGCCGCTTCGCCAATCTGTGCGGGCAATTCGACGAGCATCTGCGCTTGATCGAACAGCGCCTGACGATCGAGATCCGCAACCGCGGCAATCAGTTCGAACTGATCGGCGAACCCAAGCAAACCACCTCCGCGGAAAACCTTCTGCGCCGTCTCTACCGGGAAACCAAGGGCACCGAGCTGTCGCCGGACCTGGTCCACCTGTTCTTGCAGGAGTCTGCCGTGCAAGAGCTGGACAACCCTTCGGTAGCCGATGCCGCCGTGGCCCTGCGCACCAAGAAAGGCATGATTCGCCCCCGCGGCCTGAATCAGCAGCGCTACGTCAAAGAGATCCTCGGCAACGACATCAACTTCGGCATTGGCCCGGCCGGTACCGGCAAGACCTACCTGGCCGTGGCCTGCGCCGTGGACGCCCTGGAACGCGAGCAGGTGCGACGCATCCTGCTGGTGCGCCCGGCGGTAGAAGCCGGCGAAAAGCTCGGTTTCCTGCCCGGCGACCTGGCCCAAAAGATCGACCCCTACCTGCGCCCGCTGTACGACGCCCTGTATGAAATGCTCGGCTTCGAACACGTGGCCAAGCTCATCGAACGCCAGGTCATCGAGATCGCGCCCCTGGCCTACATGCGCGGCCGCACCTTGAACAACAGCTTCATCATCCTCGATGAGAGCCAGAACACCACCGTGGAACAGATGAAGATGTTCCTGACACGGATCGGTTTCGGCTCCACTGCGGTGATCACCGGCGACATCACCCAGGTCGACCTGCCCAAGGGCACCAAGTCCGGCCTGGCCCATGTGATCAACGTGCTCAAGGATGTGCCTGGTATCAGCTTCACTCACTTCATGCCCAAGGACGTGGTGCGCCATCCGCTGGTGCAACGCATCGTCGAAGCCTACGAGCGCTTCGAACTGCACGCTGCCGACGAGGCCGCCAAGGCTGCAGCAGACCGAGGCAACCGCCACGATGCTTGAGCTTGACCTGCAGCGCGCCAGCCAACAGCCGGCCCCCAGCGATGAACAGTTCCGCCAGTGGTGCGAGCTGGCCCTGCGCCAGCGCACCGCCGATTCGGAACTGACCATCCGCCTGGTGGACGAAGCAGAAGGGCGTGAGCTGAACCACACCTGGCGTCATAAGGATTACGCCACCAATGTGCTGTCATTTCCTGCCGATGTACCGGATGAGCTGCTGGATATCCCATTGCTGGGGGACCTGGTGATCTGCATTGCGGTGGTCGAGCGCGAAGCGGCTGAACAAGGCAAGGAACTTCAGGCCCACTGGGCCCATCTGGTGATTCACGGCTGCTTGCATCTGTTGGGCTACGACCATATAGATGACGACGAAGCCGAAGAAATGGAAGCGCTGGAACGAACGTTGCTTGCAGAACTGGGCCATCCGGACCCTTATGCAGACGACGAAAGCTGATCAACAACCCCCTGTAACAACCAAGGATTCAGAGCAATCGCTATGAGCGAAGATCGATCGAGCAACGGGCAAAAGTCATGGCTGGGCAAACTGACCCAGGCTTTTGCCCATGAGCCGAAAAACCGCCAGGAGCTGCTGGAGCTGCTGCGCGAAGCCCATCAGAACAAGTTGCTGGACAGCGAAGCGCTGGCCATCGTCGAAGGCGCCATCCAGGTCGCTGACCTGCAAGTCCGGGACATCATGGTTCCGCGCTCGCAAATGATCAGCATCAAGGCGACCCAGACCCCTCGGGAGTTCCTGCCCGCAGTCATCGATTCGGCGCACTCGCGCTACCCGGTGATCGGCGAAAGCCATGACGACGTGATGGGCGTCCTGCTGGCCAAGGACCTGCTGCCGCTGATCCTCAAGGAGAACGGTGACAGCTTCAACATCAAGGACCTGCTGCGCCCGGCGACCTTCGTCCCCGAGTCCAAGCGCCTGAACGTGCTGCTGCGCGAGTTCCGCGCCAACCACAATCACATGGCCATCGTCATCGACGAGTACGGCGGCGTGGCGGGCCTGGTGACCATCGAAGACGTGCTGGAACAGATCGTCGGCGACATCGAGGACGAGCATGACGTCGAGGAAGACAGCTACATCAAGCCACTGCCCAGCGGCGACTTCCTGATCAAGGCGCTGACGCCCATCGAGAACTTCAACGAGTTTTTCGACAGCGACTTTTCCGACGACGAATTCGACACCGTAGGCGGCCTGGTCATGAGTGCGTTCGGCCACTTGCCAAAACGCAACGAAATCACTGAAATCGGCGCCTATCGCTTCCGCGTGCTCAACGCCGACAGCCGGCGGATTCATCTGCTGCGCCTGACCCCCATTTCCCGCTGAGGAAACGGGTCATCTGCCCTCCCCCGCACCGCGATATCGTCTTGAGGCCACTTGCCTGGCCTCAGGCGATACAGGGCGGGGACGCATCGGCCGAGCAGCGCTGCGTGACTCGACGCTCATCTGAAACAACCCAACCATTCTCCTCGTGCCTCGCGCGGTACGACACAGGAAAGAGCTGATGAAACGCCTCTTGCAGCGCTCAACCCGCCCCGGCTGGCCCGGCAACCTGCTGGCCGTGATCGCCGGCGCCATCACCACCCTGGCCCTGGCCCCCTACAACATCTGGCCTCTGGCGCTGCTGGCAGTCGGCCTGTTCTACGCCGGGCTGCGCGAGCTGACACCGCGCCAGGCCCTGGGCCGCGGCTGGTGCTTCGGCTTCGGCCTGTTCGGGGCTGGCACCAGTTGGATCTACGTCAGCATTCACACCTATGGCGGCGCCTCGGCCCTGCTTGCCGGCCTGCTGATGCTGGCCTTCATCGCCGCCATCGCCTGGTTTTTCGCACTGCCTGCCTGGCTCTGGGCCCGCTGGTTACGACGCAATGAAGCGCCGCTGGCGGACGCCCTGGCATTCGCGGCCCTGTGGCTGGGCCAGGAAGCCTTTCGTGGCTGGTTCCTCACCGGTTTTCCCTGGCTGTATTCCGGCTACAGCCAGCTTGACGGCCCACTGGCCGGGCTCGCGCCGCTGGGTGGCATCTGGCTGATCTCCTTCTCACTGGCCCTCACCGCGGCGCTGCTCTACAACCTGCCGCGACTGATCAAGGCCGGGCGCAAAGCCTTCATCGTTGCGGGCCTGCTTCTGTTGGCAGCCCCCTGGATCGTGGGCCTGGCCCTGAAAGGCCATGCCTGGACCAGCCCCGCCGGAGAGCCGCTATCGGTCGCCGCCATCCAGGGCAATATCGAACAGAGCATGAAGTGGGACCCGGCCGAGCTCAACGCCCAGTTGGCGCTGTATCGCGACATGAGTTTTCGCAGCAAGCGCGTAGACCTGCTGGTCTGGCCGGAAACCGCAGTACCAGTGCTCAAGGAGTCGGCCGAAGGCTACCTGACGATGATGGGCAACTTTGCCGCCGACCGTCATTCCGCGCTGATTACCGGCGTTCCGGTGCGCCAACTGGTACGCCATGAAAAACGCTACTTCAACGGCATCACCGTGACCGGCGAAGGGGACGGCACCTACCTCAAGCAGAAGCTGGTGCCTTTTGGCGAGTACGTGCCCCTGCAGGAAGTGCTGCGCGGCCTGATCGACTTCTTCAACCTGCCGATGTCGGACTTCGCCCGCGGCCCGGCCGACCAGCCGCTGCTGCAGGCCAAGGGCTATCAGATAGCGCCGTTCATCTGCTACGAAGTGGTCTACCCCGAATTCGCCGCCAGCCTTTCGGCCCGTAGCGACCTGCTACTGACCATCAGCAATGACACCTGGTTCGGCACTTCCATCGGCCCCCTGCAACACTTGCAGATGGCGCAGATGCGCGCCCTGGAAGCCGGGCGCTGGATGATTCGCGCGACCAACAACGGCGTCACCGGGCTGATCGATCCGTTCGGCAGGATCACGGTACAGATTCCCCAGTTCGAACGCGGCATTCTGTACGGCGAGGTCGTGCCCATGCACAACCTGACGCCGTATCTGCAATGGCGCTCCTGGCCGCTGGTGGTGCTCTGCACCCTGCTGTTTGGCTGGGCCTTGCTGGCCAGCCGTATTGCCAAGACCGTTTGAGGGCCCTCACTGGCAATCCGGCTCCCGAGGGAGCCGGATTGACATCAGCGATAGAACAACCGGTAGCCCAATTGGCCCATTGCCTCATTGAGCAACTGCCCGCTCTGCCAGATCGACTTGAACTCAGGCATCCAGCCTCCGAGCGGACGGGCGTTATCCATTCCCAGGAACCCCACTGGCGCAGGCACCACTTCAAACCCGGCGTGCTCGAAACTCCACACCGAGCGGGGCATGTGCCAGGCCTGGGTCACCACCACCACACGCTTGATCCCCAATGGCAGCAGGACTTCGGCGCTGAACTGCGCGTTTTCCCAGGTAGTGCGGCTGCGACCTTCCTGCCAGCGCACCGTCACGCCAAAGTCATCGAGCAGGGATTGCGCCATCAACGCAGCCTCGGTGGGCGGCGTACCGTAATGCAAGCCGCCGCTGGTCAGCACCGGCAGCCCGGAGGCCTTGGCCAGGCGCGCGGCATAGCGTTCGCGCTCCAGCCCCACGCCGGTGGGCTGATCGGAGCCCCACGCCGGATCGCCCCGCTCCCGCCCCGAACCCAGCACCACAATCACATCCGCCTGCTCGGCCAGGCTCGCCCATTGGCTTTGCGGCAAGGGCGGCAGGCGCTCCAGACCGCGCGCCCCCCACTCCACCATGACCGGCAGGCTCATCAACCAGAAACCACCCAGCCCCAAGGCAAAACACCAACCTGCCAGCCGTGGCCGGGAACGGCGCAAGCCCCAAGCAAGCAGCAGCAACAGCAACAGAATGCCGGGCGGCAGCAGCAACTGTTTGATGAAATAGCGAAAAGGCATCGAGCATCTCCAACAAGATGCCCGAAGCCTAAAGGGGATACCTGTCCGGCAACAACCAATGCCTGGTATTTTTGCTCCCGAGGTCCTCGGCCGCGACCTCGCTCGACCCGATAAGGGGCCCTGGGACCTACTTGAACTGCTGAGATCGGACTTTCACCGATGCTTTGACGGGCGCCTGATCCTTCAGCCAAATGATCTTGGCCGAACGAGGCACCTCCTGGTGTTGCAGACTGCCCATTGGATTGATCTGCATTTCACGTTGATGGCGGGCCAGATAGGCCCTGATCAATTCAAACTCCGCCCGGCTCAAACCCCGCAGCTCCAGCTCGATAGGCCGCTCATTGCGCAGTCGATCCGCCGTTTTTGCCGCATCCAGGGCCAGAGCCAGTCGATTGAGGAGCCTTTCATACACCTCCGGTTCTGTTGCTTTTCGCTGCGATTCAAGCATCCGTTCACCTCATCGAAGATAAGACTCACTCCCCTTTTTGAGCTTAGTCGGACAGCCGAAAGCGACGCGCCGCCGCGACCAACGGCCCGCCCGAGCAATCAGGGTTTCCCTCGGCAGAGTGCGGTCATGTATGCTACGGCGCTTCCTGTAACTCCACTTCCAGCTCCATCGGGCACTGAAAAACGCCGCATTTGGCGTCATCGCCACCCGAAGTTGCGTTGAAGAGGATTAGGCCACCCCTATTCAGTACAAAAGTAGCCATGCACGAACACTATCAGCCCCGTGAAATCGAAGCCGCCGCCCAGTCGTTCTGGGACGAGCAAAAGTCCTTTGAAGTCAGTGAACAGCCAGGCAAGGAAACTTACTACTGCCTATCGATGTTCCCTTACCCCAGCGGCAAGCTACACATGGGGCACGTGCGCAACTACACCATCGGCGACGTGATCTCCCGCTACCAGCGCATGCAAGGCAAGAACGTTCTGCAACCCATGGGTTGGGACGCCTTCGGCATGCCGGCGGAAAACGCCGCGATGAAAAACAACGTGGCTCCCGCCAAGTGGACCTACGAAAACATCGCCTACATGAAGACCCAGTTGCGCAGCCTGGGCCTGGCGGTGGACTGGTCCCGCGAGGTCACCACCTGCAAGCCGGACTACTACCGCTGGGAACAGTGGCTGTTCACCCGTCTGTTCGAAAAAGGCGTGATCTACCGCAAGAACGGCACCGTGAACTGGGACCCCATCGACCAGACCGTGCTGGCCAACGAACAGGTGATCGACGGCCGCGGCTGGCGTTCCGGCGCGCTAATCGAAAAGCGCGAAATTCCGATGTACTACTTCAAGATCACCGCCTACGCGGATGAACTGCTGGAGAGCCTCGACGAACTGCCGGGCTGGCCCGAGCAGGTCAAGACCATGCAACGCAACTGGATCGGCAAATCCCGTGGCATGGAAGTGCAATTTCCCTACGACCAGGCCTCCATCGGCGAAGCCGGGACCCTGAAAGTTTTCACCACCCGTCCAGACACCCTGATGGGCGCGACCTACGTTGCCGTGGCAGCCGAGCACCCGCTGGCCACCCTGGCAGCACAGGACAACCCCGAGCTGCAGGCCTTCATCGCCGAATGCAAGGGTGGCAGCGTCGCCGAAGCCGACATGGCGACCCAGGAAAAGAAAGGCCTGCCGACTTCGCTGTTCGTCGAGCACCCGCTGACCGGTGAAAAACTCCCGGTCTGGGTCGCCAACTACGTGCTCATGCACTACGGCGACGGCGCAGTCATGGCGGTACCGGCCCACGATGAGCGCGACTTCGAGTTCGCCACCAAGTACAACCTGCCGATCAAGGCCGTGGTACGCACCAGCGCTGGCAATGAAACTCCGGCGCCCTGGCAGGACGCTTACGGCGAGCATGGCGAGCTGATCAACTCCGGCGAGTTCAACGGCCTGGACTTCCCTGGCGCGTTCGATGCCATCGAAGTGGCGCTGCTGAAGAAGAACCTCGGCCAATCGCGCACCCAGTTCCGCCTGCGGGACTGGGGCATCAGCCGCCAGCGCTACTGGGGCTGCCCGATCCCGATCATCCACTGCGACAGCTGCGGCGATGTACCCGTCCCGCAAGAGCAGTTGCCGGTGGTATTGCCGGAAGACGTGGTTCCCGATGGCGCCGGTTCGCCACTGGCGCGCATGCCCGAGTTCTACGAGTGCAGCTGCCCGAAATGCGGAGCACCTGCCAAGCGTGAAACCGACACCATGGACACCTTCGTCGAGTCCTCGTGGTACTACGCCCGTTACGCCTCGCCGCACTATGAAGGCGGCCTGGTAGATCCGGCCGCGGCCAACCACTGGTTGCCGGTGGATCAGTACATCGGCGGTATCGAACACGCCATCCTGCACCTGCTCTACGCGCGTTTCTTCCACAAGCTGATGCGTGACGAAGGCCTGGTGAGTTCCAACGAGCCGTTCAAGAACCTGCTCACCCAGGGCATGGTGATTGCCGAGACCTACTACCGTCGCGAAGCCAATGGCAGCTACACCTGGTACAACCCGGCGGATGTCGAGCTGGAGCGTGACAGCAAGGCCAAGATCATTGGCGCCAAACTCATCTCCGACGGCCTGCCGGTGGAGATCGGTGGCACCGAGAAGATGGCCAAGTCGAAGAACAATGGCGTCGACCCGCAATCGATGATCGAACAATATGGCGCCGATACCTGCCGCCTGTTCATGATGTTCGCCTCGCCGCCCGACATGAGCCTGGAATGGTCCGACTCTGGCGTTGAAGGTGCGCACCGCTTCCTCAAGCGCGTCTGGCGCCTGGCCCAGGCCCACGTCAGCCAGGGGCTGCCGGGGGATCTGGATGTAGCGACCCTGAGCGACGAGCAGAAAGCCATTCGCCGTGCAATCCACCTGGCCATCAAACAGGCCAGCCAGGACGTAGGCCAGCATCACAAATTCAACACCGCCATCGCCCAGGTGATGACTCTGATGAACGTCCTGGAAAAAGCGCCGCAAGGCAGCGAACAGGACCGTGCACTGCTGCAGGAAGGCTTGCAGACCGTGGCCCTGTTGCTCGCCCCGATCACTCCACACATCAGTCATGAGCTGTGGGGCCAACTGGGTCAAGGCGGCGCGATCATCGATGCCGGCTGGCCAGCCTTGGACGAAAGCGCGCTGGTGCAGGACAGCCTGCAACTGGTGATCCAGGTCAACGGCAAACTGCGTGGCCAGATCGAGATGCCAGCCAGCGCCAGCCGTGAAGAAGTCGAAGCGGCCGCTCGCAGCAACGAGAACGTATTGCGCTTCACCGAAGGCCTTACGATTCGCAAGGTCATCGTGGTGCCGGGCAAACTGGTCAACATCGTCGCCAGCTAATTGGATCAGGCGCCCGGTCCGGGATCGGGCGCCGAATAAAACCTCCAGGGCCACAAGGTTGGCCCATCTGGTTTCAAGGGGAGCAATACATGATCAAACGTAATCTGCTGGTGATGGGCCTGGCCGTGCTGCTGAGCGCCTGCGGCTTCCAGCTGCGCGGTACTGGAACCCAGGAGCTGTCCATCAAGGAACTGGACCTGAGCGCCCGGGACGCCTACGGCACCACCATCAAGATGCTCAAGCAGCAGCTGGAAAGCAGCGGTGTGCGAGTCCATGCCGGCGCACCTTACAAGCTGGTGCTGCTGAGCGAGGAGAACTCCCAGCGTACCCTCAGCTACACCGGCGGTGGCAGCTCGGCCGAGTACGAGATCGGCACCACGCTCAGGTATGAGATCCTGACTCACGACAACCTGCACCTGCTGGATGACAAACTGGAAGTGCAGAAAGTCTTCCTGCACGACGGCAACAACATCACCGGTTCCGACCAGGAGTCTTCCGAGACCCGCAAGGAAATGCGTCGTGACCTGATCCAGCGCATGCTGATCCGTCTGCAATTGCTGACCCCGGAACAGCTTGCCCAGCTGCAGGCGACCGCCGAAGCCAAGGCCAAGGCAGAAGCCGACGCCCTGGAAGCCGCACGCAAGGCTGAGGCGGAAACCCCGCGACAGTCCCCTATGGAACTGCCGAACCAGTAAGCCATGCGGGGCGCTCCGGCGCCCCCCCTGGCACCCGCCTATGAAACTAGCCCCCGCCCAACTCGGCAAACACCTGCAAGGCACTCTCGCACCGATCTACGTGATCAGCGGTGATGATCCACTGCTTTGTCAGGAAGCCGCCGACGCCATTCGCTCTGCCGTACGCCAGCAGGGCTTCGATGAGCGCCAGGTATTCAGCGCCGACGCCAGTTTCGACTGGGGCACCCTGCTGCAAGCAGGCGCCAGCATGTCGCTGTTCGCCGAAAAACGCCTGCTGGAATTGCGCCTGCCCTCGGGCAAGCCCGGTGACAAGGGCGCAGCAGCGCTGATCGAATACTGTTCGCGGCCTGCCGAAGACACGGTGCTGTTGATCAGTCTGCCCAAACTCGATGGCAGCGCGCAGAAAACCAAATGGGGCAAGGCGCTGGTCGAGGGTGCCCAGACTCAGTTCGTACAGATCTGGCCGGTGGATGCCAACCAGCTGCCGCAGTGGATTCGCCAGCGCCTGTCCCAGGCCGGCTTGTCCGCCAGCCAGGATGCCGTCGAATTGATCGCCGCCCGGGTCGAAGGCAACCTGCTGGCTGCCGCCCAGGAAATCGAGAAGCTCAAGCTGATGGCCGAGGGCGGCCAGATCACCGTCGAAACGGTCCAGGCGGCGGTGGCCGACAGTGCCCGCTTCGACGTATTCGGCCTGGTGGACGCCATCCTCAATGGTGAAGCGGCCCATGCCCTGCGCATGCTGGAAGGCTTGCGCGGCGAAGGCGTGGAACCACCGGTGATTCTCTGGGCACTGTCCCGGGAACTGCGCCTGCTGGCCAACCTGGCCCTGCAGTTCAGCCAGGGCGTGCCATTGGACAAGGTCTTCAGCCAGGCTCGCCCGCCCGTCTGGGACAAACGCAAACCCCTGATGAGCAAAGCCCTGCAGCGCTACTCCGCACAACGCTGGGGCCAACTGCTGCTCGATGCCCAGCGCATTGATGCGCAGATCAAGGGACAGGCCAGTGGCTCGCCCTGGAGCAGCCTGAGCCGCTTATCGCTGCTGATGGCCGGCCAGCGCCTGGCGCTTGCGGCCGAGTAAAGCGGCCACCCCGTCACGCTTACAATTTTCTGCATCCATGATGCTGGACAGCGGCCCGACTCTGGCCGATGATCTGCGCCGCAACACCTCCCTCCCAAAGTGAGTATTGAGCATGAGCAAGCCATCCAAGCATGGCCCCAACAAGGCCAAATCCATCGTCGCCCAGCCACTGTTCCGCAGCCGTCAGGAACGCCCGGCCAAGGGCAAAGGCAGCTACCGCCGCGAAGCCTTCCAGTCTAAAAGCTGGGAGGCTTCTTACTTTCTGGCTGCCTGAAGCCCAGAACCCCGCCGGCATGATAAGGTCTGCACCTGATTGTTATTCTCTCTGGACCCGTGCATGCCCTTTTGTCTTTCCCGTCGTTGGCACATGCGCCAACTGATCGCTGCCTCCAGCCTTATTCTGCTAGTCGCCTGCGCGGAAAAACCCACCGCCGCCGACGCCCAGCCACTGCCCAGCCTCCAGGCAGCCCCTCTTGCCGCACCTGCCACTGTCGCGCCCCTGACCGTCGACAACCTGGATATCCAGCCCACCCAGACCTTTGACCAATGGTTGAACGCCTTCCGTGCCGAAGCCTTGGGCGCCGGTATCCGTGCCGAAGTATTTGATCGCGCCTTTGCCGGCGTGACCCCGGACATGAGCGTGATCAAGGCCGACCGCAGCCAGCCCGAGTTCAGCCGCCCAGTATGGGAATACCTGGAGGGGGCGCTGTCCCCGGTACGGGTACGCAAGGGCCAGGCACTGCTGGTGCAGTACAGCGACATCCTGCAACGGATCGAACAGCGCTATGGCGTCGACCGCCAGGCATTGGTGGCGGTGTGGGGCATGGAAAGCAATTTCGGCGACTTCCAGGGCAACAAATCGGTCATTCGCTCCTTGGCCACCCTGGCCTATGAAGGTCGGCGCCCGGCCTTTGCCAACAGCCAATTGATCGCTGCGCTGCAGATCATCCAGCATGGCGATATACAGCCCGAGAAAATGCTCGGCTCCTGGGCCGGAGCCATGGGCCAGACCCAGTTCATTCCCACCACCTACAACACCCACGCCGTGGACTTCGACGGCGATGGCCGCCGGGATATCTGGAACAGCCCGGCCGATGCACTGGCCTCCACCGCGCACTATCTGCAGAGTTCCGGCTGGCAACAGGGACAGCCCTGGGGTCTTGAAGTACAGCTCAACAGTGGTTTCGACTACGCCCTGGCCGACGCCTCCACCCGCAAGACCGTGGGCGAATGGATGCGCCTGGGCATGACTCCTGCCAATGGCAAGGCCCTGCCTTACGGCTCGGAACACCTGTCGGCCTCACTGCTCTTGCCAGCGGGTTACCGCGGCCCGGCGTTCCTGATCCTGGACAACTTCCGGGCAGTGCTCAAATACAACAACTCCTCGTCCTATGCCCTGGCGGTGAACCTGCTCTCCGAACGCTTCGGCGGAGCCGGTCAGATCAGCGGCAGTTGGCCCAAGGACGACCTGCCCCTGAGCCGCTCCGAGCGCATCGAGCTACAGACACTGCTCAGTGCCAACAGCTATGACGCCGGCAATCCCGACGGCATCATCGGCGCCAACACCCGCAAGGCCATTCGTAATGCCCAACAGGCACTGGGCTGGCCCGCGGATGGCTATCCGACCCACAAGCTGCTGGAAAGCCTGCGCAATCGTTAGGAGCCGGTCCGGCGCAGGGGAAACACTCCCCTCGCCGGCCCTGCGATTACTTGAAGACCACATCCTGCGCCAGGGTCAGTTCCCTGGCTCCCGCATCCAGCCTGACCAGCGCGCCCATGGGCAAGGTCAGGTTGGGGTCGCAGTGACCACTGCGCCATCCCGCCAGCACCGGAATCCGCAGCGGTTCGAAGGTCTGCTTGAGCAAAGCGCACAACGCCGCAAAATCCACACCGGCCATATCCCCCACCAATACCCCACGCAGATTTTCCAGCTTGCCGGCCAGGCGCAGGTGATTGAGCAGGCGATCTATGCGGTACAGCGGCTCATTGACATCCTCGATAAACAGGATGATGCCGTCGGTATTGATCTCATACGGGGTGCCCAGGGTACTGGCGATCAGCGACAGGTTCCCGCCCAGCAGGGAGCCCAGCGCAATGCCCGGCTCGATGGTGGTCAAGGGGAAGGCCACGGGATGGGGCAGCAGGCTGCCAGCCCGGGCCTGGCCTCGAAGCAGATTGAAAAAGGAAGCCTCGGTGGGCGCCTGCTTGTCGCCCAGCAGGTCGGCGTTGAGCATCGGCCCGTGAAAGCTCACAAAGCCGGCATAACGGTTGATCGCCAGGTGCAGGGCGGTGATATCGCTGTAGCCGACAAAGGGCTTGGGATTGCGCCGCAACAGATCGAAATCGATCTTGTCCAGCAGGCGGGGGCTGCCGTAGCCGCCACGCAGGCACAGAATGGCGTCTATGTCCGTGTCGGCGAAAGCCTCAT
This sequence comes from Pseudomonas protegens CHA0, assembly GCF_000397205.1. Lineage (NCBI taxonomy): Bacteria > Pseudomonadati > Pseudomonadota > Gammaproteobacteria > Pseudomonadales > Pseudomonadaceae > Pseudomonas > Pseudomonas protegens. Next base: position 6,034,172 of record NC_021237.1, read on the forward strand.
GCAGGTCCTTGAGGCGCGCTTCGTCGCTACCGGCCAGGTACCCCTCCTGCAACCCGACACCCGGGAAGATCCGTAGGCTGTATCCCCTGGAGCGCATCCATTGGTGGGCTTTTTCAGTATCCAGCGCTGCGGGACCGGCAGGTGCAATAAGGCCGATAACGCCTTCTGCGGCCAGCGCCGGCACCGGCAGGTGGGCGTTCAGCGCAGCAGTCGGTTGGATAGGCATGCAGATTCTCCCTGTGTGAATTCACTCAAGCACAGTAGCCATGAATGGTGTCAAACAGAAGAGGCGGGATTTAAAAAGCGGCAGGTGTTGCGAAAGTGCTCGAAAGAGCCGGGGAACTGCCCGCAAGACGTGCGCCTTGCGGGCAGGCAGATCAGGAAACCAGGCCTGCCTTGGCCAGTTTCGCTTGTTCGTCGGCATGGTACGAAGAACGTACCAGCGGGCCGGAAGCAACGTTCTTGAACCCCATCCGATAACCTTCCTCGGCGAACCAGGCGAAGGTGTCAGGGTGCACGAAGCGCTGGACCGGCAGGTGGTTGCGCGACGGTTGCAGGTACTGGCCAAGGGTCAGCATGTCGATGTCGTGCTCGCGCATGCGCTTCATGACCTCGATGACTTCGTCATCGGTTTCACCCAGGCCCAGCATCAGCCCGGACTTGGTCGGCACATGCGGCACCAGTTGCTTGAATTTCTGCAGCAGGGTCAGCGACCACTGGTAGTCCGAGCCAGGACGGGCGGCCTTGTACAGGCGCGGCACTGTTTCCAGGTTGTGGTTGAACACGTCCGGCGGCGTGGCGGCGGTGATTTCCAGGGCAACATCCATGCGGCCACGGTAGTCGGGAACCAGGGTTTCCAACTGCACGTTCGGCGACAACTTGCGGATTTCACGGATGCAGTCGGCAAAGTGCTGGGCACCGCCGTCACGCAGGTCATCGCGGTCCACCGAGGTGATCACCACGTATTTCAGGCGCAGATCGGCGATGGCCACCGCAAGGTTCATCGGCTCGTCGACATCCAGAGGCTTCGGACGGCCATGACCAACGTCACAGAAGGGGCAGCGACGGGTGCAGATGTCACCCATGATCATGAAGGTCGCGGTGCCACCGGAGAAGCACTCGCCCAGGTTCGGGCAGGACGCCTCTTCGCAGACGCTGTGCAGCTTGTGCTTGCGCAGCAGCTGCTTGATCCGATCGACTTCCGGGGAGACGGGGATGCGTACGCGAATCCAGTCCGGTTTCTTCGGCAGTTCGGTGGTCGGAATGATCTTCACCGGAATGCGCGCGACCTTTTCCGCACCGCGCAATTTGACGCCGGTTTCAACTTTCGGACGGGCCGCTCGCTCGGAGATATCCAGCGTCGGGATCAGGGTTTGAACAGCGTCTTGCGCAGTAGTCATATCAGTCGATTCCGCCCGTTAGGGTCGTCTGCTCAGCATAGTCGAGGTGTTTGACGAGCTGCGCACGCAGCCGGGCACTTACCTCGGCAAATTCAATCGGCCCTGCATGGTCGCTCAGCTGGGTCATCGCCAACCCGGCATAACCACAGGGGTTAATCCGTCGAAACGGCTGCAAATCCATGTCCACGTTCAAGGCCAGACCGTGAAAAGAGCATCCGTGACGGATACGCAGGCCCAGGGAGGCGATTTTCGCCCCATTGACGTAGACGCCCGGTGCATCGGGCTTGGCCGCCGCCGGCACGCCGTAGCTGGCCAGCAGCTCGATCAGGCAGTGCTCCATGCGGTTGACCAGGTCACGCACACCGAAACCTAATCGGCGCACATCCAGCAGCAGGTAGGCCACCAACTGGCCAGGGCCGTGATAGGTCACCTGGCCGCCGCGGTCCACCTGCACCACGGGGATATCCCCCGGGAGCAGCAGGTGCTCGGCCTTGCCGGCCTGGCCCTGGGTGAATACCGGTGGATGCTGCACCAGCCAGACTTCATCCGGTGCATCGCTACCGCGTTCATTGGTAAAGCGCTGCATCGCTTGCCAGACCGGCTCGTAAGCCATCTGGCCAAGCTCACGAAAGCCCAGCGTCTGTGGCATCACAGCACCATGTGGACGACACCGGTAGCACGCAGGGCACTATTGATATCACGCAGTTGGTCTTCACCGGTGGCGGTGATGTGCAGTTGTACGGTGGTGTACTTGCCGTTGCTGCTTTGACGCTCGGCCAGGGACTTGATGTCCAGCTTGGCGTACTTGGCAAGGATCTCGATCACGGTGTCCTTGAAGCCGACAACCGTGTCACCGATCACCTTGATCGGATAGTCATCGACGGGAAACTCAATCTTGTGCGACTTAACGTCAGTGTCTGTCATGGCAGTAACGGCCTCGTATAGCCGGACGACGGACATGGCCCCCGCTCCACTGGGGAACGAGGGCCACGCAGGTCGACAATATCAGTTGAACAAGCCGTAGAAGAATAGACGGATGCTATCCCACATGCGACGGAAGATACCACCTTCGTCGACCGCTTCCAGGGCGATCAGATCAGCGCTGTGCACCACCTTGTCGTCCAGTTTCACTTCGACTTTACCAATTACGTCGCCCTTGGCGATCGGCGCGATCAGTTGCGGGTTCATGGTCATGCTGGCGGCGAGCTTTTTCAACTGGCCTTTAGGCATAGTCATGGTCAGGTCTTCGGCCAGACCGGCTTTGACCTGATGAGTGGTGCCCTTCCAGACCTGGGCCTGGGCCAGCTCGGTGCCCTTCTGGTAGAAGGTCTGGGTTTCGAAGAAACGGAAACCGTAAGTCAGCAGCTTCTGGGTTTCAGCAGCACGAGCCTGTTCGCTGTTGGTACCGAACACCACGGCGATCAGGCGCATGCCATCACGCACCGCCGAGGACACCATGCAGTAGCCGGCTTCGTCGGTATGGCCGGTCTTCAGGCCATCAACGGTCTTGTCGCGCCACAGCAGCAGGTTGCGGTTGGGTTGCTTGATGCCGTTCCAGAAGAACTCCTTCTGCGAGTAGATCGCGTAGTGCGCAGGGTCTTCGTGGATGATCGCGCGAGCCAGCACCGCCATGTCGTGGGCCGACGAGTAATGCTCTGGGTTCGGCAGGCCGGTAGGGTTCATGAAGTGGCTGTTGCTCATGCCCAGGTCGGTAGCCGTCTTATTCATCATGTCGGCGAACGCGTCTTCGCTACCGGCGATATGCTCGGAAACCGCGACGCTGGCGTCGTTACCCGACTGGATGATGATGCCGTGCAGCAGGTCGCTGACGGTGACTTGCGAACCCACCTTGATGAACATCCGCGAACCGCCGGTACGCCAGGCGTTCTCGCTGACGGTCACCGGATCGTTCTCGCCGATCTGGCCGCGACGGATTTCCAGGGTCGCGATGTAGGCGGTCATCAGCTTGGTCAGGCTGGCCGGCGGCAGGCGCTGGTCACCATTGTTCTCCACCAGCACGTTACCGCTGCTGGCGTCCATGAGCACATAGGATTTGGCGGCCAGTTGCGGTGGCGACGGCATCGCTTCGACCGCCCAGGCGGCGGGCGTGATGATCAGCGGGACAAGCAGGCACAGGCGTTTGGCAAAGGTGGTGATGTTCATCCGTCTCTCGAAGTTGCTAATGGAAACTTGCCCTTGCGGGCAAAACTATTTCAGACAGCCTTCTAAAGGGCTGTCGCGTGTGCAGTTGTTCACTCACTGACCCTTGCCGGGCTTTTGTTGTTCGACGAGCCAACAACCAGGACCCACCCCCCAATACCGCAAGCGGATCTTCAATCTTCAGTATTCTTACTCGGCAGAGACCACGCTGGCCTGCCCAAGGTTCGCCAGGCGCACACTGTTCTGCGCTTGCTGGGCCTCACCCGGCGTGCCGAATGGCCCCAGGCGCACTCGATGCAGCGTCTGTTGATTGCGGACGATCGAGCTGATGAACACCGGGGCGCTCACCATGCCACTCAATTTCGACCTCAACAGCTCGGCAGCGTCAGGGTTGGCGAAGGCGCCCACCTGCAAATACTGGCCAGAAGCTGCTGCCGTGTTTTTCACTTGTACGGGAACCACAGCCGCCGCGTGCTGCTGGGGCGGCGGGGTCCATTGTTCGACAGTGCCGGCCGAGGCCGTGACCACCGGCGCGCTATTCTGCGCCACTTGCGGCTCGTTGAGCATCAGCGGCGCCGGGCGGCCACGCTGAGCCCACCATTGCTGCGGATCGATGCCCTCGACCTTGACCCGGGCGGTGCCGGTCTCGGCATAGCCGAGCTTCTTGGCCGCGGCGTAGGAAAGGTCGATGATCCGGTCGGAATAGAACGGCCCACGGTCGTTGACCCGCAGGATCACGCTGCGATTGTTGTCCAGGTTGGTGACCTTCACGTAACTGGGCAACGGCAGGGTCTTGTGCGCGGCACTCATGCCGTACAGGTCATAGACCTCGCCATTGGCGGTGTTCTGGCCGTGGAACTTGGTGCCATACCAGGACGCCGTGCCGGAGGCCACGTAGTTCTTCGATTCCTGGATGGGGAAATAGGTCTTGCCCAGTACCGTGTAGGGGTTGGCCTTGTAGGGGCCGGTATGCAGGGTCGGGGTCGCATCGGGGATGCGCGAAACGTCGACATCCCACCACGGCGCGCCATCCTTGTGGGCGCGGTTGACGTCCAGGCCCGGCATGGAACGCACAGCGGTGGAAGATTTCTGCTGCGGCGAGCGACTCGTCGAGCAACTGACCACCAGCAAGGACAACGCGGCAAAAGCCACCAGCTTCAGGGGTTTGCGAATTGGCATTGCCAGCATTACTTGACGCCCCGTGCTTGGACCAGCTGTTCAGACAACTGATGTACGGCCATGGCGTACATCACGCTGCGGTTATAGCGAGTGATCGCGTAAAAATTCTTCAGGCCCATCCAGTATTCCGGGCCATTGTCACCTTCCAGACGGAAAGCGGTGACCGGCATATCATCGCGCAGCGCATCATGACTCGACCAGCCCAGGGCCCGCAACTCCCCGACGGTTTTCGTCGGTTCGATCCCGGTGGTCAAGCCTTCATCTACCCGATCGCCACGCACATCGGCGCGACTGACCACCGGTTCGCCGGCCACCCAGCCGTGGCGTTTGAAATAGCTGGCCACACTGCCGATGGCATCATCGGGGTTGGTCCAGATATTGATGTGGCCGTCACCGTCGAAGTCCACCGCATAAGCCCGAAAACTGCTGGGCATGAACTGTGGTAGGCCCATGGCTCCGGCGTAGGAACCCTTGAGGCTCAATGGATCGACCTGCTCCTCACGCGCCAGCAGCAGAAACTCGCGCAGTTCCTTGCGAAAGAACTCGGCACGGGGCGGATAATCGAAACCCAGGGTGGACAATGCGTCGATCACCCGGTAATTCCCGGTATTTCGACCGAAAAAGGTTTCAACGCCGATGATCGAGACAATTACCTGGGCCGGTACGCCATATTCCTGCTCGGCGCGGGCCAGCACCGCTTCATGCTGGCGCCAGAAATCCACACCGCGGGCAATGCGCGCGTCGGTGATGAACATCGGCCGGTATTCCTTCCACTGCTTGACCCGCTCGGCGGGCCGCGAAATGGCGTCAAGAATCGACTGCTTGCGCTCGGCCTCGCGGAACACAGCCATCAGCTGCTCCCCGGCAAAACCATAGTCCCGAGTCATTTCGCCCACGAATTCGGCCACCTGGGGCGAACCTTCGTAATCACCGGCGAACGCGGGCTGCGCTGCACCAAGGATGCTTACCAGACCGACCCACGGCGCCTGCCGAGCGGCCCAGCCACGCATTGCTTGCATTGAATTCTTCACCTTAATCAAACCTGCGCGATCCACTTGCGATGGGTATGGATCGACATCAAAACCCCAAACGCTGACAGTAGCGTCACCAGCGAAGTTCCTCCGTAGCTAATGAACGGCAACGGCACCCCTACGACCGGCAACAAGCCACTGACCATACCGATGTTGACGAAAACGTAAACAAAAAACGTCATGGTCAGGCTGCCCGCGAGCAATTTGCCAAACAGTGTCTGGGCCTGGGCGGTGATCACCAGCCCGCGCCCGATCAGCAGCAGGTAGATCAGCAGCAGCGCACAGATGCCCACCAGGCCGAACTCCTCGCCCATGACAGCGATAATGAAGTCGGTGTGGCTCTCCGGCAAAAAGTCCAGGTGCGACTGGGTGCCCAGCAGCCAGCCCTTGCCGAACACCCCACCGGAGCCGATGGCGGCCTTGGACTGGATGATGTTCCAGCCGGTGCCCAGCGGATCGCTCTCCGGGTCGAGGAAAGTCAGGATCCGCTGCTTCTGGTAGTCGTGCATGATGAAGAACCACATGGCGATGGCCACGGGAACCGCAGCCGCCAGCACGCTGAGGATCCAGCGCCAGCGCAGGCCGCCCATGAACAGCACGAAGGTGCCGCCGGCCAGGATCAGCAAGGCCGTACCCAGGTCAGGCTGGCGCACGATCAGGATGAACGGAATGCCAATCAGCACCAGGCTGATCCCCACATGCTTGAGATGGGGTGGCAGGGTGCGCTTGGACAGGTACCAGGCGATGGTCGCCGGCATGATGATCTTCATGAACTCCGATGGCTGGAAGCGGATCACCCCGGGGATGTTGATCCAGCGGGTCGCCCCCATGGCGTTGTGGCCCATGACATCTACCACCACCAGCAGCACCACGCCGAACACGTAGCCCAGCGGCACCCAGCGGGCCATGAAGCGCGGCTCGAACTGGGCGATGACGATCATCGACACCAGGCCGATACCGAATGAAGTGGCCTGTTTGGCCAGCAGGTCCCAACTCTTGCCGCTGGCGGAATACAGCACGAACAGGCTGCCGGCAGCCAGGGTCAGCAGCAGCACCAGCAGCGGGCCATCGATATGCAGGCGCTGCAACAGCGTCGCGCGACGACGCATCACATCCTCACTGGAGAGGATGCGGTCAAAATTACTCTTCACGGGCCGTAGCCTCCGCGCTGATAGGGCTGGCGAACTCGGGCTTGAGCTGGCCGTCCTGGCCGAGAAGCCAGGCATCCATCACCTGACGCACTACCGGTGCCGCGACGCCGGAGCCCGACTCACCGTTCTCGACCATGACCGAGACCACGATCTTGGGGTTTTCCGCCGGCGCGAAGCCGACGAACAAGGCGTGGTCACGATGCCGTTCCTGGACCTTGGAGCGGTCGTACTTCTCGCCCTGCTTGATCGCCACCACCTGGGCGGTACCACTCTTGCCGGCAATCCGGTACGGCGAACCGGCCGCAGCCTTGCGCGCGGTGCCCCGGGCACCGTGCATCACCTGCTGCATGCCATGGTTGACCTTCGTCCAGTCCGAGGGGTCACGCAGGACAATGTCCGGCATCGGGTTGTGATCCACCGGCTTCTCGCCCTCGATGCTTTTGGCCAGGTGCGGCCGGTTCCACTTGCCCTTGCTGGCGACCAGGGCGGTGGCCTGGGCCAGTTGCAACGGCGTGGACTGCATGTAGCCCTGGCCGATCCCGAGAATCAGGGTCTCCCCCGGGAACCAGGCCTGGCGCCGGGTGGCGCGCTTCCATTCGCGGGTCGGCATCAAGCCCGGCGACTCCTCGAACATGTCCAAAGAGACCTTCTGGCCGATACCGAACTTGCTCATGTAGGCGGACAGCCGGTCGATCCCCAGCTTGTGGGCCAGGTCGTAGAAATAGGTGTCGTTGGACCGCATGATCGCGGTATCCAGGTCGACATAACCGTCACCGGTACGGTTCCAGTTGCGGTACTTGTGGTCGTAGTTGGGCAACTGGTAGTAGCCCGGGTCGTAGACCCGGGTCGAAGCCGTGACCACGCCGGCATCCAGCCCGGCAATGGCCACCGCCGGCTTGATGGTCGAACCCGGCGGATAGAGGCCACGCAGCACCCGGTTGAACAGCGGCCGGTCGATGGAATCGCGCAGCTCGGCATAGGCCTTGAAGCTGATGCCGGTGACGAACAGGTTGGGGTCGAAGCTCGGCTGGCTGACCATCGCCAGCACTTCACCGGTACTCGGGTCCAGGGCTACCACCGCGCCACGGCGCCCGCCCAGGGCCAGTTCCGCGGCTTCCTGCAACTTGATGTCCAGGCTCAGGACAATGTCCTTGCCGGGAATCGGGTCGGTGCGCTTGAGCACCCGCAGCACCCGGCCACGGGCGTTGGTCTCGACCTCTTCGTAACCCACCTGGCCGTGCAGCTCAGGCTCGTAGAAGCGCTCGATGCCGGTCTTGCCGATATGGTGGGTGCCGCTGTAGTTCACCGGATCGAGGGACTTGAGCTCTTTCTCGTTGATCCGCCCCATATAGCCCACGGAGTGCGCAAAATGCGCACCCTGGGGGTAATGCCGGACCAGTTGGGCCACCACTTCCACACCGGGCAGGCGGAACTGGTTCACCGCGATCCGGGCGATCTGCTCTTCCGTCAGCTCGAACAGGATCGGCACCGGCTCGAAAGGCCGACGCCCCTGCCTCATGCGCTTTTCAAACAGCACCCGGTCTTCCGGAGTCAGCTCCAGCACCTCGACGATCACGTCGAGCACCTGCTGCCAGTCGCCAGAGCGCTCGCGGGTCATGCTCAGGCTGAAACTGGGCCGGTTGTCCGCCACCACCACGCCATTGCGGTCGAAAATCAACCCGCGAGTCGGTGGAATCGGCTGCACGTGGACCCGGTTGTTCTCCGAAAGGGTGGAGTGGTAGTCGTACTGGATCACCTGCAGGTAATACAGCCGGGCAATCAGCACACCGATCAGGCAAACCACCATGATGGCGCCGAACACGACACGGCCACGCACCAGACGGGCGTCTTTTTCGTGGTCCTTGATGCGGATCGGCTGGGACATGAGGGGCGCGGGCTACTTGTGGTAAGGGTGCCCGGACAGCACGGTCCAGGCGCGATACAGCTGTTCACCGATGAGAATCCGCACCAGCGGGTGCGGCAAGGTCAGCGGCGACAGCGACCAGCGCTGATCCGCCCGCGCACAGACCTCCGGCGCCAGCCCTTCCGGGCCGCCGACCATGAAATTCACGGTGCGCGAATCGAGACGCCAGCGATCCAGTTCCACCGCCAGTTGCTCGGTGCTCCAGGGTTTGCCATGCACCTCGAGGGTGACGATGCGCTCGTTATGCCCGACCTTGGCCAGCATGGCCTCGCCCTCCTGACGGATGAAGCGAGCCACGTCGGCGTTCTTGCCCCGGGTATTGAGCGGAATTTCCACCAGTTCCAACGCCAGCTCGGATGGCAGACGCTTGGCATACTCGTGCCAACCCTCTTCCACCCACTTGGGCATGCGTGAACCGACAGCGATCAGACGCAGGCGCACAGCCGTCCCTTATTGCTGGTCTTTGTTGAGCTTGGTGAAGTGCTCGTGACCATGCTCCGGGCTGTGGTGCTTGCCATCGGCCGCGCGGCTCTGCTCGGCGCCCTGCCACAGACGCTCCAGGTCGTAGAACTGGCGGGCCGAGGCGGTCATCATGTGCACGATCACGTCGTCCAGGTCCAGCAGCACCCAGTCGCTGTCGCCCTTGCCTTCTTCACCCAATGGGCGCACGCCTTGGGCCTTGACCATTTCACGGACCTTTTCCAGCATCGCGCCGATCTGGCGGTTGGAGGTACCGGTAGCGATGATCATGTAGTCAGTGATGCTCTGCTTGTCGCGAACATCGATCACCAGGACGTCCTGGGCCTTGACGTCTTCCAGCGCGGCGACAGCCACCTTGACCAGATCTTCGCCTTTCATTACTTGGTTAGTCATATAAAACTCGTTTAGCTCGTATGTTTGGAACGCCGCTCAGCACAGGCCGGCAGCGCTCCTTCAGTTCGGCGCACGGTAAAGCCCGTGTGCATCGATATAGGCCAGGACCGCGTCAGGCACCAGGAAACGTACCGACTTACCGCTGGCCAGCAGTTGACGGATCTGGGTGGCGGACACCGCAAGCGGCGTCTGCCAGACGAATGCAATGTGTCCCCCAGGCCCTTGCAGGGCCAAAGGGTCGCTCACCGAACGCGCTGCCAGCAGGTTGCGCAAGGCATCCGGCGGTTCGCTGTCGGCATCCGGGCGTTGCAGCACCAGGATGTGGCAATGCTGGAGTAACTCTTCCCAGCGATGCCAGGTGGGCAGGCCGCAAAACGCGTCCCAGCCCAGTAACAGAAACAACTGGTCATCTGCGGCCAGCTCGGCCCGCATCTGTTCCAGGGTGTCGATGGTGTAGGACGGCTTGTCCCGTTTCAGCTCACGGTCGTCCACCACCAGGGGTGAAACGCCCGCCACCGCACACTCGACCATCGCCAGACGATCGAGGGCCGACACCTGCGGTGTATCCCGATGGGGCGGCCTGGCACTGGGTACCAGGCGCAGCTCATCGAGTTGCATGGATTCCGCCACCTCCAGCGCGCCACGCAAGTGGCCGATATGCACTGGATCGAAGGTGCCGCCCAGCAGACCGATACGTTTGCCCATCAAGTACGCACGTGACCGTCGCCAAAGACTACGTACTTCTCGCTGGTCAGCCCTTCCAGCCCAACCGGGCCACGGGCGTGCAGCTTGTCGGTGGAAATGCCGATCTCCGCGCCCAGGCCGTACTCGAAGCCGTCGGCAAAGCGCGTCGAGGCATTGACCATGACCGAACTGGAATCCACTTCGTTAAGGAAGCGCCGGGCGTCACTGAAGTTTTCGGTGACGATCGAGTCGGTGTGGTGCGAGCCATAGGTATTGATGTGCTCGATGGCCTGCTCCAGGTTGTCCAGCACGCGGATCGAGAGGATCGGCGCGGTGTACTCGGTGCGCCAGTCTTCTTCGGTTGCTTCCAACACACCGGCACCGAGGAGTGCGCGGGTTTGCGCACAGCCACGCAGCTCGACGCCCTTGTCGCGATAGATCGCGGCCAATGGCGGCAATACGCGCTCGGCAATGGCGGAGTGAACCAGCAGGGTTTCCATGGTGTTGCACGGTGCATAGCGCTGGGTCTTGGCGTTGTCGGCAATGCGAATGGCCTTGTCCAGGTCCGCCGCGACATCGATATACACGTGGCAGACGCCGTCCAGGTGCTTGATCACCGGCACCTTGGCGTCACGGCTGACCCGCTCGATCAGGCTCTTGCCGCCACGGGGCACGATCACGTCGACGAACTCGGGCATGGTGATCAGCGCTCCAACCGCAGCGCGGTCGGTGGTTTCCACTACCTGCACCACGTGAGGCGGCAGGTCGGCCGCCGCCAGGCCCTGCTGAATGCAGGTGGCGATGGCGCGGTTGGAATGGATCGCCTCGGAACCGCCGCGCAGGATGGTGGCGTTGCCCGACTTCAGGCACAGGCTGGCCGCATCGATGGTCACGTTCGGGCGCGACTCGTAGATGATGCCGATCACCCCCAGGGGCACGCGCATCTTGCCCACCTGGATGCCCGACGGCAGGTAGCGCATGTCGCGGATTTCACCGATGGGGTCAGGCAGCTTGGCCACCTGACGCAGGCCTTCGATCATTTCGTCGATACGCGCCGGGGTCAGCGCCAGGCGATCCAGCAGAGCCGGCTCCAGACCATTGGCCCGGCCGTTGGCCAGGTCCTGCTCGTTGGCCGCAGTCAGTTCCGGTCGTGCCGCGTCCAACGCATCGGCAGCCGCCAGCAGCGCACGGTTCTTTTGCGCGGTGGTGGCACGGGCGATCACCCGGGAAGCCTGGCGGGCAGCGCGACCCAGGCGGGTCATGTAGTCAAGAACGGACTCAGTCATGGTCTGGTGTGGTCTTGGCAAAGAGGAAAGCGGCTGATTATAGCTGTCGCGCCGGCCCACGGACAGCGGTCACGGGCGGATGGTCGAAATGGAGTGCAAATACCCGGCGTTCAGCCTGAATTAAGCCTGGAGTTGTTACCATTGCGTCACCTTTTCCGCCATAACCCTTCGCCACCATGTCCATTCTGACCTCTGCAAAACTGCCAAAAGCCCTGCCGGACGGCTTTTTCGACCGTGATGCCGAGCTTTTGGCCCGCGAACTGTTGGGCAAAGTCATCCGCCATAAAGTCGGCGATCTGTGGCTGTCCGCGCGCATTATCGAAACCGAAGCCTATTACTGCGAGGAAAAAGGCAGCCACGCCTCCCTCGGCTACACAGAAAAGCGTAAGGCTTTGTTTCTGGACGGCGGCCACATCTATATGTACTACGCCCGCGGCGGCGACTCCCTGAACTTCAGCGCCCGGGGCCCTGGCAATGCCGTACTGATCAAGTCCGCCTATCCCTGGGTCGATGAAGTCTCCGGCCCTGCCAGCCTGGCGCAGATGCTGCTGAACAATCCGGACGCCAGTGGCCGGCCGCGCCCCGCGCAAAAGCTCTGCGCCGGCCAGACCCTGCTGTGCAAGGCCCTGGGCCTGAAGGTTCCGGTCTGGGATGCGAAACGCTTCGATCACGAGATTCTCTTCGTCGAAGATGTGGGTGCCGCCGTGCCACACATCCTCCAGACCACCCGCCTGGGCATCCCCCATGGGCGTGACGAACACCTGATGTATCGCTTTGTCGATGCCGCCTACGCCCCCTACTGCACGCGCAACCCTATGCGTCGCGGCCAGGTCGAAGGGCGCGACTACCTGGTGCTCGGCTGACGCCACCGTCCCACCTCAGCAAAAAACAACAACGGAGTTGAATTTATGGGCCCATGGCTCGACAGCGTGACCGCCTGGCTAACCAGCAACCCCCAATGGCTGGCAGCCGCAGTGTTCATCGTGGCCTGCATGGAATGCCTGGCGATCGTGGGCCTGATCGTGCCGGGCACGGTCCTGCTGTTCGCGATTGCGGTACTGGCCGGCAATGGCGCCCTGTCACTGGGGGAAACCCTGCTCCTGGGTGCTGCCGGCGGATTGCTGGGGGACGTGATGTCCTATCTGCTGGGACGGCATTTCCACCAAGGCATTCGCCGCTTGCCCGGCCTTCGTCATCACCCTGAATGGATCAGCGGTGCGGAAAGCTACTTCCAGCGCTATGGCATCGCCAGCCTGCTGGTGGGCCGCTTCATCGGCCCGCTACGACCAATGCTGCCGATGGTGGCCGGAATGTTCGACATGCCGTTCCCACGTTTCCTCGCCGTCAGCCTGCTGGCGGCGGCGGGCTGGTCGCTGGCCTATCTGCTGCCGGGCTGGGCCACGGGCGCGGCGATTCGCCTGCCCCTGCCCGAAGGCTTCTGGCCCCAGGCGGGCATCGTCATTGGCAGCCTGGTGGTGCTTGTCGGCCTGAGCGTCAACAGCAGCCTGCGGCGCCATCGCCGGGCAACCCTGTTGATGTCCGGCCTGAGCCTGCTGATTCTGGCAGGGCTGTTCATCGGCTATCCGTACCTGACGCAGTTCGACCAGGGCCTGATCGCCCTGGTACAGGAGCACCGGGACCCGGCTCTGGACAAGATCATGGTCATGGTCACCCAGATCGGCGAGTTCCGCGCCATGTTCATCCTCAGCGCAGTGCTGACCCTGCTGCTCCTGGCCCTGCGCCAATGGCGCCAGGCCGCGTTCGCCGGAGCGACCCTGCTGTGTACTGCCCTGGCCAACACCGGCAGCAAATGGTTCTTCGCACGGGTACGCCCTGAAGTGCTGAGCGAGCCTCTCACCAGTTTCAGCATGCCCAGCGGTCACTCTTCCGGCTCCTTCGCCCTGTTCTTGACCCTGGCAGTTCTGGCCGGCCGGGGCCAGCCACCCCGCATGCGCCTGACCTGGCTGTTGCTGGGCTGCCTGCCGGCGGCCGCCATTGCCTTGTCGCGGGTCTATCTGGGGGCCCATTGGCCAACCGACATTCTCGCCGGCGCCATGCTCGCGGCCTGTGTCTGCGCCGCCAGCCTGACCCTGAGCCAATGGCAAGGCCCGCTCAAGCCGATGCCGGCCAGGGCCTGGTGGTTGCTACTGCCGGTCATGCTGTTGATGTGCGGATACATGGCGACACGGCACTTGCCTCACGCCCTGCTGCGGTACGCCTATTAAAAACGCCAGAGGCAAGCTGCAGCCGCCACTACAGGCTGCGGCTCAGGCGAAGAGTTCGCCTTGCAGCTCGTCCAGCAACTGCTGGATGGCATCCAGACGCTGCTGTGGATCATCCAGTTGCAGCAGGTCGATCTTGTCCTGTTCGGAAAAAGGCAGCAGATAGGCCAACTGATTGGCCAGTGACAGCTGCCCCGTAGCCTCGACCCCCATATCCAGGGCCTCGACCATCGGATGTTCGGCCAAGGCCTTGAGCAGCGCAATCAGGTCCGCATCCTCATCCTGCAACGGCTGTTCGGGGGCCTCTTCCAGCCATTGCACCCGGGCCACCGTCAGTTGGTCTTTCTGCACTTCGCTTTGCAGAATGCGAAAACGCCGACCGCCCCTGACCCTGATTCCCAGCAGCCCGTTGTCCTGCTGGTGGAAGTCGGTGATCAAGGCTTCACAGCCAATTTGCGCATAGCCCTGGGCGGCCGTCCCGACCTCCTCCCCTTCAAGGATGCACACCACCCCAAACCCGCTGCCCTGCTTCATGCAGCGCCCGATCATGTCGAGATAACGCGCCTCGAAAATCTGCAGATCGAGAATGCAATCGGGAAACAGCACGGTATTCAGAGGAAAAAGCGCCAGGTTCATACTTCCTTCCTTAAACCAGCAACGACACCGCCAACGGCAGCAACACCGCCGTGGCCACGCCCATCAGACTCATCGCCAGCGCCGCAAAGGCGCCGCACTCCTCACTTTCCTGCAAGGCCACCGAGGTGCCCACTGCGTGGGCGGTCATGCCCAGGGCCATGCCTCGCGCTTCCGGGCCATGCACCCCCAAACGGTTGAGCAGCCCCGGGCCAAATATCGCTCCGATCACTCCGGTAATCAGCACGAAGACCGCCGCCAACGCCGCCACGCCACCAATCTGCTCGGCCACCAGCATGGCAATGGGCGAGGTCACCGACTTGGGCGCCATGGTCATTAGGATCATGTGCTCGGCACCAAACCACCATCCCAGCAGTACGCCCAGGCTGGTAGCCACGACGCCACCCACCACCAGCGTAGCCAATATCGGCCAGAACAATTGGCGGATCCGTCGCAGGTTGAGGTACAGCGGCACCGCCAGGGCTACCGTCGCCGGGCCCAGCAGAATGCTCAGGATTTCGGTGCTCTTGCGGTACTCGGCATAGCTCAGGCCGCAGCCGAGCAGCACGCCGATCACCAGTAGCATGGACACCAGCACCGGCTGCAGGAACATCCAGCGGGTCTTCTCGAACGCCGCCAGCACCAGTTGATAGGCACCCAGCGTGATGCCGATGCCAAACAGCGGGTGATGGATCACCGCGGCCCAGGCCCCCTGCCAATCGAAGATCATTGACTGTCCTCCTGCCGGCCCTGGCGCTTGACCAGGCGCTGCATCAGCACGCCGACAAAGGCCATCGAGATCACCAGGGACAACACCAGCGCGCCGGTAATGGCCCAGAAGTCCGCGGCGATGTCCCGGGCATAGACCATGACCCCCACCGCAGGCGGCACCAGCAGCAGCGGCAGGTAACGCAGCAGGCTGCCAGCCGCGAGATTCAGCGGCTCGCCCACTTCACCGCGCACCACCAGGAAAACCAGCAGCAGCAACAGGCCGATGATGGGCCCGGGAAGCACGGGCAACAGCAGGTGATTGAGCGCCGTTCCGAGCAATTGGAACAGCACCAGCCATGTCAAACCGCGTAACAACATACCGCCTCTCCAGCCAGATCCCGTCGCGCATTATAAGCACGCAGGTGCTATGAACCGGCATTCGCCAAAAGCATGGATGTTTACCGGGAAGGATCGCCATGATGATCTAAAGTGGAAGTTTCAGAGCGCACCACACAACGTCGAATACTAATAAATCGTTGATCCAAGGAGAGTCTCAATGCCCCATGTTCCTGTTGCAGAGCTCAAAGATTATGTCGGGAAGGAACTCGGACGTTCCCCATGGCTCACCATCGACCAGGAGCGCATCAACCTCTTCGCCGAGGCGACCGGTGACTTCCAGTTCATCCACGTGGATCCGGTCAAGGCCGCACAGACCCCGTTCGGCAGCACCATTGCCCACGGTTTCCTGACCCTGTCGCTGATCCCCAAACTGATGGAAGACATCCTCGTGCTGCCCCAGGGCCTGAAGATGGTGGTCAACTACGGCCTGGACAGCGTGCGTTTCATCCAGCCGGTGCCAGTCAATTCCAAGGTGCGGCTCAAGGTCGACCTGACTGAAGTCACCGAAAAGAAACCCGGTCAGTGGCTGCTCAAGGCGACTGCCACCCTGGAAATCGACGGCCAGGAAAAACCGGCCTATATCGCCGAGCCGCTGTCGCTCTGTTTCGTCTGAAATCCCTCCGATGCGAAACAGCTCACGCTGTTTCGCTCAACCTCTCTATATATAAGACACACCGCTGCGGCATACTCGGTCCCCTAATTATCCGGAACCCGTTATGCGCCCACTTGCACCCCTGGTTTTGACCCTATTGCTCAGTGCCTGTGGCGACGGCGAATCGCTGTTGCCACCCGATGCCCGCCTGCCGGACGGCGGGCGCTATCGAGGCGACCTGGTCAATGGCCTGCTCCAGGGACAAGGGCGCATCGACTACCCCAACGGCAGTTGGTACGCCGGCCAGTTCGACAAGGGCCAGTGGCATGGCCAGGGGGAATGGCACGGCAGCAACGGCGAGGTCTATCGCGGCCAGTTCCAGCAAGGGCTGTTCCATGGTCAGGGCACCCTGACCACCAAGGACAGCAGCTACAGCGGCGGCTTCAAGCTCGGCCGCCGGGATGGCGAAGGCACCCTCAAAGAAGACGGCATGACC
The DNA here is from genome assembly GCF_000397205.1 of Pseudomonas protegens CHA0. Classification (NCBI taxonomy): domain Bacteria; kingdom Pseudomonadati; phylum Pseudomonadota; class Gammaproteobacteria; order Pseudomonadales; family Pseudomonadaceae; genus Pseudomonas; species Pseudomonas protegens. The sequence goes on from NC_021237.1 coordinate 6,050,913, forward strand.
TACCGCGGCGAATTCAAGGCCGACCTGTATTCGGGCCTCGGGCGCCTGGAACTGGACGACGGCAGCCAGTACCAGGGCCAGTTCGCCAAGGGCAAGCCCAATGGCGAAGGCCAGCGCAGCGACGCCAGCGGCAACCAGTTCACCGGCAACTTCGTCAACGGCCAGCTGGAAGGCAACGGCACCTTCAACAGTGCCGAAGGCGACATCTACGTTGGCGGCTTCAAGCACAACCAGCTCAACGGCAAGGGCCGCTACGAAAACTCCGACGGCGACGTCTGGATCGGCCAGTTCAAGGAAGGCGCCCTGAGTGGCAAGGGCGAACTGACCGGCGCCGACGGCAGCCACTATGTCGGCACCTTCAGCGACTGGCGCTTCAGCGGTGAGGGGCGGCTAAATCTCAGCGATGGCAGCTTCTACGTTGGCGGCTTCGACAGTGACAACTACCAAGGCCACGGCGTACTGGTACTGCGCGATGGCAGCGTGCAAAGCGGTGTGTGGAACAACGGCCTGCGGGTTCGCGACGCCGATGGCAAGCTACTGCCAGACCCGCTGGAAACTGCGCTGCTGGTCCAGGGCCGCTTGCTCAAGGAAGCCCTCGATACGGTGCCCGCCTCCACCCCGGCCATCGAACTCTACAGCCTGACCCTGGCCGGCGACGGCAAGCAGAGCGTGTTCCTGCGCGAGGCCGACTATGTCAGCAACATGCTCGCCAGTCGCTTCGGCGCCTACGGCCAGATCCGCCTGGTCAATCACCGCGACCACCTGATGAACCGGCCCATGGCCACCCGGGAAAACCTGCGCCGCGCCGCCCAGACCCTGGCCGAACGCAGCGGCCCGGAAGACCTGGTGTTCATCTACCTCACCAGCCACGGCACCAGCGCCCACGAACTGGTGCTGGACCAGCCGCGCCTGGAGCTGGCAGACCTGCCCGCCGATGAACTGGCCACCGCCCTGGCCCCGCTGAAGAACCGCGACAAGATCATCGTCATCTCTTCCTGCTACTCCGGCGGCTTCATCCCGGCCCTCAAGGATGAGCGAACCCTGATCATGACCGCATCTCAGGCAGACCGAGTGTCCTTCGGCTGCTCGGAAGAGGCCGACTTCACCTACTTTGGCGATGCCCTGTTCGCCCAGGCGCTGAACCAGACCGACGACCTGGAACATGCATTCAAGCTGGCCCGGGGCATCGTTGCCGAGCGTGAGCAGGCAGACGGCTTCGAAGCGTCGGAACCGCAGATCTGGGCGCCCAGAGGCGTCATTGCCCATTGGCAACAATTGCGCAAGCAGCAGGCACGAAAGGCCCTGCAGAGTGTCTCTATAAGCAGCAAGGAAGCACAGAGCAACTAAGCTGAAACAGTATCAAGGGGGAATGACCATGTACTTGACGCCTCAGCATATCCTGCTCGCCGGCGCCTCCGGCCTGACCGGGGAGCAACTGCTCGATCGTCTGCTCAACGAGCCCACCATCACCCGCGTCCTCGCGCCCAGCAGACGCCCACTGAGCGAACACCCACGCCTGGAAAACCCGGTCGGCGACCCCGCCGTATTCCTGCCGCAACTCAGCGGCAAAGTGGAAATCGCCTTCTGCTGCCTGGGTACCACCCTCAAGCAGGCCGGTTCCGAAGCCGCTTTTCGCGCGGTGGACCTGGACATGGTGGTGGCCTTCGGCAAACGCGCGCGGGAGCTGGGCGCACGGCACCTGATCGTGATCAGCGCCCTGGGCGCCGACCCCAAGTCGTCGATCTTCTACAACCGGGTCAAAGGTGAAATGGAAGAAGCGCTGAAACTGCAGGGCTGGCCACAACTGACCATCTGCCGGCCATCACTGCTGCTGGGGGATCGCATCGAGCCGCGCCTGGGCGAACAGCTGGCCGGACCACTGTCGCGGCTGATACCGGGCAAGTACCGCGGGATCGAAGCCTGCCAACTGGCCCGGGCCATGTGGCGCCTGGCCCTGGAAGAGCAGACCGGCACGCGGATCGTCGAGTCCGACGAACTACGCAAGCTGGGCAAATGAATCGCTCGCCCGCAAGCCGCTCCTGCACGTACCTGTAGGAGCCGGCTTGCCGGCGAAGCACTACAACCCGCCCGTTGCCTGAAACCCCACCCCCAATACCGTCAGCACCGACAGCGGCAGCAACAGGGTATCGAGCAGGGCACTGGCTGGCAGATCCACGCCAGGATAGCTCGGTGCCTCAGCGCCAAAGCGGTCCATGGCGCAGCACCCACCCTGCATCGCATACAAGTCCAGGCGCGTCCCCGAATACACCACCGGCGCCCCGGGCTGGGCGGCATTCAAGGTCCGGGCCGTGGCACAGCCGCCCAGTTGCAGGGCGGCCAACAGCACCAGCAGGGGCTTACTCATCGCTGCTCAGATGATGCTCGCCCCAGCGCGGCAACATGTCCTGCGGGATGTTCAACAGATTGAGAATCCGCGCGACGACAAAATCCACCAGGTCATCGATGGTCTGCGGCTGGTGATAGAAGCCCGGCGAGGCCGGCAGAATGGTCACGCCCATGTTCGACAACTTGAGCATGTGCTCCAGGTGAATGCTGGAGTACGGCGCCTCGCGAGGCACCAGAATCAACTGCCGGCGCTCCTTGAGGGTCACGTCCGCGGCGCGCTCGATCAGGTTGTTGCAGGCACCGGTGGCAATCGCCGACAAGGTACCGGTGGAGCACGGCACCACTACCATCGCCGCCGGCGAGCCGGAGCCCGAGGCCACCGGCGACATCCAGTCCTCCTTGCCATAAACGCGGATCTGCCCCGCCGACGCACCGGTGTATTCGGTGAGGAAGGCCTGCATGGTCTGCGGCTTGGGCGGCAGGGTCACATCGGTTTCCGTGGCCATGACCAACTGCGCAGCCTTGGAGATCAGAAAATGCACCTCCCGGTCCTCACGCACCAGGCAGTCCAGCAGGCGCAGGCCGTACTGGGCGCCCGAGGCACCGGTCATGGCCAGGGTGATGCGTTCCGGGCCGTTGTTCATCGCAGCGCCTCGGCCAGTTTGCCGTGCAGGCCGCCAAAGCCGCCGTTGCTCATGATCACCACCTGGGTGCCCGGCTTGGCCTGGCTCTTCACCCGCTCGATGATGCCTTCCAGAGAGTCGCTGACAATCGACGGCACCGTGCACAAGGCCGCCGTGGCGGCCAGATCCCAGCCCAGGTTGGCCGGGGCATACCAGATCACCTGATCGGCCTGGTTGACGCTTTCCGGCAGGCCATCACGGTGCGCGCCGAGCTTCATGGAGTTGGAGCGCGGCTCGATGATGGCGATCACCGGGGCATCGCCAACCCGCTTGCGCAAGCCATCCAGCGTAGTGGCGATGGCCGTCGGGTGATGGGCGAAATCATCGTAGATGGTCACGCCATGCACTTCGGCGACTTTCTCCATGCGCCGCTTCACGCTCTTGAACGCGCTCAGGCCGGCAATGCCCATCGACGGCACCACGCCCACATGGCGTGCCGCAGCCAGGGTGGCCAGGGCATTGGCAACGTTGTGCTGGCCGGTCAGCTCCCACTCCACCACGCCCTGGCTCACGCCTTCGAACATCACCTCGAAGGCCGAACCGTCGGCGCTCAGCAACTTGACCTGCCACTGGCCACCGGCGCCGGTAGTCTGCACCGGGGTCCAGCAGCCCATCTCGATCACCCGCTGCAAGGCAGGCTCGGTGGTGGGATGGATCACCAGGCCTTCGCTGGGAATGGTCCGCACCAGATGGTGGAACTGCCGCTCGATAGCCGGAAGATCAGGGAAGATGTCCGCATGATCGAATTCCAGGTTATTGAGGATCGCGGTCCGTGGGCGGTAGTGGACGAACTTCGAGCGCTTGTCGAAGAAGGCGCTGTCGTACTCATCAGCCTCGATCACGAAGAACGGCGTACCTCCCAAGCGCGCGGAGACGGCGAAATTCTGTGGCACGCCGCCGATCAGGAAGCCCGGGCTCATGCCCGCATGCTCCAGGACCCAGGCCAGCATGCTGCTGGTGGTGGTCTTGCCGTGGGTCCCGGCCACCGCCAGTACCCAACGCCCCTGCAGCACATAGTCGGCCAGCCATTGCGGGCCGGACACATAGGGCAGGCCCTTGTTCAGCACGTACTCCACCGCCGGGTTGCCGCGGGACATGGCATTGCCGATCACCACCAGGTCCGGCGCCGGGTCCAGCTGGGCAGGATCGTAGCCCTGGGTCAGCTCGATGCCCTGGGCCTGCAACTGGGTGCTCATCGGTGGATACACGTTAGCGTCGGAACCGGTGACGTGATGGCCCAGCTCTTTGGCCAGAACCGCCATCGACCCCATGAAAGTGCCGCAGATACCGAGAATATGGATGTGCATAGTCGACCTCAAAAAACATCGGCGCAGGTTAGCGTAGAGGGCTGCAAATCGCACCCATTAGCTGACCGGGAGGTTGCTGCTGGCATGCGCTGGCGCAAGCCCGACGGGCCAGCAGCGGCCGGCAGCTCGGACTATCGCGCGATGCCGTGCTTGCGCAGCTTTCTATAGAGGGTGTTGCGGCTCACGCCCAACTGCTCGGCGGTATGGGTCATGTGCCAGCGCTGCTGCTCCAGGGCCGCCAGCAACGCCACCCGCTCGGCGTCCTCCAGTGGCCGCTCCAGCACCTCTGCTACCGCTTCGCCCAGCGGCGCCGGGCGGCTGTGGCGGATCAGCGGCGGCAGATCATCCAGGCCAATGCGGCCGTTTTCACACAAGGCCGCCAGGGTGCGCAGCACGTTGCGCAATTGCCGCACGTTACCCGGCCAGGAATAACTCAACAGGCTCTGGCGCACCGCGTCCTCCAGCATCACCGGCTGGCCGCCCGCCTCTTCGGCCAGGAGGAAATCCAGCAACTGGGATTTGTCGCTGCGATCGCGCAAGGCCGGCAAGGCGATCTCCAGGCCATTGAGCCGGTAATACAGGTCCTCACGGAAGCTACCGTCGCGCACCCGCTCCAGCAGGTCACGGTGGGTCGCGCTGATGATGCGCACGTTGACCGGTTGCGGCTCGCCGCCGATCGGCACCACCAGCCGATCCTCCAGTACCCGCAGCAAACGGGTCTGCAGGGCCAGGGGCATATCGCCGATTTCATCGAGGAACAGGGTACCGCCATCGGCCTGCTGCAACTTGCCGCGCATGCCCTCCTTGCGCGCCCCGGTAAAGCTGCCGCCGCGATAACCGAACAGCTCGCTCTCGATCAGGCTTTCCGGGATAGCCGCGCAGTTGAGCGCGACAAAGGCCTTGCCCGCCCGCGCGCTGCCCTGGTGCACCGCCTTGGCGAAGGCCTCCTTGCCGGAGCCGGTCTCGCCATTGATCAGCAACGGCACATCGCGCTCGAACACTCGCGAGGCGCGGCGAAAATCGTTCTGCAGGCCGTCATCCCCCAGGCAGATCCCCGAGGGCCGCGCCGGCGCAATGGCCTGCGGTGCCCGCAGCACCGCTGGTTGTGCGGCCGGCTGTGGCTGGCCGCGCAACAAGGCGAACAGGCGTCGCCCGTCCCGGGTGCGCAATGGCCAACTGGCGCTGGCATTGATACTGGCGCGGCCGAGCAGTTCATCCAGGGAGCAGTCGAAAAAGCTTTCCACCGGCTTGCCCAGCAACCCGCCGCGAATATGCCCCAGCAGGTTCAGGGCGCTCTGGTTCACCGCACAGATCCGGCCATCGCCATCGAACGCCAGCAGGCCCTCGCTGAACAGCCCCACCGACTCCGCCTGCAGATGAAAGCGCAGTAGCCACTGGTTCTCGAAATAACGCAGGAAATAGCAGCTCTCGATCATCTTCGCCGACAGATTGACCAGGGCCATGGTGTGGAACTGGCTCTGCCGGGACACGTCCTGGCGCGCCGACGACACATCCAGCACCGCCAGCAACTCGCCATGGGGGTCGAACACCGGGCTCGCAGAGCAGGTCAGGCCGGTGTGCCGGCCGCGGAAATGCTCGCCCTGGTGAATGGTCAGCGGCTGGCGCTCCACCAGGCAGGTGCCGATGCCGTTGGTGCCCTCCCGGGCCTCGCTCCAATCGGCGCCCAGCCACAGTCCGGCATGCTCGAAGATCTTGCGTTCGCTGGGGGCGGTAATGCAGTTGAGGATCACGCCCCGGGCATCGGTCAGCAGCACCGCATGCCCGGCGCCGGACAGTTGTTGGTGCAGGTTGGCCATCTCGGTGCCGGCAATCTGCAAGACATCTTGCAGGCGCTCGCGGCTCTCCAACAGGCGGCCATGTTCAAGCACCGTAGGGGCCATGACCTGGGCCGGGTCGAGATGATAGTCCTCGAGGCAGCGCAGCCAGGAGCGGGCAATGGAAGGATCGCTGCCCGGGCCCTGCAAATGAGCCTTGCCCTGGGCCACGGTGAGCACCTGCTGGGCATGCCGGCTCAAGTAATTGCTAGTGTGCATTTCTTATTATTCTCCTGCTGCGCTGTCACGCTCAGACGAAATACTGTCGCCACTGCCGGGCTGCAATCGACTACGAAGGAGGAATGCTCATCAGACTTGTCCGACAAGATTCGACACGCGAACCAGCATCCTCCAGGCGCTGCTGCATTGCAATGCCGGCTTGACTCCCGAGTCACAGGTTGTGCCACTTAGGTTACAAACTGTCACTCAAGCCTGTACCGGATCCGTCACAGCGCCCCGTAGCGGTCCCCTCGAAACATCCGCAAACCCTTGATGCATATGGCCTGTAGCACGCTGGCCCGACCTTTGCTCTACGCTTGATATGCGCTACGGCGCGTCCTCCCCCATAAGCATAAAAGCCAGGAGATACCCACCATGCGTTACGCACACCCCGGTACTGAAGGCGCTATCGTTTCGTTCAAGAGCAAGTACGGTAACTACATCGGCGGCGAATTCGTCGCGCCTGTCAAAGGCCAGTACTTCACCAACACCTCGCCGGTCAACGGCCAGCCAATTGCCGAATTCCCCCGCTCCACCGCCGAAGACATCGACAAGGCGCTGGACGCTGCCCACGCCGCCGCCGACGCCTGGGGCGCCACCTCGGTGCAGGCGCGCTCGCTGATCCTGCTGAAGATTGCCGACCGCATCGAACAGAACCTCGAACTGCTGGCCATCACCGAAACCTGGGACAACGGCAAGGCCGTGCGCGAAACCCTGAACGCCGACATTCCCCTGGCCGCCGACCACTTCCGCTACTTCGCCGGTTGCCTGCGGGCCCAGGAAGGCAGCGCTGCGGAAATCGACGGCAACACCGTGGCCTATCACATCCATGAACCCCTGGGCGTGGTCGGGCAGATCATCCCGTGGAACTTCCCGATCCTGATGGCCGCCTGGAAACTCGCCCCGGCCCTGGCAGCGGGCAACTGCGTGGTACTCAAGCCCGCCGAGCAGACCCCGCTGGGCATCACCGTGCTCATGGAAGTGATCGGCGACCTGCTGCCACCCGGCGTACTCAACGTGGTGCAAGGTTTTGGCCGCGAAGCCGGCGAAGCCCTGGCCACCAGCAAGCGCATCGCCAAGATCGCCTTCACCGGCTCGACTCCGGTGGGCTCGCACATCATGAAGTGCGCCGCCGAGAACATCATTCCGTCCACCGTGGAACTGGGCGGCAAGTCGCCGAACATCTTCTTCGAAGACATCATGCAGGCCGAGCCCAAGTTCATCGAAAAGGCCGCCGAAGGCCTGGTGCTGGCATTCTTCAACCAGGGTGAAGTCTGCACCTGCCCATCCCGCGCCCTGGTGCAGGAATCGATCTACGACGAATTCATGCAAGTGGTGATGAAGAAGATCGAGCAGATCAAGCGTGGCGACCCACTGGACACCGACACCATGGTCGGCGCCCAGGCTTCCGAGCAGCAGTTCGACAAGATCCTCTCCTACCTCGACATCGCCAAGAACGAAGGTGCGCAGCTGCTCACCGGCGGCAAGGTGGAAAAACTCGAGGGCGACCTGTCCAGCGGCTACTACATCCAGCCGACCCTGCTCAAGGGCACCAACAAGATGCGCGTGTTCCAGGAGGAAATCTTCGGCCCGGTGGTCAGCGTCACCACCTTCAAGGACGAAGCCGAAGCCCTGGCGATCGCCAACGACACCGAGTTCGGCCTGGGTGCCGGGGTCTGGACCCGCGACATCAACCGCGCCTACCGCATGGGCCGCGGGATCAAGGCCGGCCGCGTCTGGACCAACTGCTACCACCTGTACCCGGCCCACGCCGCGTTCGGTGGCTACAAGAAATCCGGCGTCGGCCGTGAAACCCACAAGATGATGCTCGACCACTACCAGCAGACCAAGAACCTGCTGGTGAGCTACGACATCAACCCGCTGGGCTTCTTCTGATCGATCCTCCCGGCGGCACAGGCCGCCGGGAGGCCTTTTCGCGGCCCTGCCGCACAGGTTCACCTGCTCTGATCCGGTGCCGACGGCTTGCCGGACGGGACACTGCTGTCGGAAGTTCTGCGCCAAACCAGTCGTGCACAGACCCTGCTTGAAAAACAATAACAAGGGACAAACGCAATGGATCAGATCGGCAACTACGTGCTCTACCTCATCATGCTCTGCGCCGTACTTGGCGCCTTCGCCGCCATTTATGACAGCGAGCGAGGCCTGGGCAAGGAATTCATGGAAGGCATTCACGCCACCGGCTACATCTTCGTGCCGGCCGCGGGCATCATGGCCTCCATCCCCTATCTCACCGTGGTCATCGAAACCGTCTTCGGACCGTTCTTCAATTCCCTGGGAGCCGATCCGGCCCTGGCGGCGACCATGATCATCGCCTCGGACATGGGCGGCTATCAGCTGGCCTCGGCCCTGGCCGCCAGTAAGGAAGCGCTGGTAATGGCGCTGATCACCGGCTTCATGGGTGGCGCCACCATCGTCTTCTCGATCCCCATGGGCCTGGCGATGCTCGACAAGCGCGACCACAAGTACATGGCCCTGGGGATCATGTCCGGGATCCTCACCATTCCCGTGGGCGTAATGATCGCCAGCCTGATCCTGGCCTTCAGCAACCCGCAGGTACGCGAACTGGTCAGCACCAGCGGCGAAGCCAGCTACCAACTGGCCCTGGGCCTGGGCAGCATCTTCGCCAACCTGCTGCCGATCCTGATCTTCGTCGTGGCCCTGGCCCTGGGCCTGCGCTTTTTGCCGGACATGATGATCAAGGGTTTCATCATCTTCGGCCGGGCAATGGATGCGGCGATCAAACTGGTACTGGTGTTCTCCATCGTCGAGTACTTCACCGGGGCCTTCTCCGCGGTGTTCGGCGGCTGGGGCTTCCACCCGATCATCGCCGACGCCGAGGACCAGACCCGCGCCCTGGAAACCGCCGGCTACATCGGCATCATGCTGGCCGGCGCCTTCCCCATGGTCTACCTGCTGCGCAAGTACCTGGGCAAGCCCCTGGAAAACCTCGGCGGCAAGATCGGCCTCAGCGCGGTAGGCAGTGCCGGCATGCTGGCCACCATCGCCAACATCCTGGCCATGTTCCGCCTGGTGCGCTTCATGCCGCCCAAGGACAAGGTGGTGAACATCGCCTTCGGTGTCTGCGCCGCCTTCCTGCTGGGGGACCACCTGTCCTTCACCGCCAACTTCCAGCCGACCATCATCCTCCCGGTATTGATCGGCAAGATCAGCGCCGGCTTCGTCGCGGTGGGACTGGCCTATTGGCTATCGGTGCCCAAGGCCCTGCAACTGGAAGCCCAGGACCGGGCTGCCGGAATCATCGGCGAAGGCGAGTACCTGGGCGGTACGGCCCTGGAAACCCCGGAACCGGCAGGCCAGAAGGCCACGGCCTGACTCCGGCGCGGCGAGGAACGCCTGCATGCAAGCCTTCACCGGCGGCGCCCAGGTCTTGCTGCTGGGGCTGGACTTCGGGTCCACCACCAGCAGCGTGCTGATTGCCCAGGCCAGCCTCAGCAGCCACTGCATCACCGGGCGCATGGCCCTCAACGAACCTCGGGTGCTGTTTCGCGGCGACCCGGTGTTCACGCCCTTCAAGGATGAGGTCATCGATGAAGCCGCGATCCGCGGCCTGATCGAAACCTGGCTTGAACAGGCGGACGTGCGCCCGCAGCAGTTGTTTTCCGGCGGGGTGATCATCACCGGGCTGGCGGCCCGGCGGCACAACGCCCAGGCCCTGGCGCAACTGGTGGGGCAACTGATCGGTAACGCACTGATCACCCGTGCCGACGATGGCGGGCTGGAGTCCTGGCTGGCGTTCATGGGCAGTTGCTCGGCCCTGAGCCGCTTTCACGCGCAGCAGCCCATGCTCAACCTGGATATCGGCGGTGGCACCACCAATGCCGCCTGGGGCCTGGAGGGCAATGTGCTGGCCAGCGGTTGCCATTTCATCGGTGCCCGGCACCTGCAATTCGAGCCGGGCAGCTATCGGCTCAGCGGAATGTCGGAGTTCGGCCGGGCCCTGCTCGATCACCTGGCGATTGGCAAAACATCCGGGCAACTCCTCGACAGCTCACAACTGCAGGCCGTGCTGGATTGGTACATCGACGCCCTGCTGGCGCTCGTGTCGGGGGACCGAGCGTTCTTCGCCAGCCCGCTGGGCCGGTTGACGGAGCAACTGCCGCTGAACCTGCCGGCTCACGAACCTGATGTGGCGCTGACCTTTTCCGGTGGCGTCGGCGAGTTGCTGTATCGGCACTTGCAGGGTGAAACCCTGCCCGGCACCACCCACTACGGCGACCTGGGCATCGACCTGGCCCTGGCCATTGCCCGCCAGCCGCGGCTGGTGCGTGACGCCCGCCGCCTGGTCCCGGAAAACCGTGGCCGGGCCACGGTCTACGGGCTGACCCTGCACAACACCGAAATCTCCGGCAGCACCTTGTTCCTGCCCCGGCCCGAGGCACTGCCGCTCAAGGACCTGCCCATCGTTGCCCGTCTATCGGTGCGCGCCTCCCGGCAGCAACTGGAGGCGGCCCTGGAACTGGCCCTGAGCAGCCGCGACGGTGCCTGCCTGCAACTGCTCGATGGCGGCCAGGCGCCGGGCCTGGAAGAAATACGCCACCTCGGCGCCCTGCTGTGCCGGGCCCTGGGCACTGCTCGCCCGGCTGCCCAATGGCCGCTGGTGCTGCTGTTGGAGAGCAACGTCGGCAAGGTCCTGGGCAACTACGCCACGGATTGGGGGCGCAGTTCTTGCAACCTGATCGTCATCGACGAAGTACGTGAACGCTCGGCGCACTTCATCAATCTGGGAACACCCCATCAGCACATAGTGCCCGTCGCCTTTTACGGTGTGCACTGATGCCGATGCCGGCCAAGGAGAGTCTTGCCATGTCACTCACCGAACTGCAGCACATCCGCCTTCCCGTCGTCCCGGCCGAACGTGGCTACAGCACCCGCGTGCTGGATCGCCAGATCGCCTTCGACAGCCTCAAGGCGGTGCTCGGCGCCGCCGACATCAGCAAGGCCGGGGACCGCGTGGCGGGGCTGGCCGCCGTGGATGAAATCACTCGCGAAGCAGCGCGCAAGGTGCTCTCGGAACTGACCCTGGATCACTATTTCCAGCACCCGCTGACCGACCGCCACGGCCATATCGACAGTGTCATGCAGGTCAACTACGACATCGACCACGAAGTGTTCGGGGAAATCGCCCCTCTTACCCTGGGCGCCCTGAAAGATCGCCTGCTGCGCAGCCACGGCACCGAAATACGCCGCATCGGCCGCGCCCTGACCGGGGTAATGGTGGCCGCCCTGGCCAAGCTGCTGGATGTGCATGAACTGATCCTGCTGTCGAAAAAGCTCAAGAGTGGCGCGGCCGCCAAGGCCCGAACCCTGGTGGGCCTGCCCGGTACTCTGTCGTCGCGGCTGCAGCCCAACCATCCCACCGACAACCTCAGCGGCATCACCCTGCTGGTCTACACCGGCCTGAGCATGGGCTCGGGGGACGCGTTGATCGGCCTCAACCCGGCCATCGACACCGTGGACAACATCAGCGCCACGCTCCACCACCTGGACAAGCTGCGCCGGGAAACGGGAGCACCCACCCAAATCTGCGTGCTGTCCCATATCAAGACCCAACTGGCCTGCCTCGACCAGGGCGCTCCAGTAGAGATCATGTTCCAGAGCCTGGCGGGCACCGAACGTACCCTGACCGACGAGTTCGACGTTACCGTGCAACTGCTGGACCAGGCCTGGCAGACCATGGCCGAGCGCGGCCCGCTGCGGGACGTGGCGGAAAACTTCATGTACTTCGAGACTGGCCAGGGCAGCGAGCTGACCTACGGCAAGCACGAAGGCATCGACATGACCACCTGCGAAGCCCTGTGCTATGGGCTTGCCCGGCGCTACCGGCCGTACATGGTGAACAACGTCACCGGCTTCATCGGCCCGGAAACCCACCTCGACAACTTCGAGATGACCTATTCCTGCCTGCAGGACCAGTTCATGGGCAAGTTGCTGGGGCTGCCCATGGGCATGGCCCCCTGCTACACCCTGCACTCGCAAGTGACCCTGGAAGGCCAGCAGATGGCCACCGAATTGCTGACTGCCGCAGGCGCCAACTTCTTCATGGACGTGTACCTGAGCACCGACCGCATGCTCGCCTACTTCGACACCAGCGCCCACGACAACCAGACCCTGCGCGAGGTGCACGACCTGGCACCGGCCCCGGAATACCTGCGCTGGGCCCTGGGCAAGGGGATTTTCCAGGAAGACGCCCACGGCAACGTGGAACGCGGGCCGAACTGGGGCAACCCGCGGATTTTCTGCCAGTCGGACATCGACTTCCAGCGCCTGCTGGAATCCACCCCGGCCACCTACGGCTTCGACAACGCCGGGCCGCGCCCGGCCAACAGCGTGTCGCGTACGGTGCGCGCCAACCTGGCAGTGGCCCGCGAGGCAATCTACGTCGACTTGCGCCCCAGCGAAATCGGCGCCATTGCCCTGCGCGAGCTGCGTACCGCTGCCCCGGACAAGCTGGCTCACCTGCAAGACCCGGAGCTGGGCGCGCGGCTGACCGAGGAAGTGCTGCGGCGCCTTAAACCGGAATACAACGACGTGCAGATCGTGATTTCCGACGGCCTCAGCGCCGAGGCCATCCACCACAACATTCCCGAGCTGCTGCCGGTGCTGATGGATGGCCTGCTGAGTCGCGAGCTGCGCATCGGCCAGCCGATCCTCGCGCCCTATGGCCGGGTCAAGCTGGCGGAGTCGGTGGGCGAGGCCCTGCAACCCCAGCTGATCATCGTGCTGATCGGCGAGCGGCCCGGCGGCGATGCCCTGGCCTCACGGAGCATGTCCGCCTATCTGGGCTACCGCCTGCCGGACGACCAGGCGCGCCGCGCCGCCGCCCAGTTCAGCGGCAATGCCGACATTCGCTATGAATACACAGTGATCTCGAACATCTACAGCGGTGGCCTGCCGCCGCTGGAAGGCGGCAGCCTGGTGGCGGAAAAGGCCTTTGCCATCCTCCATCACCGGGCTGCCGGCAACCGTCTGGAAAACCTGCTGAAGAAGGTGGCATCCTGATGATCCGCCAGCACTCGGCAACGCCCCTACATCGTTGAAACGGAGACTGAGATGGCCCAATTTTCCCACAGCGTAGGTTCTCAGACCTATCGCTTCGACAGCCTCAAGGACGTCATGGCCAAGGCCAGCCCGGCCCGTTCCGGCGACTTTCTGGCCGGGGTTGCCGCCCTCAACGACGGCGAGCGGGTTGCCGCCCAGATGACCCTGGCGGATATCCCCCTCAAGCACTTTCTCGAAGAGGTGCTGATTCCCTATGAGTCCGACGAAGTCACCCGGCTGATCATCGACACCCATGACCGCGAGGCCTTCGCCACGGTCAGCCACCTGACCGTGGGCGGCTTTCGCGACTGGCTGCTCAGTGACGCCGCCGACGAACAGAGCCTGCGGGCCCTGGCGCCGGGCCTGACCCCGGAAATGGCCGCCGCGGTGTCGAAGATCATGCGCGTGCAGGACCTGATCCTGGTGGCGCAGAAGATCCGCGTGGTGACCAAGTTTCGCGGCACCCTGGGGCTGCGTGGACGCCTGTCCACCCGCCTGCAGCCCAACCACCCCACCGACGAGCCGGCGGGCATCGCCGCAAGCATTCTCGACGGCCTGCTGTACGGCAACGGCGACGCGATGATCGGCATCAACCCGGCCACCGACAGCATCGCCTCGATCTGCGCCATGCTGGAAATGCTCGACGCCATCATCCAGCGCTACGAGATCCCCACCCAGGCCTGCGTGCTGACCCACGTCACCACCTCCATCGAGGCGATCAATCGCGGCGTGCCCCTGGACCTGGTCTTTCAATCGATTGCCGGCACCGAAGCGGCCAATGCCAGCTTCGGCATCAACCTCAACGTGCTCCAGGAAGGCTATGAAGCAGGCCTGAGCCTGAACCGCGGCACCCTCGGGCAGAACCTGATGTACTTCGAGACCGGCCAGGGCAGCGCCCTGTCGGCCAACGCCCACTTCGGCATCGACCAGCAGACCTGCGAAACCCGCGCCTATGCCGTGGCCCGGCACTTCAAGCCGTTCCTGGTCAACACCGTTGTCGGCTTCATCGGCCCGGAATACCTCTACAACGGCAAACAGATCATCCGCGCCGGCCTCGAAGACCACTTCTGCGGCAAGCTGCTGGGCGTGCCCATGGGCTGTGACATCTGCTACACCAACCACGCCGAAGCCGACCAGGACGACATGGATAACCTGCTGACCCTGCTGGGGGTGGCAGGAATCAACTTCATCATGGGCATCCCCGGGTCCGACGACATCATGCTCAACTACCAGACCACGTCCTTCCACGACGCGCTCTATGCCCGGCAGACCCTTGGCCTGAAACCCGCTCCCGAATTCGAGCAATGGCTGGCCAGGACCGGCATCTTCACTCAGGCCGACGGCAAGGTGCATTTCGGCAACAACCTGCCGCCGGCTTTCCGCCAGGCGCTGGCCCAGTTGGGATAAGGAACAGGCTCATGCAAAAACACCCGACCGATTCGCAGAACCCCTGGCTGGAACTGCGCCGCCTGACTCCGGCACGCATTGCCCTGGGCCGTACCGGCACCAGCCTGCCCACCGATGCTCAACTGGACTTCCAATACGCCCACGCCCAGGCCCGGGACGCCGTGCACCTGCCCTTCGACCACGCCGGCCTGAGTGCCCAATTGGCCGAGCGCGGCCGTGACAGCCTGCTGCTGCACAGCGCCGCCACCGACCGCCACAGCTACCTGCAACGCCCCGACCTGGGACGCCGGCTCAGTGAAGACTCGGCCCAGGCCCTGCGCGACTACGCCAGCGCCCATCCCGGCGGGTTCGATCTGGCAGTGGTGGTAGCCGACGGCCTGTCGGCCCTGGCGGTGCATCGCCATACCCTGCCATTTCTGGCACGCATGGAGGAACAGACCGCCGCCGAAGGCTGGTCGCTGTCGCCCGTGGTGCTGGTGGAACAGGGCCGGGTGGCGGTGGCCGACGAGGTCGGGCAACTGCTGGGGGCGAAGATGACGGTGATCCTGATCGGCGAACGCCCGGGGCTCAGTTCCCCCGACAGCCTGGGGCTGTATTTCACCTACCAGCCGAAAATCGGCCTCACCGACGCCTATCGCAACTGCATCTCCAATGTGCGCCTGGAGGGCCTGAGCTACGGCATGGCCGCTCACCGCCTGCTCTACCTGATGCGTGAAGCCTGCCGCCGCCAACTGTCGGGGGTGAACCTCAAAGACGAGGCGCAAGTGCAGACCCTGGACAGCGACGAGCCGGCAGATATGAAGGGCAACTTCCTCCTGGGCCCGCCCCAAGCGTGATTTTGCAAGACGATTGCGCTTTTTCGCCGCTTTGGGCAGCATCGCAACACGGCTGCCCGAGTCATCCAACCTGTGCCGTCACATCCACTTGAAGTTGAGAGCCACCATGCGGATTACTCAAGCAACCCTCGAGCACCTGGATCTGTTGACCCCCTTATTCGTCAAATACCGCGAATTCTATGGCGCACTGCCCTACCCGGATTCGTCCAGGGCCTTCCTGGAAAAACGCCTGCGGCGCAAGGAATCGGTGATCTACCTGGCCCTGGCCGACGACGACAGCAACAAATTGCTGGGCTTCTGCCAGCTGTACCCGAGCTTTTCCTCCCTCTCCCTCAAGCGTGTGTGGATTCTCAACGATATCTACGTTGCCGAAGACGCCCGGCGCCAGCTGGTGGCGGACAACCTGATGCGCACCGCGAAGAAGATGGCCAAGGAAACCAACGCCGTGCGCCTGCGGGTGTCCACCAGCAGCAACAACGAAGTGGCACGCAAAACCTACGAATCCATGGGTTTTCGCGAAGATACCGAGTTCAAGAACTACGTCCTGCCCCTCAGCGACGACTGACTCTGCAGACAGCGGCCCCAGGGCCGCTTTGGTATTTCCGCCCCTGACGCGCGCCCTCCCGGCAACCTACCAAGCACCGGCCAAGCCGAAACGCCCCGCTACAATCTGAACACGCATTTCACTTGTCAGCCCTTATAATGCCGACCTTTTCGGATCGTAAGAAAAGCTACACACCCCTGTAGTCCCTTTCTCCGAGT
Organism: Pseudomonas protegens CHA0; assembly: GCF_000397205.1. Classification (NCBI taxonomy): domain Bacteria; kingdom Pseudomonadati; phylum Pseudomonadota; class Gammaproteobacteria; order Pseudomonadales; family Pseudomonadaceae; genus Pseudomonas; species Pseudomonas protegens. Next base: position 6,067,388 of record NC_021237.1, read on the forward strand.
CATCGCACAGGCCTGCCGAGCCAGGCTGTCATCACAGGTGCCCCAATGGATTTCAACCCGATCGACCTAATCCTTCATCTCGACGTTTATCTCGACATGCTGGTGACCAACTACGGGCCCTGGATCTACGCCATCCTGTTCCTGGTGATTTTCTGTGAGACGGGCCTGGTGGTAACCCCCTTCCTGCCCGGCGACTCCTTGCTGTTCATCGCCGGCGCGGTGGCCGCAGGCGGCGGCATGGACCCGGTGCTGCTGGGCGGCCTGCTGATGCTGGCGGCGATCCTTGGCGACAGCACCAACTATGTGATTGGACGAACGGCAGGGGAACGGCTGTTCAGCAACCCCAACTCGAAGATCTTCCGCCGCGACTACCTGCAGAAAACCCACGACTTCTATGAAAAGCACGGCGGCAAGACCGTGACCCTGGCGCGCTTCCTGCCGATCATCCGCACCTTCGCGCCCTTCGTCGCCGGCGTGGCGCGCATGCCTTACCCACGGTTCTTCGCTTTCAGCGTGGCCGGCACCATCCTCTGGGTCGGCGGCCTGGTGACCCTGGGCTACTTCTTCGGCAACGTGCCCTTCATCAAGAAAAACCTCTCGCTGCTGGTGGTGGCCATCATCCTCCTGTCCCTGGTGCCGATGATCATTGGCGTACTGCGCAGCCGTTTTGGCCGCAGTACCGAAAAAGCCGAAACCCGCTAAGCACCATGTGGTCCCTCAGCGCCTGGCGCCGCAAGCGCCGGCTGGCCAGGCACCCGGTCAGCGATGAAACCTGGCAGCGGGTACGCCAGCACCTGCCCTTCCTCGACGGCATCAGTGCCGCCGAGGACCAGTGGCTGCGCGAGGCCAGCGTGCTGTTTCTCGACGACAAGCACCTCACCGCCCTGCCCGGGGTCGAGCTGCATCAGGAACAGCGCCTGCTACTGGCGGCCCAGGCACAGCTGCCGCTGCTGCACCTGGGGGACCTGAACTGGTATCAGGGCTTCCACGAAATCATCCTTTACCCCGACGACTTCCTCAGCCCGCAACGCCATCGCGACGCCAGCGGTATCGAGCACGAATGGGATGGCGAACACAGTGGCGAAGCCTGGCAGCAGGGGCCGGTCATCCTCGCCTGGCCCGGAGTCCTGGCCAGCGGTGGCTGGGAAGCCTACAACCTGGTGATCCACGAACTGGCCCACAAGCTGGACATGCTCAACGGCGACGCCAACGGCCTGCCGCCGCTGCACAGCGACATGCGGGTCAGCGAGTGGGCGCAAGTGATGCAAAGCGCCTACGACGACCTCAACCACCAGTTGGACCGCAATCCGGACGCAGAAACCGCCATCGACCCCTACGCCGCGGAAAACCCGGCGGAATTCTTCGCCGTCACCAGCGAATACTTCTTCAGCGCCCCGGACTTGCTGGTGGCGGCCTATCCGAAAGTCTATGCACAACTACAGCTGTTTTATCGGCAGAATCCACTGGCCCGGTTACAGCAACTTCAAGCAGAAGATCCGGTCTATCAAACGCACCACTAATGTCCTGTCGCGCTATTTAAGCTGTTCATCTGAAGACCGGTTACCTGACAACCAGGCCGCCGGTCGCTCGGTAAACCCGAACACGCCCGCGACACAGTACAACCAAGGTTCTACGACCCTTGGTACGTGGCATCGGTAGCGGAGTGTGTCTATAATCGCCGCCACTTTTTGGTCAATCCGGCCAAGTCATTTGGTCAACTAACGGGGGCAACGCCCAATGAGCTACAGCAAGATTCCGGCGGGCAAAGACCTGCCGAACGACATCTACGTCGCTATCGAAATCCCGGCCAACCACGCGCCGATCAAGTACGAAATCGACAAAGACAGCGACTGCCTGTTCGTTGACCGCTTCATGGCCACCCCGATGTTCTACCCGGCCAACTACGGCTTCATCCCCAACACCCTGGCTGACGACGGCGACCCCCTCGACGTACTGGTCGTGACCCCTTACCCAGTAGCGCCAGGCTCGGTGATCCGTGCCCGTCCAGTGGGTATCCTGAACATGACCGACGACGGCGGCGGCGATGCCAAAGTGATCGCGGTACCACACGACAAGCTGTCCCAGCTGTATGTCGACGTGAAGGAATACACCGACCTGCCAGCCCTGCTGCTGGAACAGATCAAGCACTTCTTCGAGAACTACAAAGATCTCGAAAAAGGCAAGTGGGTGAAGATCGACGGTTGGGGCAATGCCGATGCAGCCCGCGCCGAGATCCTGAAGTCGGTTGCTGCCTACAAAGGCTAAGAAGCAACTGCACGCTTGGAGCAACAAGCTTCAAGAAAGAGCCCCGGTCATCCGGGGCTTTTTTATGCCCGCACGCAGCACCGGTTGCCTGCTGGCGCCCGCTTGCCAGTGAACCGCTTCCTCGGCCGACCACGCATCCAGCAACATATTCTTCGCACTTTTTACTGCTTCAAGGCCTCTGGAACGCGCTTCGCACTGGGAATTCCCGGCGAATATGCGTATGCTGCGCCCCACATTTGCGCATCGACCCTTCAAGCGGTCAGAGCGCCTGACGAAGCGGATGACTTTCTCGCCCAGTCCCACAGCCAGCCGCAAGAGCTGGGTGTACGTTTTGAAGGCTGGTGCGGTTTACCAAAAATGAACCAAGCCAGTCCCCGAGAAGCCGGCCACAAGCCGGCTTTTTAATGCCTGGAACCCGGGCACGGGAAGGACCGGCCACTCCTACAGCAGGTGCAGGATGCACGACCTACGCAGCTTTGCAGCTCCCACAAGATCCCCTGCGGTGAATTTTCAGCCCCTGCGGCGAGCCATCAACGGTGCATTGCTGGCGGCGCTGACAGCCCTTGGCCTTTGCGGGTGCGTGGGTGCCTGGATGGATATGCCCGAAAGGCAAGTCACCAAGACCGACGCTCACCAAACGCTGGTGGGCCACTCCATGACCCCGGTCATCACCCGCACGCAGAAGAGCCCCGCCGAACGCCAGTGGTGCGGCACCACCGTTTTGCTCGTGATCCTGCCAATCCCGCTGAAACTGCCGGTTTGCGAGTCCTACAGCGCCACCTCGTACGGCAACGATATAAACGGCGCCGAAGCTGCGTTGCTGTATGTGAACCAGAAAGTCAGTTCGGACTTCTACGCCTGTGGCCCATTCATGTTCCTCGGGCCAATCGCGCACGGTTACCAGGGCAACGCGCTTTGCGGGAGGTTCCGCTAGGCCCTTCACTCCTTGGCCCCCACACCAAGGCCCTCACGTTCTCGCTACAATCCCGCCCATTGATGGCAATTCGCCCGCTCTGCAGCGGCCGGCTTCGACTCCTGCCCCTTGAGCGCGACGTTAACGAGAATTCCGGACATGGCCCTGCACATCCCCACCCTGCTCGTAGTCTCGGTGTTCATTTTCTTTCTGATGAGCCTGCTGACCTTCCACGCCTGGCTACGGGAAACCCGTGAGCGGCCACTGGCCTACCTCGGCGGCATGATGCTGCTGGCGGCGGTGGGCGTGGTGCTGGTCGCATTCAGCCAGGTGCTTGCAGAAACCCTGGGTACAAAAGACGTATTTGCCCGCATTGGCGGTGAAGAGTTCGCCTGCCTCCTGGCCGCGACCGATGAGCAGGCCGCAGTAACGGTAGCCGAGCGGGTTCGCCAGGCTTTTGCCCGCTTGCCTCTGCTGGAACCCGGGCTGCTCAGCGTCAGCATCGGTGTGGTCAGCAGTGAAACCCGGGGCTACGACCTGCCGCGCCTGTTGTCCCTGGCCGACGAAGCCCTGTATGACGCCAAGCACCAGGGACGCAACCGAGTGCACACGGTATCGCGCAGCACCCTGGAGTTGCAGCCGGACTGAACGGCCAGGCCGCCTGGCTCCTGCGTGGTTTTGCCAATCAGCGAGATAACTGTGATACGCCCCCCAAAGGCGGCAAATAAGGCACTTAGCCAGTATTTCCGGCGCCCTTGGGCAAGAATAAACTCGCCGCTCTCCAGGACTCTCGGATGACAAGGAATGTGGAATAAAGAAGCCGCTATCAGTCACTTGAACGCTCACGCTCACGCCGGTAGTACGGGGCGCTGTGCGGCCTATACTCGCCAGGCGATCGAAGCCGGTGGCGGAGGGGTGATTCTGCACAGGAAGCATTCGGCCAAGGACTTCGGCTCATCATTGACTTCTGCCGGTTTCATCGAACAACCGGCCGGCCAGACGCCCGCAGCGGGCGATGTGGTGATCATCCAGCCCATTCCAGGGCACCCCCACGGTCACATGGCGATGTTCAACGGCACACTCTGGGTGTCAGACTTCAAGCAACTGCACGGTTTCTACCCGGGGCATTCCTACCGGGTGCAGAAACCTGCCTACAAAATCTATCGCCATCCGTAAGGGGTCCTCCATGAGAATGCTGTTTTGCTCGCTGCTGGCAGCGGTCGCGATGCATCAGTCGGTCGCCCTGGCCGACTGCGCCAGTTCGCCAAAGCCCGCAACCCAGGCGTTTTATAGCTGGTACCTGCAAACCTTCAGCGAAGACAAGGATCCGTTGACCGACAACGTGGCGGAAATGAAGAAGTACGTCTCCGACTCGCTGATCACCAAGATCAAGAAACAGATGGCCAGCCCCGACGGCCTGGAAGAGGACTACTTCCTCAAGGCCCAGGACTACATGGATGAGTGGCTGACCCAGATCAAGGTCAGCGAACCACAAGTCCAGGGCTCCAGCGCCAAGGAGCAAGTGACGTTGGGCAACACCCCGGACACCACCCAGATCGTCGATGTGCGGATGATCAAGGACAAGGGCTGCTGGAAGATCGATGAAGTGATTTCCACCGCCGACCAGAGCGATTGACCTACCGCTTCGGCGCTGACTCCGGCCACAGCGCGGGTCGTCCATCCGGGCGATCCGCCATGCTAAGCTGCGCGCCGTTTCGGGCAACGGCCCGGGACCTCCTTCACTGAAAAAGGACTCTCAGTCATGTCGTTGCCGGCCGCAGTACGCCTGCCCCTGTCATTTCTCTCGCTGTTCAGCGTTCTCAGCCTCAGCAGTTCCTGGGCCCATGCCGATGCGCAACAGGACGTCGCCAAGGGGCGCTGGCAAGGCCTGGCCGGCATGGCCAACCTGTACCTGGACGAAGCCACGCCAGCGGATTTCATCGAGGCCGGGGACAATGAGAAGAGCCAGCACGACAACTACGCCGGCGCCCTCGCCTACTACCTGACCGCTGCCCGCCTCGACCCGAAGAATGCCTACGCCTCCTACCAGGCCGCCGGCAGCCTGGCGGCCATGGACAAGAACAAGCGCGCCGCCGAATACCTCGACCAGGCCCGCGAGCGTGGCTTCTGGCAGCTGGTGCTGCTCAAGGAAGACGACGAACTGGAATCGTTGCAGCAGGACCCGGCCTACAAGAAGCTGTTGCAGGCCGCCGAGAAAAACTACCCGGCCAAGGCCAGGGATGCGGGCCTTGCGGCCTTCAGCATTCCCCAGGGCAAGACCCCGAGCGAGGGCTGGCCGGTAGTGGTCTGGCTGTCGGGGTTCGGTACCGAAGGCAGCGACGGCATCGACATGCGCACGGACCTTGTGGGAGAGAACGCCGTGCTGGTGGGCATCAACGGCACTCTCAAGCGCGATGAGCACCAGTTCATGTGGCAGCAGCATTCGGTAGCGCCGACCGAAGAGGCGGTCAGCGCAGCGCTGAAGAAACTGGAAAAGCAGACCCGTATCGATCGCTCGCGCATCGTCCTGATGGGTTTCTCCCAAGGTGCCGAGCAAGCCTCGCACCTGATCGCCGAGTACCCGCAGCATTACAGCGGCGCGCTGCTGCTGTCACCCGGCGGCTACCGGATTCCCTTCGGCGAAACCAAGGCCCGGGACAAGCGCATCGTCATCGTCCATGGCGCCAAGGAGCACGAGAGCAACCAGAAGCTCACCGCCGCCACGCAACAGGCCCTGGAACCCGGCAACCAGGTCCAGAGCCATGAGCATGAGCAAGGCCATACCTTCCAGGACGACTGGCGCCAGGTGTATCCGGGCTACCTGAAGTTCGCCCTGAACCTCTGATGCCAGGTGCCGGGGCTTGAGCCCCGGCTGCTATCACTTGGCCGGAGTCATGGGCCCGGGGGCCTTTACCTGAGTCATCAGGTCATCGTCCCACTGCCCCTCGACCTTGACCTGAGCCAGGGCCCCCAACTCCATGGCCTCGATCAGGTTGTGGTTGAGGTACACGTAGGTGCCCGGCTGCTTGAAGGTGTAGAGCGCCGCCAGGGCGGAACCGCCGGGGATGAACCAGGTCTCCAGGTTGCGTTGCGGGGCGTTGGCGAACTTGCCGGTGGTCCAGACCCAGTCGCCATGGCCGCCGATCAGGTGCGGACGGCTGTCGCGGTTGGCCTGGGAGTGGATGAACAGCACGCTTTCGCCGACCTTGGCGGTCAGGGCGTTGGCTCCGGTCAAGGCGCCGACACGGCCGTTGAACACCACGTGGCTCGGGGTCAGGGTACGCATCACTTCACGGGTGTCCTGGTAGCTGGAGGCCAGGTCCGGGTAGCTCTTGTAATGCCCGTCCTTGTCCTTGGGGATGTACAGGTCGAACTCGCCGATGGTGTAGGCCCGGTCATAGTGCAAGGGCTTGCCGGCAGGGTCCTGCAAGCCTTCGCGCGGCAGCACCATCAAGGTCCCGCTCATGCCCGAAACCACGTGCCAGGGCACCATGCCCGGCGGCGCGCAGTGATAGACGAAGGTCCCGCTGCGGTCAGCCTTGAAACGCAGCACCACTTCCTGCCCCGGCAGCACCTGGGTCAGCGCCGCACCGCCCAGGGCACCGGTGGCCGCATGGAAGTCGATGTTGTGGGGCATGCTGTTGCTGGCCGGATTGCTCAGGGTCAGCTCGACGTAGTCGCCCTCGTGCACCACCAGGGTCGGCCCCGGCATGGAGCCGTTGAAGGTCATGGCCTGCAGGGTGGTGCCCTGATCGTCCACCACCATCTTTTTCTCTTCCACGTTCATGCGGAACTGCACGACCTTCGGCGGCCCGCTGACAGCCTGCTCATGAACATGCACCTGGGGCGGCGCCACCAGGTCCACCTTGACCCGCTGCAAACCGTCGGCGCCCGCGGCCAACACCAGGCTGGAGGCACAGCTTCCGGCCACTACACAGCACTTCAACCACGATTGAAAAGCACCCATGTTCTGCATTTCCCTGCCAATGAATGGTGATTCATTGCAAGGCAAACACCGGGGGCCCGTATTGTCTCAGGGCAATGAACGGATGGCCGGGAAAGCGCATCCGTTGAGCCCGGTCATGGATAACTGAAACTGCGCACCAGGGTCAGTTCCCCGGGAGCGCGCATCGGCACCACAAAGGTCTCGCTCTTTTCATCCGGCGTGCCTTCCTCGGTAATCACTGTGACCTGGGCGGTGGTCAGGGGCTGCACGGCATTTTCCTGGCCGCCGTCTTCATCGTCGTCACTGCGATAACCGCCACCGTAGTAGTTCACATAGACCAGGTACTGGCCCTTGAGCGGCGCCGGCATGGAGAAGATCTCCGGGCCGTAGCCCGTGGTCACGTCCACATCCAGGGTCGCGCCGTTGGGAGCCACGCGGTCGCCGTACCAGATGTGCGCGCCGTCCGGGGTTACCAGGTGCAGGTCGAGGTCGGTGTTGTCGCTGTCCCAGGACAGCAGCACGCGCAACTTGGGCGGGGTCACGCCACCGCCGGTGTTGAGAAACTGCACGCGCTTGCGCTGCTGGCCATCCGGGCTGCGCACTTCGACGCTGTTGCTGCCGTTGGGGAAGGCGTACGGCCGGTCGAAGCTGCCTTGCTCATCGAACTTGAGCGGCATGCTGACGCCATTGACGATCAGCTTGCCGGGCTCTTTGTTCGCCTTGGGCGCACCCTTGATCTGCCCGCGAATACGCGCGGTATCGGCCTGGCCCTGGGGGGTATTCACCGAGGAGGCCGGGTAGTTGACCTCCTGAATGTACTGTTCACCATCCATGGCTCGAGTGCGCCAGCCGCCCTTGGGGGTGTCGAGCTGGATGCCGCTGTCGGCCAGGGCCATGGGCAGGCTGAACATTCCACAAAGGAACAGGAGGACCGGGGGAGCAGGAAGTTTCATGGCCTATTCCAATAAAAGATGACGGGCGAGCCCTTCGATGTAGGTTTCATCCTGGCCGTTGGGATGAGCTTCAAAGGCCAGGTGCAGGTATTCATGAGTCAGGTCGAGGCGGTCTTGCAGCGAGAGCACGCCCCGCACATAGATGCGTTGCCGTTCACGGTCGACGTAGGGCCGGCCGAAACTCAGGCGGCACACGGCGAACTGGCTGATTTCGTTGTAGCCGATCTCTTGCTCCAGCGGTTGGCGCCAGCGCCGGCGCTGCTGCAGCAGCCACTCCTGGGCCGCCGGCAAGGGTTCGCAGGAGGCCACGGGGTTGTCCCAGCGGCTGAGGCTGGCCCGGGGATAGGCGTGCAGCAGGATGGCGTCGTAGCGTTGCCCGGACCGGGCCTGCTCCACGGCCTGTTGCCAGGACAGTTTGTCCGGCGCCTTCAGGTCCGAGTGATAGGTGACTTGAGTGCCGGCCAGCACCAGGTCGCTGGTCCAGGCGGCAATGGCCCGGGCCTGGGCAGTGGCCGGGCGCGGCGCGACCCGCTGGCGGTTGCTGCTGTCGTCGATGCTCAGGCATTCGCCGCTGCGCCCGGCGTTCTGCAACAGGTAGGTACGGATGGCCACGGCCAACGCCTTGGCGGCCTCCACTGGCTCACTGGTGGCTTCGCGCTGCAGTACCCGAGCGACATATTCCTCACGGTCCAGGCGCGCCACCAGTCGCTGGGCCGCAGGGTCTTGCTGCAGGAACAGCTCGCCGGCGCTGTGGATATCCAGCTGGTTGCCGTTGGCAAACTCCACCCGGTAATCCCCTTGCAAGGCACCCGGTTTAGCCGGCTGGCCGCCCTGGCTGACGCTTTTGAGCGGGTAGCGGGAAAACAGGCTGACCTCCACACAGCGGCCTTTATCCACAGGCGGGTTGTCCGGCAGTTCCTGGTTCAGGGCCTGGGCGTAGTCCTTCAACACCCGTTGGCTGGTGCCACGCCCGCCCACCCACAGCGGTGTGCCATCCACCAGCCAGCCGGCAAAACCACCCTGGCGCGACTGCGGGTCCTGATCCGCCAGCCAACTCCAGGTCTTGACCCGCAAGCGCCCGCCCAAGGCGCCCACTACTGCGCCGTCGGCGGCATTGAGCACCACATCCAGCAGCACGCGCCGGGCCGTGTCCCGGGCCGGCAACAGCGCCAGTACCTGCAACAGTTCCGCCACCGGGACCCGGGTCTGGGGCTGCAGCTGGTTGAGGTCCTGCAACCAGTCGGGGGCGTTGCGGGCCTGCCAGTAATGGCGCCAGTCAGCGGCGGACAGTTGCAAGCGCTGGGGCTCGAAATACAAACCGCAGGAACGTACCAGCGCCTGATCACGGGCGATGCTGGCGCCCACCGCACAGCAATAGACCTCTTCCTTGGACTTGCCCTGGCAGGCATAGGCAGGCTCCTGGGCGCCGGTGTCCACCAGCCAGGCGTAGACAAAGAGTTTCCAGACACTGCCCAGGGGCGCTTGCAGATCCTTGGGCAACGGCTCGCGAGACAGAACCTGAGTCTTGCTCAGGCTTACCAGCTCACTGTCCGGGGCGATTTTCCAGGCCAGGCGCAGAGGCTCCTCCTGGGCCGTCACCCACCCAGGAAGCAAACACAGACATAGCCAGGCCCAGCACCGCACCATGTTATTTGACCGTGACCTGACCCAGGGCCGGGGTGCGTTCCTGAGCCTGATGCTCCGGTGCGTACACCTGGTAGAAACGTGCCGGCGGCAGATTGAACTGGCCTTTCTGGGAGAAGCGAACCAGATGGCGCAGGCGCACTTCGCTGCCGTCGTTCAACGCATCCAGCGGCACCGCGTAGCTCATCTGCCCCGGTTCGGAGCGAGCCTTCTCCAGGGACGCCGCCTCCGTACCGGCCGGGCCGGCCAGCTTGATGCCCCAGGTGGTGCGCTCGACATCGGCGCCCGGCGGCAGCGGCACTTCCAGCATGCCGTACAGCAGCGGCCGGTTGCCTTCGTTGGCGATGATCACTTCGTCCAGGTACAGGCCGTCACTGGCGATCGGCTTGTTGCCCACCGGTTCCAGCTTGAAGGTGAAGGCTTCGTCCCCCGGCACCAGGCGCAACAGGCGGCGGGTGATGTTCACCGGCGACGGCGTGCCCATGTCCAGCTTGCTCAGGTAGCTCACCGACGCCCGCAACGGACGTTCCGGCACAGAGCCCAGGGCCAGTACCGTCGGCACCTGCGCCCCTTGCCACTGCCAGTAGCTTTCACCGCTGGCGCCCTGGCGCTGTTGCCAGCCCTGCCCCGGGTTCAAGGCCACCGCCGGGGTCGACTGGGCGATGCTGCGCTGCAGCCAGGTCAGGGCCAGGGCCCGTTCCAGGGTCGATTGCGACGGCAGCAGGCGTTGCAGCAAGGCACGCGCCGCGCCTTGGTCGAACGGTTTGAGCGACAGGCTCAGGGCCTGGGTGAACGGCTGGGAGCTGATATCCAATTGCTGCTGCGCCGCTTCCAGTTGGGCGACGAACGCCGCGGGTGGCGTGACCTTGGCATCCCGCGCCAGGGCCGCGGCCAGCACCCGGGCGCTGGCCAGGCCGAGGGCCGAATCCGGATCGTCCATCACCAGGCTGTCGCTGCCGTTGTCCTGCATGCTGGCTGCCGGGCCGCTACCGGCCTTGGCCAGGTCGTCCATCAGGCCGCTGACCAGGGTGTTGATCGGCAGTTTCATTTCACGGGCGAACGACAGGATCAGCGCCCGTTGCAGCAACGGTGTATTGCCAGCCTGCTTGGCGTAGACCTCCAGCACCCGCTGCCAGTGCTCCGGCGGCAGGTTCAGGTCCAGCACCTTGCTCGCATTCCAGTCGGCGTAATAGGCGTAGGCGGTGAGGAAGGCATCCGGCTCGGCATCTTCGCCCCACCAGGTGAATGCCGCTTCCGGCCCGGCCATGTGCACCAGGCGCAGACGGCTGTTCTGCATCATCAGCCGCAGCCGGTCGCGGATCTGCGGATTGCTGGCCAGCGCCGGGTAGGCAACGCTCAGCGGCAGCAACTGGCTGGCGGTCTGTTCGACGCCGCCATACGGGTATTCCAGCAGGTCATCCAGGGCCGAACGGAACAGCGCTTGCGGGCTGTCGTCCAGGCGCAGGCGAATGTCCGCAGCATCGGCCGGCAGGCCCAGCGGCGTGCTGATGGTGACCACGTCCAGGCTCTGGGTCTGCACGCTCTGCCAGCCGGCCGCACTGCTCACCAGGCGCACCGCCAGGGCATCCACGGTCTTGCCGCCCTGCACCAGCTCGGCGCTCCACTCGCCATTGCCCGGGGCAATGGCCGGCAGCGCCACATAGTTGATGCCGCTGTTGAGGGTCAGCGGCAGGCGCTGGGACTCCCCGGCGTAATGGATCACTAGTTCGGCCTTGGTGGGTTGTTCGGACTGGCTGAAGGCGAATACCCCCAGGTCCGGCTTGTCACCCGTGCGGAAGCGGGTCGGACCGCTCCACTTCAGGTACAGGGCCTTGTCGGAACGCACGAACTGCTTTTTCTGCCCCACTTGGCCATCATCGGCGATGGCCCGGGCAGTGATGCGCCAGCGGGTCAGGGAATCCGGCATGCGGAAGGTGAAACGCGCCTTGCCGTTGCCATCGGTGACCAACTCCGGCTGCCAGGCAGCGGTGTCGACATCTTCGCGCCGCGGACGCTCCAGTACCTTGACCCCGCGTTCGCTGCGGTTGGCCTTGCCCGGGGCGGTGGGGCTGCCCGGCAGGGCCACGTCGTAGCTGATGAACGACAGGCTGGCGCTGGTGCGCACATTGTTGCGCCGCGGGTGGTAGAAGAACTGGTCGATGCTCGGCGCCACTTCCGGTTGCAGGGCGTAGACCATTTCGTCCACCACGCTGACCGTCAGGTGTGCGGGCACCGGCTTGCCGGCGAACTGGGTAGACAGGTCGACGGTGACCATGTCACCCGGCTGGTATTTGTCCTTGTCGGTATGGATGGCCACATCGATCTGCGGCGTCAGCACCTTGATCCCGGCGTTCTGGAAGCTGTACTCGCCGCCCTTGGTGTAGAGCACGGAAAAGGTCAGGTTCGGCGCAAAGCCGTCCTTCACCGGCACCCGGGCGCGGTATTGGGTGGGGCTGAGTTTTTCCACCTTGAGCCAATCGCCGCCCTTGGACAGCAGCGCCGTGGCCTCGACCTTGTCCCGCTCCAGGGACAGCAGGGCGTCGTTGATCGGCTCCGGGAAGGTGATCAGCGCCAAGGCTTCGTCACCAGCCTTGTACTCGGGCTTGTCGAGGACGATTTCCACGGTGCCCGGCACCGCTTTCACGCCCTCGCCAGTGACCGAGTGGCTGGTGCCGCCCAGTACACGATCGTGCTCGTCGCGCAGGGTCAGGTTGTAGGTACCGGGGCGCTCGAAGGCCAGGGCGAAACCGCTATCAGCGGCAGCCAGCTTGCCCTCGCCGGTGGACTGGTCCTCCATGCGCACCCAGCCGTAGCGGCTCGGCTTGACGTTCTTGCTCTGCTCGCTGGTGTTCTGGTTGGCGTAGCTGAACTGCACCTTGTCGCCGGCAGCGCTGAAACGCTGCGGCGCGCTGAGGCTGAAGCTCGCCGCGCCACGCTCGATGAGGATTTCCTTGGTGGTCTTGACCCGATACGCAGCGCCATCACTGGCGAATACGGTGAGCATGTAGCGGCTGGGCTTGTCCGCCGCCGGCAGGTCGAGGGTCGCACTGCCCTTGGAATCGGTGGTCAGTTCGGCGCTGGTCAACTCCACCGGGAACTGGCCCATGTACTGCAGTTCGTTGTCCACCATGGACAGCTGCTGGGCCCGCAGGCTCAGTTGCAGGCGAGCGTTGGCCACCGGCTTGCCGTCGGGGTAGAGCAGCACCAGGTTGCCCTTCACCGGCTCGCCGGTCTTGAAGTCCGGCTTGGCCAGGGCCAGGGAAACCTCAAAGTGCGGCTTGATGTACTCGGCCACGCGGAAGGCACTGCTGTAGACCTGGCCCTTGTAGCCAAAACGCAGTTCATAACCACCGGCCACGGCATTTTCCGGCAGTTGGAAGCGGCCCTGGGCGCCGGACTTGGAATCCAGGTTCAGGGTCATGTTCTGCAGGGCGGTGCCGGCGGCATCCAGCACGCTGACGTTCACCGTGCCGGCACCCGGCTGTACCGAGTCCCGGGCGTTCTTGAACTCGCGACCGACGATCTTCAGCGATACCCAGTCCCCCGGGCGATACAGCGGCCGGTCGGTGAAGGCATACAGTTTGGTGTCGTAGATTTCGCTGTCGTAATAGAAGTTCTCGGAGACGAACACCCCGCCTTCCTGGTCTTCGCCGATCACGTAGGAGCGCTCGGGGCTGACGTGCTTGAGGCGCACCAGGCCCTGTTCGTCGGTGGCGCCGCTGTTCATCACACCGAGGCCGTCGGTCCACAGCACATTGACCTTGGGCACCGAGTTGCCTTCATGCTTGCCCGCGGCCCAGACCAGCAGTTCGTCGCCGGCGATCTTGCTCACCGCCACGGTGTTGGAAACAAAGACCATGGTGGTGGCGCGGTACTTGCCCACCAGGGCCTCCACCAGGTACAGGCCGGGCTTGAGCTGCCCCAGCGGGATGTAGACGTTGCCCGGGGCGACGTTGATGAACTGGCTGGAGGAACCGGACAGGTTTACCCCGGCCGGCGGCTGGATCGGCTTGGCCTGCCACAGCGGATAACGGAACTGGGTCACCAGGGGCAGCCCCGGGATCAGGGCGAATTGCGGCTGGGCGTCATACGGCGTCGGCGCCAGCATGGAGTTGCCCACCTTCAGTTCCGGCACCTCTTCGGTGACCTGCTTGCGTGACTCGTAGGAGAAGGCGCGCTGCATCACCCGGCGGGATTTGCGGTACCAGTTGTCCCACAGGTAGGCCAGGGTGTTGGACAGGCCCTCGCCCTTGAACTGGCCGTCGCTGACCACCCGGTGCAGGTTCTTCTGGCGCTTGAGAAAGTCCAGCGGCTGGTCGATCCGGTACACCCGGATGTCCGCGCCGCCATAGGGCTCCATGCGAAAGCGCCGGTAGTCACGGCCCGGGGCTTCGAGGCGCACCATGGCCTGTTCGTCGCTGGCGAAACTGCTGTCGGCCAGGAGGAAGAAACTCTCGCCGGAGACCGCCGCATAGTCGCTGGGCGGCACCGAGTCTTCGGCGTTGACCAGGGCCACGGGGGTGAGCAGGGTCAAGGCCAGGGTCAGGCGAAACAGAAAACGGGACATACGGGATTCGCTCATTGGGTGAGGAAGTTCAGTCGATAGATGCCGATGAAGTTGGGGTTGGCTGAGTCGGGTATCCATCGAGTGTCCTTCCATGTCATCAGTTGCTGCACGCTAGCCGAGCGCATGCCGTTGTCGGTGGGAGTGGTGGTGCCGGTGTGATAGGCGATGTTGCGGCCCATCCAGATCATCAGGTGCTGGTCGTCGCCCTGGTCGAAGAACAACAGGTCACCGGGGCGCGCCTGCCCCAGGTCACGGCTCACCAGATGGCTGTTGAACTGGATCAGCTTGATGGCATTGACGTAGGGCCCGGTCTGGCCGCCGCCCTGCTGCCACTGCTGGGCCAGGCCGCGCTGGCCTTCGCTCAGTTGCAGCTCCGGCGGCAGGTAGCGATTGGACATGCCGTTGGCCCGCAGCCATTTGTTGTCGTGGACCTTGAGCGCTTCGTTGGCAGCAAAACGCACCAGGCCCGCGCAGTCCTGCTGGTACCAGCGCGGGCTCGGGCCCTGGCTCAACTGCTCCTGGGCGATGCGCACGAACCAGGCACGGAACACCTGGGACTGCTGCACGTCCAGGGGCGGAGCCTGGGTCGCGCCCACGGCGCTGCTCAGCAACAAGGCCAACAGGCCAAGGCTGCTCAGACCTTTGCGCAGTGCACTCACAGGGCACGCCATTGCAGAGGCAGCCATTGCCAGTGACCGTCGGGCTCGCTGCCTTCGGGCAGGGTCAGGGCGTACTTGCCATAACCGCCGAGGGTACGCAGCTTGGGCACCAGGTAGGTTTGCGCGGCGTTGTTGAACACCGGCTCCATGTCCTGGGGCAGGCTGTCGAAGGTTTCCTGCTGGATCAACTGGGCCAGGGACTGCGGGCCCAGGTACACCGGCATCAGTGCATCCTTGGGCACCACGTCCGCCAGGGGCGGGAAGCGCTTGTCCAGGGTGCCCAGGGCCTTGCTCACAAGCTTGTCATCCAGGGAAAACACCAGGGTCGAGCCATGGCGGGCCAGGCTGACCTGCATGAAGGCGCGACCGGTGATGGTTTGCGGGTCCTTGGCTTCCTTGGCCGGGTACTGGCCGAAGTTGGAACTGACCTGGCGCTGCCACTGGTGCACGTCGCCGTTCTGCTGCTCGACCACCGGGAAGATGCGCTCCGCCACCTTGCTTTCCCGGGTGCCGACCATGGAGCCGAACAGCTTGCCCAGGTCCGCATCGAGCTTGGCATTGTCCTTGTCCTTGAGGCTGGCCACCAGCAGCGGTGTATACAGCCGCGAGTCGGCGTACCAGCACAGGCCGGCGGTCCCGGCCATGTGCTCGGTCAGGGTGGTGGCCACCGCTTCTTCGGCCCCCAGCTTGACCAGCAACGGCTTCTGCTGCTCCGCCGCCAGGGGCAAGGCTACGCAGGCGCTGGCGCCCATGGGCATGGCCTGCCAGATCGGCTTGAAGTCGAACGCCGGCTGGTTGTCCTGCTCTTGCATGGCCAGGTAGCTGTGCCAGCCCTTGTCGTCCATGTCGAAGCGCAGGCCGGCGAAGTTGGGGATAAAGCGCTGGTAACCCATGGCCAAAACGCTGGAATTGACTGCCAGCCGCTGCTGCACTTCAGGCTTGCGCGCTTCCAGGCCAAAGGCCTCGGGGAACAGTTTGTCACCGTTGAGCAGGGCCTCCAGGGCGGTGGTGGACACCGCACCATGCTCGTCGTCGGCGCCGGTGGCGGGGTCGTACAGCTTGGCGGGGTTGGACAGCACCACCAGCTTGTCGCCGTGGGAGGCGAATGCCAGGGACCGGCTGGCGTTGTAATTCAACTGGTACAGGGTCACCGCATCGCCACCGACCTTCAGGTCCGCCAGCTTGCTCAACTGGGTGTCATCCAGGGCCACCTTGGCCAGGGGCTCCAGCAGCTTGGCCAGGCCGCCGCGGTCCATCACCAGCAGGAAGTCCTTGAGACGCCCGTCGGCGCCGCGCCACAGCGCCACGTCGGCCGGCTGGTCGAACAACTGCTCGATCAGGTTGTCCTGCAGCTTCAGGTCATGCTCGTAGATGATCCGCCGCAGGCTGCCGATCAGGCCCAGGCGGTCGGCGTGGGTCTGGTAATAGAAGACGAAATCCTCGGTCAGGGTTTCCTTGAGGAAAGGCACCGCCAGCAGGTCCTTGGGCAACTGCGCCAGGGAATGGGTTTCCAGCAGCCCATCGGGGCGGCTCAGGCCCAGCTTGTCGCCGGCCAGCTCCGCCACCGGAGTCTTGGGCTTGCAGCCCACGCCGGTGACCGCGGCCGCCACCAGGCACAGGCCCATGACCAGGACCGGCCAGCGCCGCTTGCTGGCGGGTTGTTCAGTACCGGGCACGCCGGCTGCCGGGGATGCTGTGTTTTCGCTCATGATTCACAAAGCCCAATTCATCCGTGGTGCGGGATGTTCAATAGTTGAAAGACTTGACCAGCAACAGGTCGCCGATGGCCCGCATGGGCACGATAAAGGTCTCGCGTTTCTCATCGACGGTGTTTTCGTTAAGGATCAGGTTGATCTGCGAGGTGATCACCTCGTTCTGATTGCTGCCTTCGTCGAAGTTGTATCCGCCGCTGCCGAAGTTGCCCCAGTAGTTCACGTAGATCAGGTAGGTGCCCCGCAGCGGTGCGGTCATGGTGAACATTTCCGGGCCCGGGCCATCGACGCCGTCCGGGTCCAGGCCGCCGCCATTGGTCAGGCCGGGGTGGCCGAAGAAGGCGTGCTGACCGTCCGGGGTAATGATGTGCATGTCCAGCTCGGCCTTGGGATCGTCCCAGCCCAGCACTAAGCGAATGCGCGGTGGAGTCTTGTTCAGGTTGGCTTCATAGAACTGCACGCGCTTGAGGGACTTGCCCTCGGAGCTGCGCACTTCGACGCTGTTGGAGCCGGCACCGAACGCATAGGGCCGGGCAAAACGGCCCTGCTCGTCGGTGTAGAGATTCAACGGGTTACCGTTGACCGACAGGCTGTGGGGCTGGCGCAAATGGCCAATGGCCTTGAGCTGGCCTTCGATCAGGGTACGGTTGCGCTGGATGCCGCGGTCGATGGGCGGCGTCGGATAGGCCACGCGATCCTGCTCGGTGCGGTCCAGCAGGCCGGAATAACGCCAGCCGGCCAGGGGTTCCTGCAGCTCGGCAGAAGGCTCGGCGAATGCCGGCCCGGCCAGCAGCAAGGTCAGCAGAAGGGAGGATAGAGCGCGCATGTAATGCGTCCTGCCATGCATGGGAAAACCCTGGCGCCAGATCCTCGGCGCGGCTGCAAATATTCAGAAAGAGTGCCCGGCAACAAAGGGCGTTGGAAAGGCCGCAGATTAGCGACTTGGCGCCTGTTGCACAATTGCCGAAAAAGGAATTTGCGAGGGAATCGGCAATGCCCTGAAACCCCCGCAGCAAGTGCCATTACAGCGCCATCACCCCCTTCACTCCCGGGAGCAACGCGCGTCGTGAAAACCCCCGCCCCCCCTACCCCAACGCCCCCGCCCGAAGCCCGCCAGCGGGCGCTTCTCATTTGCCCGAAACCCCGCTGTCTGCTAGTGTCGCGCCGGTTTAACGTCAACCGGGATAGCCGCCATGGCCCGCAAAAAAGCTGCCTTAGATTTCGAACAATCCCTCGCCGACCTGCAAACCCTGGTCGAGCGTCTGGAGAACGGCGAGCTGTCGCTGGAAGACTCGTTGACCGCCTTCGAGCAAGGCATCGGCCTGACCCGCGATTGCCAGGCGGCCCTGGCCCAGGCCGAGCAGAAGGTGCAGATCCTCCTGGAGCGCGATGGCGAGCTGGCGGAACAGCCCTTCGATGCGGAACAGCCGGAATGATTACCGCCTATCAGGCCTCCAGCCAGGCCCGCGTCGACGCTGCAATGCACACCCTGTTCACCGCCCCTAGCCCCGAACTTGCCCGCCTCTATGAAGCCATGCGCTACAGCGTGATGAATGGCGGCAAGCGCGTGCGCCCGCTGCTGGCCTACGCCGCCTGCGAGGCCCTGGGCGGCAAGCCCGAGCAAGCCAACGGCGCCGCCTGCGCGGTGGAGCTGATCCACGCCTATTCCCTGGTGCACGACGACCTGCCGGCCATGGACGATGACGACCTGCGCCGCGGCCAGCCCACTACCCACAAGGCTTTCGATGAAGCCTGCGCGATCCTCGCCGGCGACGGCCTGCAGAGCCTGGCCTTCAGCGCCCTGCTGGACCCGGCCCTGAGCGACGCCAGCGCCGAGATCCGCCTGCGCATGGTCACCACCCTGGCCCAGGCCGCGGGCCCGGCGGGCATGGTCGGCGGCCAGGCCATCGACCTCGGCTCCGTGGGGCTCAAGCTGGACCAGCAGGCCCTGGAATACATGCATCGGCACAAGACCGGGGCACTGATCGAAGCCAGCGTGATCCTTGGCGCCCTGGCCAGCGGCCGGGCCGAAAAGGACGAGCTCAAGGCCCTGCAAACCTACGCTCAGGCCATTGGCCTGGCGTTCCAGGTGCAGGACGACATTCTCGATGTCGAAAGCGATACCGCCACCCTGGGCAAGCGCCAGGGCGCCGATATCGCCCGGGACAAGCCGACCTACCCGGCCTTGCTGGGCCTGGCCGCAGCCAAGGAGTACGCCCTGGAACTGCGCGACCAGGCGCTGCATGCCCTGCGTCCGTTTGACGCAGCGGCCGAGCCGCTGCGCGAGCTGGCGCGCTATATCGTCGAACGCCGCAGCTGATCGGCGGTCCGTAGCAGGACCGCATATCGGCCAAGTTCGGCGCTCTGCGTGGGCAGCTTGCGATGCATAAGGTAAACTGCCGCCTCTTTCTATACCTATAACGATTCGCCTGATGCCCACGACGTTTCATGAGATTCCCCGCAAACGCCCGACCACGCCGCTGCTCGACCGCGCCCAGACGCCGGACGGCCTGCGCCGGTTAGGCGAAGCCGAGCTGGAAACCCTGGCCGATGAGTTGCGCCTGGAATTGCTCTATACGGTCGGCCAGACCGGCGGGCACTTCGGTGCCGGCCTCGGGGTCATCGAGCTGACCATCGCGTTGCATTACGTGTTCGACACCCCGGACGACCGGCTGGTGTGGGACGTGGGTCACCAGGCGTATCCGCACAAGATCCTCACCGGGCGCCGTGAGCATATGGCCAGCCTGCGCCAGAAAGACGGCCTGGCCGCCTTCCCGCGGCGCTCCGAGAGCGAGTACGACACCTTCGGCGTCGGCCACTCCAGTACCTCCATCAGCGCTGCCCTGGGCATGGCCATCGCCGCACGCCTGCAGAACAGCGAGCGCAAGGCCATCGCCGTGATCGGCGACGGCGCCCTGACCGCGGGCATGGCCTTCGAGGCCCTGAACCACGCGCCGGAGGTGGACGCCAACATGCTGGTGATCCTCAACGACAACGACATGTCGATCTCGCGCAATGTCGGCGGGCTGTCCAACTACCTGGCCAAGATTCTCTCCAGCCGCACCTACGCCAGCATGCGCGAAGGCAGCAAGAAAGTGCTGTCGCGCCTGCCCGGGGCCTGGGAAATCGCTCGCCGCACCGAAGAATACGCCAAGGGCATGCTGGTCCCCGGCACCCTGTTCGAAGAACTGGGCTGGAACTACATCGGCCCCATCGACGGCCATGACCTGCCGACCCTGATCGCCACCCTGCGCAACATGCGCGACCTCAAGGGCCCGCAGTTCCTGCATGTGGTGACCAAGAAGGGCAAGGGCTTCGCCCCGGCGGAAGTCGACCCGATCGGCTACCACGCCATCACCAAGCTGGAACCCCTGGACGCCCCGGCGGCCGCGCCGAAAAAGGCCGGCGGGCCGAAGTACTCCGGTGTGTTCGGCGAATGGCTGTGCGACATGGCCGCCGCCGACCCGCGCCTGGTGGGCATCACCCCGGCGATGAAGGAAGGTTCGGACCTGGTGGCCTTCAGCGAGCGTTTCCCGCTGCGCTACTTCGACGTGGCAATTGCCGAGCAGCACGCCGTGACCCTGGCGGCCGGCATGGCCTGCGAGGGCGCCAAGCCGGTGGTGGCGATCTATTCGACCTTCCTCCAGCGCGGCTATGACCAGCTGATCCACGATGTGGCGGTACAGAACCTCGACGTGCTGTTCGCCATCGACCGCGCCGGCCTGGTGGGCGAAGACGGCCCGACCCACGCCGGCAGCTTCGACCTCTCCTACCTGCGTTGCATCCCCGGCATGCTGGTGATGACCCCGAGCGACGAGAACGAGCTGCGCATGATGCTCAGCACCGGGCACCTGTACAGCGGCCCTGCGGCCGTGCGCTACCCACGCGGCACCGGCCCCAACGCACCGATCGACAAGAGCCTGGAACCGATCGAGATCGGCAAGGGCGTGATCCGCCGCCAGGGCAGGCAAGTGGCCCTGCTGGTGTTCGGCGTGCAACTGGCCGAAGCCCTGCAAGTGGCCGAGAAACTCGACGCCACGGTGGTCGACATGCGCTTCGTCAAGCCACTGGATGAAGCCCTGGTACGCGAGATCGCCAGCAGCCACGAACTGCTGGTGACCATCGAGGAAAACGCCATCATGGGTGGCGCCGGTGGCGCGGTCAGCGAATACCTGGCACGGGAAAACATCCTCAAGCCGATCCTCCACCTGGGCTTGCCGGACGCCTACGTCGAGCACGCCAAACCGGCGCAGATGCTCGCCGAGTGCGGCCTCGACGAAGCCGGCATCGAGGCCTCGGTGCGCCAGCGCCTGGCGCTGCTGGGCCTGGCTTGATCCACAACGGCCAGCTGTAGCCGCTGTTGCACGCCCGCCATGCGGGCGTCGCTTTTTGGCCTTCACTGTGCAGCCTCTCCCACTTTGCGGCAAAGGCCGAGCCGCGCTAACGGAATAGCCATGAAACTCTCTCGCCTGGCCCTGCCGCTTTGCCTTTTGCCCTGCGCCGAACTCCTTGCCGCCCCCCCCGACCGCGATCAGGCCCTGAAACTGCCCGAAATGCTGATCAGCGCCAACCGCCAGGTGGAAGCGCGCAATGACAGCAGCGCCGCCAACACCGTATTCACCCGGGAAGACATCGACCGCCTGCAACCCGGCAGCCTCACCGACCTGCTGCAGCGGGTGCCAGGGGTGCAGGTAGCCCAGGGCGGCGGGCGCGGCAACCTGCCGAATATCTTCATCCGCGGCACCAACTCGGCCCAGAGCCTGGTGCTGGTGGACGGCCAGCGCATCAGCAGCTCATCGAGCGGCGACAGTAACCTGCAGTTCATCAGTATCGAGCAGATAGAAAGGGTGGAAGTACTGCGTGGCTCGCGCTCAGTGATCTATGGCAGCGACGCCATTGGCGGGGTGATCCAGATCTTCACCCGGCGCGGAGCGGACTCGGGGCTCCATGGGCGCATGCGCGTCGCCGCTGGCAGCAACCAGACCTGGGAGCGCAGCCTGGGACTGTCCGGTGGAGATCAACAGACACGCTTCAGCCTCGGCGCCAACCTGGATGAAACCGCCGGGATCGACTGGACCCAGGAATCGTTCCCCAGCGATGCCGACCATGATGGTTACCGCAACAAGTCGTTGAGCTTCACCCTCAGCCATGCGCTGAACGATGACCTGGAGGTAGGCCTCAACCTGCTGGATAACCGTGGTCGCACGCGCTATGACAACCCCTTCGGGCGCTACGACTCAAGCTACGACGTCTTCGCCCAGGATCCTTACACCGACTTCAGTGTCAGCAGCGTCAGCGGCTATCTCGATGCGCACATCAATGATTACTGGACGTCGCGAGTAGAGCTGGGGCATAGCGAGAACCGCGACCTCAAGCGCGACAAACTCAGTGACGAACGAAACGTATTCAATACCTACCGGGACTCGCTGAACTGGCAGAACGATCTGCGCCTGGACGAACACAACAGCCTGATCCTCGGCGCTGACTGGTACGAAGACCGGCTCAATACCAGCCCGGCGCGATTTGCCGAAGACAGCCGCTGGAACCGGGCAGCCTTCATTCAGCACCGCTTTCGCGGTGACAGTTTCTCCACCGAGCTGGGTCTGCGCCGCGACCAGAACCAGCAATATGGCAGCCAGAACACTTGGAGCGGCACCTTTACCCTGCCGCTCAACCCGGACAATGACTTGCTGCTCTCCTATAGCGAAGGTTTCCGGGCGCCCAACTTCAGCGACCTGTATTACCCCGGCTTCAGCAACCCCGACCTCAAGCCGGAACACTCCAAGAGCTATGAATTGCAGTGGCGTAACCAACTGACGCAAAGCACTCGCCTGGAGACCTCGATCTTCCGCACCGATATCAAGGACGCAATCATTTATGACCGCATAGCCCAACGCCCGGAAAACGTTGGCGCAGCGAGAATCAACGGTTTCGAAGCGGCCCTGAAACAGGAACTGTTCGGCTGGCAGACCAGCATCGGCACCGCGATCATTGATCCGCGCAATCGCAAGGATGGCCATCAACTGCCGCGCCGTGCCCGCCGCACCTTGAATCTGGATCTAGACCGGCAGTTCGACCAATTGGCGCTAGGTGCCAGTTGGCAACTGGTGAGCAAGAGCCGTGAGGACTTGAGCACGAAAAAGCAGGTCCCGATTGGCGGCTACGGCCTGTTCGGACTGCGAAGCAGTTGGGCGATCAATCAGGAAGTGAAGCTGGACCTGAAACTCGACAACATCTTCGACAAGTCCTATAGCCGCGCGTTCTACGAGTACAACGGCAACGACTATGGCTACCGCAGCGAAGGCCGTACCTGGATGCTCGGCGTGACCTGGACGCCTGAGCTGTAAGGTCCGCCGCCTTCGCTGGCAAGCCAGCTCCTACACCGACCCCGTAGGAGCCGGCTCGCCGGCGAAGGGGCTCAGCGCTCGGGCGCGATCAAGGCACAGAGCTTGGCAGTCGCTGCAATCATCTGCCCACTGGGCCGCTCCAGGCCCTTGTCCCTCACCAGCAACAACCGCCCCTGCTGTACCGCCGCGATCTGCGGCCAGGCCTTCCAGGCATCCAACTGTCCCTGGACGGTGGCCAGGATCGCCTGCGGATTGCGCTGCAACACCGACTCGATACTGACCTGGGGCGCCGGCAGTTGCTGGTCGGCAAACACATTGCGCGCGCCGCAGACACTCAAGGCTTCGCTGATGATCTGCCCACCACCCACGGTATACAGCGGCTGGTCCCAGACCTGATAGAACACCGGCAACGGCGGTTCGCGGTGATAGCGGACGCGCAATGCAGCCAGTTGCCCGTTCAACTCGGCGGCCAGCTCGCGGCCGGCCGCCGGGCGACCCAGGCGCTCGCCGATCTCGGCAATCTGCGCGGTCAGTTGCGGGAAGTCATGGGGTTCGGCAACCAGGGTGGGGATCCCCAGGCGCGCCAGTTGATCGCGCTGGGCCGGGCCGACACTGCCCGGCCAGAGCAACAGCAGATCAGGCTTGAGGCTCAGCAAACGCTCGATATCCAGCTGGCCGTAGCGCCACACCGAAGGCAGGTCCTTGAGCGGCGCGGGCCGTTCACCGGCATCCAGCACGCCCACCAGCAGCTCGGCAGCCCCCAGCTCTACAACGATTTCCGAGAGCGATGGCGCAAGACTCACCACCCGCTGCGCCGCCAGCGCCGGAACACTGGCCAGCAGGCACAGGACCGCCAGCCAGCGCAGCATCAGCCCAGTTGACGCGGAATGCGATAGAGGTAGAACAGCACCGCCGTGGACACCGCCAGAAGCATCAGCGGCACCGCTTCCAGGCCGACGAACACTGCCAGGGTGCCGATCCAGGCCGGCAGCGACGCCGCCAGGAACGCCACCCGCCGGCTGGCCGCAAGGTTGATCCAGGCCGCCGGTTCCTCGGGAGTGTCCAGGGCTTTCTGGGTGGCGATCAGGGCGTGCTTGTAGCCGCCGAAGAAGCGCAGGCTGACGAACATCGATGCCACCCCGGCAATGAAGAACGGCATCGCCAGCACCGGCAGGATGGGCTCGCCCTGGCCGAACAGCGCGTTGATCACGAACAACGGCAACAGGCCCAGGGCCAGGTATTGCCACCAACTGACGGTCAGGCGCCGCTTGACTTGGCCCCGGGTCACGCGCGGTCAACCTCGCCCTGGTGCTCGTTGCCCATCATGTGGTCGAGCTTGCTGGCCTTGGTCGCCAGGTAGAGTTTGTTGTGCGGGTTGTGGCCGGTATGCAGCGGTACGCGCTCGGCGACCTGGATCCCCATCTCGGTCAAGGCCTTGACCTTGCGCGGGTTGTTGGTCATCAGGCGCAGGGACTTGACCCCCAGGTGCTCCAGCATCGGCAGGCACATGGCGTAGTCGCGCTGGTCGGCGGCAAAGCCCAGGCGTTCGTTGGCCTCCACGGTGTCGGCGCCACCGTCCTGCAGTTCGTAGGCGCGGATCTTGTTCAAGAGGCCGATACCCCGGCCTTCCTGGCGCAAGTACAGCAACACCCCACGACCTTCGCGGGCGATGGCCTGCAGGGCGGCTTCCAGTTGCGAGCCGCAATCGCAACGCTGGCTGAACAGTGCATCGCCGGTCAGGCACTCGGAGTGCAGGCGGCCGAGAACCGGAGCGCCGTCGGCGATATCGCCCAGGCTGAGCACCACATGCTCGCGGCCGGTAGCTTCATCGAGAAAACCATGCATGGTGAATTGCGCAAAAGGCGTAGGCAGCTTGCAAGCAGCAACAAAAACGACGGGCACTGTTGTGCTCCTGATCTGTATGAGGACTGGAGATTCGCAGAGGCGGCATTGTAACAGCAGCCTCCACTGGACGCTTAGGCTGAATTATCGGAGATAAAGATCGATAAGTTTGATCAACGCACCGCCGGCTAAGGGCTCCCATCAAAGGGATAAGGCTGTTTCCAGCGCTCGAAGATCGGCCGCAAACGCCCGGTGCTCACCAGCTGTGCCATGCGCTGGTCGTACAGTTCGCGCATTTCCCGCCCGCGCGGGTTGCTGGCGAACCCCAGGTACAGCGGCAGCTCGGTCAGGTGGGTACGCTTGAACTGGCTCGGATCGGAGGCCTGCCCCAGCACGTAGTCGATCTCGGTCTGGGCATCGATGTAATAGTCGGCGCGGCTGTACAGCAGCATCGGCAGGATGCCGATGCGCCGGCGGATCTCGTTGTAGCGACGGATATTGGGCAGGTAGTCCTGGTACTTGTAGCCGCGCACCCAGACCAGTCGGTAACTGGCGATAGTCGCCAGGCTCAACTCGGGGTTGCTGGCCAGTCCCAGGGCGTAGATGTGATCGGTGTCGTAGTTCCAGTGGGGGTAAAGCACACCCGGCGACTCATCGCGGTAGGCACCCATGTGGGCGTCCACTTCGCCGCGCTGTACCAGCCCGACCGAACGGGTATAGGGCACGCTGCAACGTTCGATGGTCACACCCAGCGGCTCGAAGACTTCGCGCAGGATGTCCCAGCCCAGCCCCTCGCCGTTGGCTTCGGTGTAATCGCTCCAGACCTCGCTGGCGATGCGAATGTGCCTGGGCTGCGCCTGCGGCTCCGCGGCCCGGACGCTGCAACAGCTCAAGGCAACCAGCAATACCAGCAGCGCGCGGCACACACCCATGCCTATTTCCTCAGCTGAAGCACCACACCAGCCCTTGCATCGCCAGCCAGGCAAACACCCCGGCGAGGACGTCGTCGAGCATGATGCCGACGCCGCCATGCACATGCCGGTCGATCCAGCGAATCGGCCAGGGCTTGAGAATGTCGAAGAAGCGGAACATCAGGAAACCTGCCAGCAGCCAGTACCAGCCTTCGGGCACCAGCCACAGGGTGATCCACATGCCGACCATTTCATCCCAGACGATGCCTTCGTGGTCATGCACCCGCAGATCGTCGGCCACCTTGCCGCAGAGCCAGAAGCCGAACAGCATGGTGATGCCGAGCATCAGCCAGTAGCCCCAGTCCGGCAACATCTGCCACAGCGGGATAAAGGGTAGCGCAACCAGCGAACCCCAGGTGCCCGGCGCCTTGGGCAAGGTGCCGGAACCAAAGCCGAAGGCCAGGAAATGCCAGGGGTTGCGCCACACCGACGGCGGTACGAACTCCGCCGGGACCTGTTTGGGATGATCTGTCACTGTGTCTCCGGAAAGTGTTGATAACCCCGGGTGCCGGGGGTGATGTCCTGCCCATCGGCATCCAGCAGGGTCACCCCCTGCCCGGCCACCACTCGCCCGACCACCCGCACTGGCCAGCCGGCCGTCAGTAGCGGCGCCAGTTCGGCCGGTGGCAGGGTGAAGGCCAGGACGTAGTCGTCACCGCCACTCAGGGCCGCGGCGCGAGCGCCCTGCTGGCCGAGAAAGCCCAGCAGCGCCGGCGACAGCGGCACCTTCTCGACCTCGACCTGCAAACCAACCGCCGAGGCCGTGGCGATATGGCCGCAGTCGGCCAGCAAGCCATCGGAGATGTCCAGCGCCGCCGTGGCCTTGCCCCGCAGCGCCTGGCCCAGGGCCAGTTGCGGTTGCGGCGACCAGTAATGGGCCAGCAGTGGCTCAGCCAGCGCCGGCTCGGCGCTGCGCTGGCCCAGAACCAGCGGCAAGGCGCCGGCGGCGTTGCCCAGGTCACCGCCGACGCACAGCAGATCGCCTGCCCGAGCACCGCTGCGGGTCAGGGCCAGGCCGGCAGGTACCCGGCCGAATACCGTCAGGGTCAGGGTCAAGGGGCCGCGGGTGGTATCGCCACCGATCAGGCGCACCCCGCAGTTCTGCGCCATGGCATTCAAACCTTGGGCATAGGCCTGCAGCCAATCGGTGCTTACCGTCGGCAGGGTCAGGGCAAGGGTAAAGGCCAGTGGCGTGGCGCCCATGGCGGCCAGGTCGCTGACAGCCACCGCCAGGGAGCGTTGGCCAAGAAGAAAGGGCTCGCAGGGATCGGCGAAATGCACACCGGCCACCAGGGTGTCGGTGGAAATCGCCAACTGCTCGCCAGGGGCAACTGCCAGCAAGGCGCAGTCGTCGCCGATCCCCAGGGCAACACCCTCGCCGCCCTGCGCACAAGGCGCGGCAGCGAAGAAGTTGCGGATCAGCTCAAACTCGCCCATGGCAGCTGCAAGCGCGGTTCAGCGCTTGAACGCCTTCACTTCAGCTTCGCGCAGGCGTGGGGCCAGCTTGTCGAGTACGCCATTGACGAACTTGTGGCCATCGGTGGAACCGAAGACCTTGGCCAGTTCGATACCTTCGTTGATCACAACGCGGTACGGCACGTCGACGCGCTTGAGCAGTTCCCAGGTGGACAGGCGCAGAACCGCCAGTTCCACAGGGTCCAGCTCATCGATGGCCAGGTCCAGGCAAGGCACGAGCGCGGTGTCGATCTCGTTCTTGTTGGCCGGAACCCCGTGCAGGATCTCACGGAAGTAGGCGCCATCGATGTCAGTGAAATCGTTGTCGACCCGAAACTGCGCTTCGATCTCGTTCAGCGAATGCTTGGCCATGTGCCATTGGTACAGCGCCTGGGTCGCGAGCTGACGGGCTTCGCGACGCTTGGCGCTCTTGGATGGCTTGCCGGCATTGGCAGGCTTGGGATCGCGCGGGTTGAAACGATCGCTATCGTCGCTAATCACTTGGCCTCCAACTGCGCCAGCAGGCTGACCATTTCCAGGGCGGACAGGGCAGCTTCAGCACCTTTGTTGCCGGCCTTGGTGCCGGAACGCTCGATGGCTTGTTCGATCGAGTCAACGGTCAGCACGCCGAAGGCCACTGGCACGCCGAACTCCATGGACACCTGGGCCAGGCCCTTGGTGCACTCGCCAGCCACGTATTCGAAGTGCGGAGTACCGCCACGAATGACCGCGCCCAGGGCGACGATTGCCGCGAACTCACCCTTTTGTGCCACTTTCTGTGCAACCAACGGAATTTCGAAGGCGCCAGGAGCACGGATGATGGTGATGTCGCTTTCGCTCACGCCGTGGCGAACCAGGGCGTCAACCGCGCCGCTGACCAGGCTTTCGACGACGAAGCTGTTGAAACGGCCGACCACCAGGGCATAGCGGCCTTTAGGGGCGATGAAGGTACCTTCGATGGTCTTCAGGGTCATTCGACAAATCTCTTAAAGAGCCAGAGCGTGTCTAGTACACGCTCTTCAGTGATATTTGAACCGCGAATAGGCTGCCGGAAACAGGCGGCTTTTATTCGGAGGGCACGTATTCTACAACTTCCAGGTCGAAACCGGATATCGCATTAAACTTCATCGGCGCACTCATCAGGCGCATTTTGCGTACGCCCAGGTCGCGCAGGATCTGCGAACCGGCACCGACGATGCTGTAGGTGGTGGGCTTCTTCGCCGGCTGGTGCTCCGCGGTTTCACGGATATGCGCCAGCAGCACGTCGCCATCCAGCGGGTGCCCGAGCAACAGCACCACGCCACTGCCGGCCTCGGCCACCGTGGCCATGGCCGCCCGCAGGCTCCAGCGGCCCGGTTGCTTGACCATCAGCAGGTCGCGCAGCGGATCCATGTTGTGCACCCGTACCAGGGTCGGCTCTTCAGCGCAGATCTCGCCCAGGGTCAGGGCCATGTGCACGTCGCCTTCCACGGAATCACGATAGGTCACCAGGTTGAACTGGCCCAGTTCGCTATCCAGCGGCTGCTCGGCAATCCGCTGAACGGTACGTTCGTGGATCATCCGGTAGTGGATCAGGTCGGCAATGGTGCCGATCTTGATGTTGTGCTCGGCGGCGAAGGCTTCCAGTTCGGTGCGACGGGACATGGTGCCGTCGTCGTTCATCACTTCGCAGATCACCCCGCTGGGCTCGAAACCGGCCATGCGCGCCAGGTCGCAGGCGGCCTCGGTGTGGCCAGCGCGGGCCAGGGTGCCGCCGGGCTGGGCCATCAGCGGGAAGATGTGGCCCGGGCTGACGATGTCCTCGGCCTTGGCGTCCTTGGCAGCGGCGGCCTGCACGGTACGGGCGCGGTCAGCGGCGGAGATGCCGGTGGTCACGCCTTCGGTGGCCTCGATGGAGACGGTGAACTTGGTGCCAAACCCCGAACCGTTGCGCGGCGCCATCAGCGGCAGCTTGAGCAGCTCGCAGCGCTCGCGGCTCATGGGCATGCAGATCAGGCCGCGGGCGTGCTTGGCCATGAAGTTGATGTGTTCGGCCTTGCAGCACTCGGCGGCCATGATCAGGTCGCCTTCGTTCTCGCGGTCTTCGTCATCCATGAGGATGACCATCTTGCCTTGGCGGATGTCTTCAACCAGTTCTTCGATGCTGTTGAGCGCCACTCGGCACCCCCTTGAGTCAGGATTTGAGATAGCCGTTAGCGGCCAGAAAACTTTCGGTAATGGTGCCGCCCGTGGCCTCGGCCGCCTTGTCGCCCAGCAGCAGGCGCTCCAAGTAGCGCGCCAGCAGGTCCACCTCAAGGTTGACCTGCCGACCCGGCCGGTAGTCGGCCATGATGGTTTCCGCCAGGGTGTGGGGAACGATGGTCAGCTCGAACTCGGCGCCATTGACCGCGTTGACCGTCAGGCTGGTGCCGTCGACGGTGATCGAGCCTTTATGGGCGATGTACTTGGCCAGCTCTTTCGGTGCGCGGATGCGGAACTGGATGGCCCGGGCATTTTCTTCCCGCGCCACCACTTCACCGACGCCGTCGACATGGCCACTGACCAGGTGACCGCCCAGGCGGGTGGTCGGGGTCAGGGCTTTCTCCAGGTTCACCCGGCTGCCGGCCTTCAACTGATGAAAAGCGGTGCAGTCCAGGGTTTCACGGCTGACATCGGCCCAGAAACCATCGCCAGGCAGTTCAACAGCGGTCAGGCAGACGCCGTTCACCGCGATGCTGTCGCCCAATTTGACGTCGGCCAGATCAAGCTTGCCGGTTTCTACATAGACCCGCACATCTCCGCCTTTTGGGGTCAATGCGCGAATGCTGCCGATGGATTCGATGATGCCGGTGAACATGGAGTCCTCCTCGAGAACAGGGCCGCCGGGTAGGCGAAAGTCGGGAATTATACGCTCGCTGGCGGGGCCGGGATGGCAGTGACTCGCCAGTCATCGCCCACCGCACGCATTTCTATGATCTTCAGCAATGGCGCCTGGCTCATCTGCGCCAGCGGCCAGTCCAGCAACGGCCGCGCAGAGGAACCGAGGAACTTGCCGGCGACGAATATCTGGTACTCGTCCACCAGGCCCTGCTGGGCAAAGGCCCCGGCCAGGCGTGGGCCGGCTTCCACCAGCACTTCGTTGACCCCACGGGCCGCCAGCTCCAACAGCAGGCGACGCAGATCCACCTGGCCATCGGGGCCTGGAACAATCAGGCATTCCGGGCCGTTGGCGTATTGCTCTTCCACCGCCGCACAAGTGGCAACCAACGCTGGGCCGGCCTTGAAGAATGGCGCATCCAGAGGCACCCGCAGGCGGCCGTCGATCAGCACCCGCAGCGGCGGCCGGCTCATGGCCAGGGCGGTCTGCTCGGCATCCAGGCCCAGTTCGGCGGCGCGCACGGTCAGCCGCGCGTCGTCCGCCAGCACTGTGTCGGCGCCGGTCAGTACCACGCTGGACTCGGCCCGCAGGCGCTGCACTGCAGAGCGCGCCGCAGGGCCAGTGATCCACTGGCTCTCGCCACTGGCCATGGCGGTGCGGCCATCCAGGCTCATGGCCAGCTTGACCCGCACATAAGGCAAGCCGTGCTCCATGCGTTTCAGAAAGCCTTTATTGATCGCCCGCGCCTCGCCTTCCAGCACACCGCCATGGGTGTCGATGCCGGCCTGGGCCAGGCGATGCAAGCCACGGCCGGCCACTTCCGGGTTGGGGTCCTGCATGGCCGCGACCACCCGTGCCACACCGGCATTCACCAGGGCGTCGGCGCAGGGCGGCGTACGCCCGTGATGGCTGCAGGGTTCGAGGGTCACATAGGCGGTGGCGCCACGGGCCAGTTCACCGGCCGCGCGCAGGGCATGCACCTCGGCATGGGGCTCGCCGGCCCGCACGTGCCAGCCCTCGCCCACCACCTGGCCGTCGCGCACGATGACGCAGCCGACACGCGGGTTGGGATGGGTGGAGTAGCGACCCTTGCGCGCCAGTTCCAGAGCACGGGCCATGTAGTGGGCGTCGAGGACCGCTTGCTCGGCAGGCTGGCTCATTGCTTGGCCGGCTCACGGGCGAGACGGTCGATCTCTTCACGGAATTCGTTGAGGTCCTGGAAACGGCGATAGACCGAGGCGAAGCGGATGTAGGCGACTTCATCGAGCTTCTGCAGCTCGGTCATCACCAGCTCACCCACGACCAGCGACTTGACCTCGCGCTCGCCGGTGGCCCGCAGCTTGTGCTTGATGTGCACCAGCGCCGCCTCCAGACGCTCGACACTCACCGGGCGTTTTTCCAGGGCGCGCTGCATACCGGCGCGCAGTTTTTCTTCGTCGAAGGGCTGACGGCTGCCGTCAGTCTTGATCAGGCGCGGCATCACCAGTTCGGCGGTTTCGAAGGTGGTGAAACGTTCACCACAGGCCAGGCATTCACGCCGGCGGCGCACCTGTTCGCCCTCGGCGACCAGACGCGAGTCGATGACCTTGGTGTCGTTGGCACCGCAGAAGGGACAGTGCATGGTGGCAGGCAACAAAAAAAGGGAGGGCCATGGTAGCGCATCCCACTGGCAAGACAAGCCATAGCCTTTACGGTATACAGACCGACTATTATGTTTCGCACACGGAAATTCGCCTTGTTGGAGCTTCAGATGCCGCTCAGACCGCTCGTTCTGCTCAGTCTTGTCAGCCTGTTGGTCGCTTGCAGCAGCGATGCGCCAAAAACCGCGGCCCCCTCCACTTCACAGCAGCAGGCGGTGAAAAAAAATCAGGAACCGGCCGATCCAGGCCCCTTGCCGGCCTACCAGCGCGAGTTGAGTGGCACCCTCGAGGGCGTACCGGCCGGCGCCGACGTCGAGCTGGCCCTGCTGGTGATCGATGAGCGCGGCCGTCCGCAACGCCTGCTGGCCAGCAGCAACCTGAGCGGCACCAGCCAGGCCCTGCCGTTCCGCCTGCGCTTTGCCACCGAAGCCTTTCCGGCCGGAACCCGGGTCGAACTGCGCGGCCGCGCCAGCCAGTCCGGCCAATTGATCCTGCACCTGCCGGCCCAACGCATCGACCAACCCACCAGCCAGGCCCTGGGCCAACTGCAATTTGTCAAAGCCCCATGAATGTCCCGCTCGACCTGCAAGCTGCCCTCAGCGAACTGCTGGGGGACGCGCGACTGGTAGCCTGCGAGCTGCCCGATACCACGCTGAAGCTCTGGCTGATCGACGCCGACAACATGAACCGCGCCTTCACCCCGGAAGAAACCCGGCGCATCCTCCACGAGCCGCCCTACTGGAGCTTCTGCTGGGCCAGCGGCCTGGCCCTGGCGCGCTACCTGGCCGAGCAGCCGCATTGGGTCGCGGGCAAGCGGGTGCTGGATTTCGGTGCCGGTTCCGGCGTGGCGGCGATTGCCGCGGCCAAGGCCGGAGCCCGGGAAGTGGTGGCCTGTGACCTTGACCCGCTGGCCATTGCCGCCTGCCGGGCGAATGCCCGACTCAATGGCGTCGAGCTGAGCTATTCCATGGATTTCTTCGCCGAGGCCGACCGCTTCGACCTGATCCTGGTGGCGGACGTGCTCTACGACCGGGCCAACCTGCCGCTGCTGGACCAGTTCCTCAGCCGTGGCCGCCAGGCCCTGGTGGCGGATTCCCGCGTACGGGACTTCCAGCACCCGCTCTATCAGCGCCTGGAAATGCTCAATGCCCTCACCCTGCCCGACCTGGCCGAACCCTGGGAATTTCGCAACGTGAGCCTCTATCACGCACAGCGGCGATAGCGATTTTCAGCCTCCCGGCCAGCCTTTATAGTGGTTCCATTCCCGCTTATTCGAGATACCCCATGAGTCAGGAAACGCCCTACATCTTCGACGCCCGCACCGCTGATTTCGACCAGTCGGTGATCGAGAACTCCTTTCACAAGCCGGTCCTGGTGGACTTCTGGGCCGAGTGGTGTGCGCCCTGCAAGGCGCTGATGCCGATGCTGCAGCAAATTGCCGAGAGCTATCAGGGCGAACTGCTGCTGGCCAAGGTCAACTGCGACATCGAGCAGGACATCGTCGCCCGCTTCGGCATCCGCAGCCTGCCCACCGTGGTGCTGTTCAAGGACGGCCAGCCCGTAGACGGCTTTGCCGGTGCGCAACCGGAATCCGCGGTGCGGGCCATGCTCGAACCCCATGTGCAGATGCCGCCACCGCCGGCCGCCGATCCGCTGGAACAGGCCGAAGCCCTGTTTGCCGAAGGTCGTATCGGCGATGCCGAGGCCCTGCTCAAGGTGCTGCTGGGCGAAGACAACAGCAACGCCAAGGCGCTGATCCTCTACGCCCGCTGCCTGGCCGAGCGTGGCGAGCTGGGTGAAGCCCAGACCGTGCTCGACGCGGTCAAGAGCGATGAGCACAAGGCGGCCCTGGCCGGAGCCAAGGCGCAGATCACCTTCCTCAAGCAGGCCGCGGACCTGCCGGACGCCGCCGAGCTCAAGGCGCGCCTGGCCAAGGACCCGCAGGACGATGAAGCGCTGTACCAACTGGCGATCCAGCAACTGGCGCGCCAGCAATATGAAGCGGCGCTCGAAGCCCTGCTCAAGCTGTTCATGCGCAACCGCAGCTACAACGAAGGCATCGCCCACAAGACCCTGCTGCAAGTCTTCGACCTGCTGGGCAACGACCACCCGCTGGTGACCGCCTACCGCCGCAAGCTGTTCGCCGCCCTGTACTGAGCCGGCTGGTGCAGGAGCTGGCTTGCCAGCGAAAGCGTTCTGACAGGCCGAACGCGTTCGCCAGCAAGCGGGCTCCTGCAGGGTCATTGCACCCAGCTGTAGATCGGCGTATCGGCGCCGCTCACCACCTTGACCTCGGCGCAGTGGCGCAAGCGCACCAACAAGCGCTTGCCTGCCGCCGCGCTACCGGCCAGCCCTTCCAATTGCTCCAGCAACTCCGGCCCGCTGAGCTGCCCGGCCTTGCGCAGCAACTCCTTGGTGGTCTGCCACAGGGCATCGTCCTGGCTGGCCGGCTTCGCCGCCACCGCGACGCTCTCGGGCTTGGCCGCCTGCAACTGCGCACCCAGTTGCGCCCAGTCGCCTTCGTCCAGTTCAAGGGTCAAATCCACCGGCCAGTCGCCGATGCTTCCACGAATCCGCAACATTGCTGTGCTCCTGAATTTTTCTGACGAGCATGCTCCCACGCGTCTTGCACAACGCCAAGCGGCCGGTCAAACTCAGCGGCCGATTGTTATAAGATCACATAACATTTATTTCATCTTCGCTCCGGAGACTTGCTATGCGCCGTCTGCTACTCGCCCTGCCGTTCGCCCTGTTGCCGCTGGCCGCCGCCCAGGCCGCGCAAGCCCATGATCACGAGCATGAACATGGCAGCCTCGGCGCCCACGAACATGGAGTCGGCCGTTTGAACGCAGTGCTCGACGGCCAGACCCTGGAACTGGAGCTGGAGAGCCCGGCAATGAACCTGGTGGGCTTCGAACACGCTCCGAGCACCGACGCCGACAAGGCCAAGGTGGCTGCCGCCCGCACCCAGCTGGAACAGCCGCTGGTGCTGTTCAGCCTGCCCAAGGCAGCGGCGTGCGTGGTGGCCAAGCAGGAGCTGGAGAGCCCGCTGTTCGGCGACCAGCCCGATGCCGATGATCACGATGACGACGACCACGACGAAGATGCCAAGGACACCGCTGGCCACGAGCATCACCATGAGCACAGCGAGATCCACGCCCACTACCAGTTCACCTGCGCCAAGCCGGATGCCCTGAAGACCCTCGATCTGGGGCAGGTCTTCAAGACCTTCCCCGCCACCCAGAAAATTCAGGTACAACTCATTTCGCCGAATGGCCAGCAGGGCGTCGAAGCCAGCGCCACGGCGGCAACCCTGAAGTTCTGAGCGCCAACCCTGTAGCCGCTGCCTTCGGCGGCTACAACACTCATCCGATGATCGACCCGACATGACCCAAGCACTTATCGAACTGTCCAACCTGGGCTTCAACTGGCCCGGTCATCCACCGTTACTGGACATCCCGGACTTTCGCCTGGAAGTCGGCGAAACCCTGTTCCTCAAGGGCCCCAGCGGCAGCGGCAAGACCACCCTGCTGGGCCTGCTGGGCGGCGTGCAGAAACCCAACCAGGGCAGCATTCGCCTGCTGGGCCAGGAGCTGACCGAGCTTTCGGCCGGCGCCCGCGACCGCTTTCGCGTCGATCACACCGGCTACATCTTCCAGCAGTTCAACCTGCTGCCGTTTCTCTCGGTACGCGAGAACGTCGAGCTGCCCTGCCACTTCTCCAAGCTACGGGCCGGCCGCGCCGCACAGCGCCATGGCAGCGTCGAGCAGGCCGCAGCCACCCTGCTGGCCCACCTGGGGCTGAAGGACGCGGAGCTGCTCGGCCGCCGCGCCGATTCGCTATCCATCGGCCAGCAGCAGCGGGTCGCTGCGGCCCGGGCGCTGATCGGCCAGCCGGAACTGGTGATTGCCGACGAACCGACTTCGGCGCTGGACCACGACGCCCGGGAAGCCTTCCTCCAATTGCTGTTCGCCGAATGCCGTGAAGCCGGGGCCAGCCTGCTGTTCGTCAGCCACGACCAGAGCCTGGCAGCGCTGTTCGATCGCAACCTGTCGCTGGCCGAACTCAATCGCGCCGCCAAGCCCGCAGAGGTCTGAGATGTATCTGTTCCGTCTAGCCATGGCCAGCCTGGCTAACCGTCGCTTCACCGCGATCCTCACGGCCTTCGCCATTGCCCTCTCGGTCTGCCTGCTGCTGGCGGTGGAGCGGGTGCGCACCGAAGCCCGGGCCAGTTTCGCCAGCACCATCAGCGGCACCGACCTGATCGTCGGCGCCCGTTCCGGTTCGGTGAACCTGCTGCTGTACTCGGTATTCCGCATCGGCAACGCCACCAACAACATCCGCTGGGACAGCTTCGAGCACTTCGCCAGCAACCCCAAGGTGAAGTGGGCGATCCCGATTTCCCTGGGCGACTCCCACCGCGGCTACCGGGTGATGGGCACCACCGACGCCTACTTCCAGCACTACCAGTACGGCCACCAGCAGAACCTGCAACTGGCGGTGGGCCGGGCCTTCGCCAGCGACCCCTTCGAAGTGGTGCTGGGGGCCGAAGTCGCCGATGCCTTGCACTACAAGCTGGGGGACAAGCTGGTACTGGCCCATGGCGTGGCGGCCATCAGCCTGGTCAAGCACGACGACAAGCCCTTCACCGTGGTCGGCATCCTCAAGCGCACCGGCACTCCGGTGGACCGCACCCTGCACATCAGCCTGGGCGGCATGGAGGCGATCCACATCGACTGGCACAACGGCGTGCCGGCCCGTGGCGAGGGGCGCATCAGCGCCGACCAGGCGCGCAACATGGACCTGACGCCCCAGGCCATCACCGCCTTCATGCTGGGCCTCAACAGCAAGATCTCGACCTTCGCCCTGCAACGGGAGATCAACGAATTCCGCGGCGAGCCGATGCTGGCGATCCTGCCCGGCGTGGCCCTGCAGGAACTCTGGAGCCTGATGGGCACCGCCGAGAAAGCCTTGTTCGTGGTGTCGCTGTTCGTGGTCCTGACCGGCCTGATCGGCATGCTCACGGCGATCCTCACCAGCCTCAATGAACGCCGGCGGGAGATGGCCATCCTGCGCTCGGTGGGCGCGCGCCCCTGGCACATTGCGACCCTGCTGATCTTCGAAGCCTTCGCCCTGGCGCTGTTCGGGGTGCTGGCCGGGCTTGGCCTGCTGTACCTGGGCATCGCCCTGGCCCAGGGCTACGTGCAGTCGAATTACGGCCTGTACCTGCCACTGTCCTGGCCCAGCCAGTATGAGTGGACGCTGCTGGGCGGTATTCTGATCGCCGCGCTGCTGATGGGCAGCGTGCCGGCCTGGCGCGCCTACCGGCAATCCCTGGCCGATGGCCTGTCGATTCGTTTATGAGCCCTGGTTTATGAAGACCCAACGCTTGCTGCGCTCTCTGCTTGCCCTGTCGCTGCTGTTCAGCTCGCCGCTGTGGGCGGCGGGGGCTCCGAAGGACCTGACCTGGTCGGAAATGATCCCGCCGGACGCGCCGCCGGAAGTGCCGAACATGAAGCCGCTGCACGACCTGTCGCAGATGAGCGATGCGCTGTCCGCCGAATCGGCTCCCGCTGCCAAGCAGGACCTGCCCAATGCCCCGGTGGTGAAGAGCCTCGACGGCCAATCGGTGCGCCTGCCCGGCTACATCGTGCCCCTGGAAGTGAGCGAGGAAGGACGCACCACAGACTTCCTGCTGGTGCCCTACTTCGGCGCCTGCATCCACGTACCGCCACCGCCGTCGAACCAGATCGTCCACGTCACCAGCGAAGTCGGGGTGAAACTCGATGAGCTGTACCAGCCGTACTGGATCGAAGGCGACATGCAGGTCAAGCCCTCCACCAGCGAGCTGGCGGATGCCGGCTACCAGATGGCGGCGCAGAAGATCTACGTCTACGAGTTGCCGGAGTAAAAGAGTGCGGGCGGGCGACGCCCGGGGAACGTCAAAAGAGTGCGGGGCAAAAGAATAGTTCACCCCGCCAACCGGGGTTTGCCATTTCATTGAGCTGAGTCAAGGCGGTCAACTTGACGATCCTTACCATTGGACATAGCCAATCTGAATCGTCCTTTGGAGCTCCCATGCACAAGTCTCTGCTTAGCGCCTCCCTGATCGCGCTCGCACTCGCCGCCCCGATTGCCAACGCCCACGAAGCTGGTGACATCATCGTTCGTGCCGGTGCGATTACCGTCAAACCCAAAGCCAACAGCTCCGACGTCAAGGTCGACAGCGGCCCACTGGCTGGCGCCAACCTGGGCGGCAAGGCGACCATGGACAGCGACACTCAGCTGGGCTTGAACTTCGCCTACATGCTGACCAACAACATCGGTATCGAGTTGCTGGCCGCCACCCCGTTCGAACACGACGTGAAGATCCGCAACACGTCCCTGGCTCCGGCCAACGGCAAGCTGGGTACTCTCAAGCACCTGCCACCGACCCTGAGCGTGGTGTACTACCCGCTGGACCACAAGTCGGTGTTCCAACCCTACGTCGGTGCCGGTATCAACTACACCTGGATCTACGACGAGCACGTCGGCAGCCGCGCCCAGTCCGAAGGTTTCGACAACTTCCGCGCCAAGAACTCCTGGGGCCTGGCCTGGCAGATCGGTGCCGACTACATGCTGACCGACAACATCATGATCAACGCCCAGGCACGCTACATCGACATCGATACCCGCGCCTACGTGGACAACAACGCCCTGGCCGCCGGCACTCGTGCCAAGGTCAATGTGGACGTCGACCCATGGGTCTACATGGTGGGCCTGGGTTACAAGTTCTAAACCCGCCAGCAATAAAAAAGGCGCCTTGCAAGGCGCCTTTTTCATGTGCGTGTTTTCCCTCAGCGCCCCATCAGGCGGGCGAGGCCGACGCTCATCGGGGTCGGTTCGGGGAACTTGAAGCGCTGCAGCAGCCGCTGGTTGCCAGCCCGCGAATGGCGGATATCGCCCGCCCGAGCCGGGCCGTAGCTGATGGGTGGCAAGGCACCCACCACCTCGGCCAGGGCCGCGAGCATCTGCTTGAGGGTCGTGGCCTGGTTCAAGCCAACGTTGACCGCTCCCACTTCCAACTGCGGAGCCTCGATGGCCTGCACCAGCACCTGAACCAGATCGCCGACGTAGACGAAATCCCGGGTCTGCTCGCCATCGCCGAACACGGTGATCGGCAAGCCTTGCTGGGCCCGTTCGCTGAAGATGCTGATCACCCCGGAATAGGGCGAAGAGGGATCCTGGCGCGGGCCGAAGATGTTGAAGAAGCGAAAGATCGCCGGTTCCAGCCCGTGCTGGCGCCGGTAGAAATCCAGGTAGTACTCGCTGGCCAGCTTGTCCGAGGCATAAGGGGTCAGCGGCGCCTTGGCCGTGTCCTCGTCGATGGACTGGCCTTCCCCGTTGTTGCCATACACCGCAGCGCTGGAAGCGAACAGCACTCGCTTGACGCCGTGCTCACGCATGGCCTCGCAGACATTCAGGGTGCCGATGAAATTGCTCTGGTGGGTCTGTACCGGGTCGTCCACCGAGGCCTGCACCGAAGCCACCGCTGCCAGGTGCGCCACAGCGCAGCAGCCTTGCATGGCCTGGCTGACCAGCGACGCATCGGCCACATTGCCCTCGATCAGCTCGACCCGCGGATCAGCCAGCGGCAGGTTGCTCGGTTTGCCGGTGGACAAGTCGTCCAGCACCCGCACCGCGTAGCCCTTGGCGAGCAGGGCGTCGGCCAGGTGCGAGCCAATGAAACCGGCACCGCCGGTGATCAATACGAGGCCTTCAGCCATGACGATAAAACCTATCCAGTAAAGCCGGGAGCGCGGCACGCCAGGCGCGCGGCTTGATCCCGAAGGTATGAAGGATTTTCTTGCAGGCCAGTACTGCGTGCTGCGGTTCCTCGGCGGCATCGGCGCTGGCGGCATGGGCCTGGGCGGTCGGCGCCTCGATGGCCAGCGGGTGCAATTGCCGGGCTTCGGTCAGCACCGCCTGCCCCAGGGCCAGGGGCGTGGTGGCTTCCTGGCCGGCGTAGTGGTAGGTGCCCCAAAGCGGCGCGGCGCAATCGAGCTGCTTGAGCACCGAGATGATCACCCGCGCGGCATCGTCCACCGGGGTCGGATTACCCCGCCGGTCGTCGGCCATCAACAGTTCGTCCGGGGATTCGGCCCGGGCCAGGAAACGCCCGAGAATGCCGTCCGGGCTGTCATCCAGCAGCCAGCCGAAACGCAGCAGCACGTGCTGTGGGCAGGTGGCGCGAACGCTTTGCTCGATACGCCACAGAGCCTGGCCGCGCAGGCCCAGGGGCACCGGCTCGTCCTTTTCGCTGTAGGCAGTCGCCCGGGAGCCGTCGAACACCCGGTAGCTCGAAGGTTGCAGGAGGATGATGTTGTGATGCTGGCAAAGCTCTGCCAGGCGCTCGACCGCCCGTTCCTGGCCGCTCAAGCGCGCCTCGCTCACGCTCTCCGCCTGAAACCAGTCGAAGTAGTAAGCCAGGTTGATCAAGGCATCCGGGCGGGTGTCGTCGAGCAGTTGCGTAAGGCTCGCGGCATCCCAGCCGTCTTGCGGCGGACGGGGGGCGAGGAAACCGATGTCTTCCTCCGCACCCAGGCGAATCAGCGCCTGCCCAAGGGCATTTCCGCCGCCCAGTAACATAAGGCGCATTCGCATAGAGTCAGCAGGCCCAGTCTGTTCAGAACGATGGTTGGAGTCGGCCAGTCTCGTGGGGCTGGCCGTCGATAATTGCCGGAATCGTTGCATTTTGCGGGTTTGTGGCGCAAGCGTCACTCAGAAAGTGTCGAGGCCCCCATGGAATCAACGGTGCTTGCAAGTTGCCGGGTGCGGCCGCATAAATCCATCCATGAACCTTGCCCAATCCGTGAATCCGGTGCTGGACGGCTTCCACCCCGCTGTCAGCGCCTGGTTCAAGCATACCTTTGCCGCTGTGACCCCGGCCCAGGCCCGCGCCTGGCCGCTGATCGC
The DNA here is from genome assembly GCF_000397205.1 of Pseudomonas protegens CHA0. Classification (NCBI taxonomy): domain Bacteria; kingdom Pseudomonadati; phylum Pseudomonadota; class Gammaproteobacteria; order Pseudomonadales; family Pseudomonadaceae; genus Pseudomonas; species Pseudomonas protegens. The sequence goes on from NC_021237.1 coordinate 6,108,114, forward strand.
CCAGCGCCGCTCTACCCTGATCGCCGCGCCCACCGGCTCCGGCAAGACCCTGACCGCCTTTCTCGCGGTGATCGATGACCTGGTGCGCCAGGGGCTGGCCGGCGGTGGCCAGCTGCCGGACGCCACCCTGGTGGTGTATGTGTCGCCACTCAAGGCCTTGAGCAATGACATTCAGATCAACCTGCAGCAGCCACTGGCGGGCATCACCGAGCAATTGCGCCGCATGGGCCTGCCGGAACTGTCCATCAGCACCGCGGTGCGCACCGGCGATACCCCGCAGAAAGACCGCAACGCCATGCGCAAGAGCGCGCCGCAGATCCTCGTCACCACCCCGGAATCCCTCTACGTGCTGCTGGGCTCGGATTCCGGCCGCAGGATGCTGGCCAGCACCCGCAGCGTGATCGTCGACGAAATCCACGCCCTGGCCGGCAGCAAGCGCGGCAGCCACCTGGCCCTGAGCCTGGAACGCTTGCAGGCCTTGCGCGCCGAACCCTTGCTGCGCATCGGCCTGTCCGCCACGCAGAAGCCCATCGAAGCCGTGTCGCGCTTTCTGGTGGGCCACGGCCGCCCTTGCGAAATTGTCGATATCGGCCACGCCCGGCCCCGGGACCTGGACATCGAAGTGCCGCCGGTGCCGCTGTCGGCGGTCATGGCCAATGACGTCTGGGAGCTGGTGTACGAGCGCCTCGCCAACCTGGCCAGGGAACACCGCACCACGCTGATATTCGTCAACACCCGGCGCCTGGCCGAGCGCCTGGCCCGCCACCTCAGCGAGCGCCTGGGCAAGCAGGCGGTGGCCGCGCACCACGGCAGCCTGGCCAAGGAGCAGCGCCTGGAAGCCGAGCAGCGACTCAAGGCCGGCGACCTGCAAGTGCTGATCGCTACCGCTTCCCTGGAGCTGGGGATCGATATCGGTGATGTCGACCTGGTGTGCCAGATCGGCTCGCCGCGCTCGATCTCGGCCTTTCTGCAGCGGGTCGGCCGCTCCGGTCACCAGGTGGGCGGCACGCCCAAGGGCCGGTTGTTCGCCCTGACCCGCGACGACCTGATCGAATGCGCCGCCCTGCTCGACTGCGTGCGCCGGGGCGAACTGGACACTCTACTGATTCCCCATGCCCCCCTGGATGTGCTGGCCCAGCAGATCGTCGCTGAAGTCAGCTGCCAGGAGTGGTCGGAAGCCGCGCTGCTGGACATGCTGCGCCAGGCCGCGCCCTACGCCGACCTGGATCAGGCCCACTACCAGGCGCTGTTGCAGATGCTCGCCGAGGGCTTCAACGGGCGCCAGGGCCTGCGCAGCGCCTACCTGCACCGCGACGCCCTGGCCCGCACCCTGCGCGGGCGCCGAGGCGCCCAACTGACCGCGCTGACCAGCGGCGGGACCATCCCCGACAACGCCGACTACAGCGTGCTGCTGGAGCCCCAGGGGCTGAACATTGGCAGCGTCAACGAAGACTTCGCCGTGGAAAGCATTGCCGGCGACGTGTTCCAGCTGGGCAACACCTCCTATCGCATCCTGCGGGTGGAAACCGGCAAGGTGCGGGTCGAGGATGCCCAGGGCCAGCCGCCAAACATTCCCTTCTGGCTCGGCGAAGCCCCCGGGCGCAGCGCCGAACTCTCCAGTGCCGTGGCGCGCCTGCTGGCCCAACTCGACGAGTTGCTCGGCGCCACGCCCGGCCAGTTGCAAGCGGCCATCCACTGGTTGCACCACGAACTGGGCCTGAACCTGGCCAGCGCCGAGCAACTGGTGGATTACCTGGCACCGGCGCGCCTGGCCCTGGGCGCGCTGCCGTCCCAGGACACGCTGATCATGGAGCGCTTCTTCGACGAGTCCGGCGGCACCCAACTGGTGATCCACAGCCCCTTCGGCAGCCGCATCAACCGCGCCTGGGGCCTGGCCCTGCGCAAGCGCTTCTGCCGCACCTTCAATTTCGAATTGCAGGCGGCCGCCAGCGAGGACGCGATCGTCCTTTCCCTGTCCACCAGCCACAGCTTCGCCCTGGACGAGGTCTGGCGTTACCTGCACAGCAACAGCGCCGAACACATCCTGGTCCAGGCGCTGCTGGACGCACCGCTGTTCGGCGTGCGCTGGCGCTGGAACGCCGGAGTGGCGCTGGCCCTGCCGCGCTACAGCGGCGGGCGCAAAGTGCCGCCGCAGATCCAGCGCATGAAAAGCGAAGACCTGATCGCCAGCGTGTTTCCCGACCAGATCGCCTGCCTGGAAAACCTGGCCGGCGAGCGCGAGATTCCCGACCATCCGCTGGTGGAGCAGACCCTCGACGACTGCCTGCACGAAGCCATGGACAGCGAAGGCTGGTTGAACCTGCTGCGGCGCATGGAACAGGGCCAGGTGCGCCTGCTCAGCCGCGAACTGCCGGCGCCCTCGCCCCTGGCGGCGGAAATCCTCAGCGCCAAGCCCTACACCTTTCTCGATGACGCGCCCCTGGAGGAACGCCGTACCCAGGCGGTGCTGGCCCGGCGTTGGAGCGACCCGCAAGCCACCGACGACCTGGGCGCCCTGGATGCCGAAGCGATTGCCGCGGTGGCCGCCGAAGCCTGGCCAGCCCCGGCCAGTGCCGATGAAATGCACGAAGCGCTGATGAGCCTGGCCTGTATCAGCGAAGCCGAGGCCCAGGCCAACCTCCACTGGCCCGAGTGGCTGCAAGCCCTTTCCAGCCAGGGCCGCGCCTGCCGCTTGCAGGCCGGCCCGGGCGGCGGCTTGTGGCTGGCCCTGGAGCGCATCTGCTGTCTGCGGGCGCTGTACCCTCAGGCCGCCTTGCAACCCGCGCTGCAACCGGTGCCCGGTTTCGACCAGGCCTGGGAGGCACAGCCGGCCCTGGTGGAGCTGATTCGCGCCCGCCTCAGCGGCTTCGCTCCCCTGACCCTGGCGCAGATCGCCGCGCCCCTGGGCCTGCCCGCTTCCAGCATCCACCAGGCGCTGATCCAGCTGGAGAGCGAAGGTTATGTGCTGCGGGGGCGCTTCAGCCCTGGCGGCGATGAAGAACAATGGTGCGAACGTCACCTGCTGGCGCGGATCCACCGCTACACGGTGAAGCGCCTGCGCCGGGAAATCGAACCGGTGGCCTTGCAGGATTTCATGCGCTTTCTGTTCGACTGGCAGCACCTGTCGCCGGGTACCCAGGGCCAGGGCAGCGCCATGCTGGCCGAGCTGGTCGCGCAGTTCGAAGGCTACCCCGCAGCGGCCTCGGCCTGGGACAGCGACCTGCTGCCGGCGCGCCTGAAGGATTACTCCGCCAGTTGGCTGGATGACCTGTGCCGCAGCGGCAAGGTGGTCTGGAGCCGGATCAACAGCAGCGGCAAGATCGCCGCCAGCGCCCTGCGCAGCACCCCCATCGTGTTGCTGCCCCGGGCCCGCGTGGCGCTCTGGAACGCCCTGACCTGCCCCATCGACAGCAGTGACCTGTCACCCAAGGCGCAGAAGGTTCACACCGTACTGAGCCAGCTGGGCGCACTGTTTTTCGATGAACTGCTGCAGGAAACCCACCTGCTGCGCAGCGAACTGGAAACCGTGCTGCAGGAACTGGTGGGCGCCGGATGGGTGAATGCCGACAGCTTCGCCGGGCTGCGGGCCCTGATCACCCCGGCCAGCAAGCGCCAGAACCGCAGCAGCCGACGGGGTCGCGGCGCCTTCGTCGGAGGAATGGACGACGCGGGGCGCTGGGCCTTGTTGCGCCGCGCCGCCAGCGAGGATAGCGCCGCCACCCTGGAGCACGTGGCCATGACCCTGCTACGCCGCTATGGCGTGGTGTTCTGGCGCCTGCTGGAGCGCGAGGCCGACTGGCTGCCCAACTGGCGCGATTTGCTGCGTACCTTCCATCGCCTGGAAGCCCGCGGAGAAATTCGCGGCGGGCGCTTCGTCAGCGGCCTGGCCGGCGAGCAGTTCGCCCTGCCGGAAGCCATCCCGCTACTGCGCGAAGTGCGCCGCCGGCCCCATGACGGCAGCCTGATCGCGGTGTGCGGCGTCGACCCGCTGAACCTTGCCGGGACCCTGCTGCCCGGGCCCAAGGTCCCGGCCCTGAGCGGCAACCGCCTGGTGTTCCGCGACGGCCTGCCGGCGGCCGCCGACATCGGCGGCACCCAGCACCTGTGGCTGGAGCTGGAACCCCAGGCCGCCCAGGCCCTGCGCAACAAGCTCATCCGGCACTGACCTCCCCCCGTAGGAGCCGGCTGCCGGCGAAAGGGCCCGTGAGCCCTGCGCCACATCTAGCGGCCTCTTCGCTGGCAAGCCAGCTCCTACCCAGGCAGCAGGCGCCCTTCCAGACAATCCACGCCCACCCTCGTAGGAGCCGGCTTGCCGGCGAAAGGGCCCGTGAGCCCTGCGCCACATCCAGCGGCCTCTTCGCTGGCAAGCCAGCTCCTACCCAGGCAGCAGGCGCCCTTCCAGACAATCCACGCCCACCCTCGTAGGAGCCGGCTTGCCGGCGAAAGGGTCCGTGAGCCCTGCGCCAGATCCAGCTGCCCTTACGCTGGCCGTCGTTGCGCAATCATTGCGGGCGGGGGGATTCGGGGAGCAGCAGCGCCGAGTCGTCCTGTTCCGGTTCGTCTTCATGCACCCGCCGCGCCGGTAACACCACCGGCTGTGGATAAGTCTGGGCGAAATGCACCCAGGGGCAGTTATCCACAAGCTTTTTCAGACGCTGGTTGAAGGCCCGGCTCACCGCGTACTGGCCGCCGGACACCGTGCGGAACTGGGCCGTCAGCACCACGCCGTTGAGGTCCATCTTGTCCACCCCGAACACGTCCAGGCCGCCTTGCAGGTTGTAGCGCAGGAAGCTGTCCTCGCTGATGGAGCGCCCGGCTTCGCGGATCAGTTCGATGGCCTTGTCGACGTCGGTGTCGTAGGTGAACTGCACCGAGAAGAAGGCATAGGCGAACTGCCGCGACTGGTTGGTGACCGCCTTGATCTGGCCGAACGGCACCGAATGCACGAAACCCTTGCCGTCGCGCAGGCGCAGGGTGCGGATGGTCAGGCCCTCGACGGTGCCGGCATGGCCGGAGTCGAGCACCACCCAGTCACCAATGGACAGGGTGTCTTCGATGATGATGAACAGGCCGGTGATCACGTCCTGCACCAGTTGCTGGGAGCCGAAACCGATGGCCAGGCCCACCACCCCGGCACCGGCCAGCAGCGGCGCGACGTTGATCCCCAGGTTGGCCATGGTGGTGATCGCGCAGATCACCACCAGGATGATTTTGATCGCATTGCGCAGCAGCGGCAGGATGGTCTTGACCCGGGTACTGGGCTGACGCGCCGCACGCTTGTTGGCCGGTGGCTTGAGGGCCTCCTGGATCGCTGTGTCGAGCACCACCCACAGCAGCCAGGTCACCAGGAAGATCAGGCCGATGCTGCTCAGGGAGTCGCTGATGGCCCGGCCCACGGTATTGCGCTGGGCGAACTCGAACAGCGAGATCCCCCAGATGCGCCCGAGGATCTCGATGAAGGCGATGGCCATGACGATCCGCAGCAGGGCGTGCAACAGGCTCAGGAAACGCTCCTTGTAGGCGCTGCTGCGCTGAATCGTCTGGGCGCTACGGGACTTGAACAGGTGCTGCAGCACGGTGCTGAGGAACACCGTGGCGATCAGCAGCACGGTGGTCAGCAAGGCGCAGCGCAGGGCCTGCTGGCTGTCCTCGCCGGCACCGATCAGGCTCACCGCCGAGACCAGCACCATCAGCAGGATCGGCCAGTACCAGAGCCCGGAAAAGATCCGCAGCGACTCCTGCAACGCCGGCTGTTTCAGACGCTGGGCCAGGGAGCGGTTGCGGATCAGGTGCGCCACCGGCCGGCGCAGGCGGATCACCAGCACCGCGAAGATCAGCGAGGCCAGCAGGCCGGTGAATACCGCCACGCTGCTGGTGATATTGCCCCCCAGCTGGCGAGCGATCTGCGGGCTGGTGAGGGCATCGCTGAGAGCCGCAAGGAAACCGATCAGAAACAGCGGTTTCGGGCAGTAGCCACGGATGATCCGCACCGCGGGCCGCTTGTGCCCGACGTTGAACATCACGATCAGGCACAACAGCACCGAGGTCGAGACGATGCCGCTGCTGGTGGCATAGGCCAGGCACAGGGCCAGCGCCCGCCCCACCGAACCGTTCAGGGAATGGCTGACGTAAAGCGTCAGCGGCAGGCAGACCAAGGCCGGCAAGGTGTAAGGCAGCAGGTATTCCAACAGGCCCTGGCCTCGGGGCCGGGCTTGCAGCCAGGGCCGCTGGCTCAGCCGCCGTACCAGCAGCCCGGCCAGCACCGTGAGCAGGGCGAAGCTGCCCAGCCAGGTGCCGGACAAGGTGAGGAAATCCCCGGCCACGCTCCAGCCCGAACGGTCCGAGGGTTGGTTCACCAGGCGCCCCACTTCGTCCGCAGCGCGGTCGGCCCGCAGGCGCCAGGCGTCGATCAGGTTTTCATTGAGGTCGAGCTTGTCCTGGACATCGTCGATGCTCGAACTGATGGCGCCCAGCAGGCCCCCTTCCACCAGCAGTTCCGGCTTGGCCGGGGCCGCCGCCGGGGCTGTTGCGGCAGTGGCGGCGCAGAGCTCGCTGCTGCCCAGAACGAGCAGCATCCCGAGCAAGATCGCGGTCTTGAAATTCAACACAACGCAGGGCTCCTTCAGCAGGGTCTGTAAGGAACTGATCAGCAAACGCCCGGCAAGTTCGCTTCAGTTGCCCCCGAGGCCGGCGCGCCGGTGAACGACGGGCTCCGGGATCCTTGACCCACAGGCAAATATCTTGTGCCGATAGGGCTATTTTTCCGCACGAGTCAAACCCGGACACTGCGCGCCAATCCCACTTTCACCGGAGTTGCAGTGATGCCCATTGCCCTGCTCGCGCTGACCCTCAGCGCATTCGCCATCGGCACGACCGAGTTCGTTATCGTTGGCCTGCTACCCACCATAGGTACCGACCTCGGGGTCAGCCTGCCGTCCGCCGGCCTGCTGGTCAGCCTCTACGCTCTGGGCGTGGCGATTGGCGCCCCGGTGCTCACCGCCCTCAGCGGCAAGGTGCCGCGCAAGCTGTTGCTGCTGTCGCTGATGGTGCTGTTCACCCTTGGCAACCTGCTGGCCTGGAAGGCACCCGGGTATGAATCCCTGGTGCTGGCACGGATTGTCACGGGCCTGGCCCACGGGGTGTTCTTCTCCATCGGCTCGACCATCGCCACCAGCCTGGTGCCCAAGGAAAAAGCCGCCAGCGCGATCGCCATCATGTTCACCGGGCTCACCGTGGCTCTGGTCACCGGCGTACCCCTGGGCACCTTTATCGGCCAGCATCTGGGCTGGCGCGAAACCTTCCTCGCAGTGTCCGCCCTGGGGGTGATCGCCTTTATCGGCAGCCTGCTGTTCGTGCCGAAGAACATTACCCACCGCCCGCCGGCGTCGCTGCTGCAACAACTGCAGGTGCTCAAGCAACCGCGCCTGCTGCTGGTGTACGCCATGACCGCGGTGGGCTACGGCGGCTCGTTCATCGCCTTCACCTTCCTGGCGCCGATCCTCCAGGACATTTCCGGCTTAAGCGCCGGCACCGTGAGCCTGGTGCTGCTGGTGTACGGCGTGTCGGTGGCGGTGGGCAATATCTGGGGCGGCAAGCTGGCGGACCGGCGCGGACCGATCGGCGCCCTGAAGATCATCTTCGCCCTGCTCGCCGCGGTGCTGCTGATGCTCAGCCTCACCGCCGGCAACCCATGGCTGGCGCTGCTGACCGTGCTGCTGTGGGGCGCGGTGGCGTTTGGCAACGTACCGGGGCTGCAGGTCTATGTGGTACGTCAGGCCGAGCACTACACACCCCAGGCGGTGGACGTGGCGTCCGGCCTGAACATTGCCGCCTTCAACCTGGGGATTGCCGGTGGAGCCTGGCTGGGGGGCTTGATCGTCGCTCACCTGGGGCTGATCCACACCGCCTGGATCGGCGCGCTGGTGGTGCTGGTGGCCCTGGCCCTGACCGTCTTGAGCGGCCACCTGGATCGCCGCAACCCGCTAGCGTTCGCGCCGGCCGGCGGCAGCGCCCGGGCAGTGGCCGGCCACTGAACAGGCCGCAGCCGGGTTACGGTACCCGGCTTGCAGCCGTTGAGGTGGCACCGAAGCGATTGCGATATTCACTGGGCGCCAGCCCGGTGATTTTCCGGAACAGGCTGCGAAAGGTGGCAGGGTCCTGATAACCCACGGTCCAGGCGATGTGATCGATGCTACCGTTGGTGAACTCCAGCAGTTCCCGGGCCTTGCCCACCCGCAGGTGCTGACAGTACTGGGTCGGCTTGAGGCCGGTGGCCGCCCGGAAGCGCCGCAGCAAGGTGCGCGGCTCAAGCCCCGCCTGCTGCGCCATCACCGGCAGCGAAACATCCACCGCGCCATTGGCCTGCAGCCAGTGCTGGAGCTTGAGAATCGCCCCGTCGCCGTGGCTGAGGATCGGTGCGAAATTGCTGCCGCACTGGCTCGCGCTGGCACTGTGTTCCATCACCAGAAAGCGCGCCGTGGCACTGGCGATGCTCGGCCCCAGCAAGCGGTTCACCAGGCGCAGACCAAGCTCGGCCCAGGCCATCAGCCCGGCGCTGGTGATCAGGTCGCCGTCATCGACAATGGGTTTGTCCGCTTCCAGGCGCACCTGTGGGTAACGCTCGGCGAAGGCCTGGGCCGAGGTCCAGTGGGTGGTGGCGCTGCGGCCATCGAGCAGGCCGCTTTCGGCCAGCAGGATCGAGCCCACACAGACCCCGCCCAGGGTGGCTCCGGCGGCGTGTTGCTGGCGCAGCCAATCCATCAGGGCGGCAGATGACTGATGGCTTGAGAAGCCCGCCAGCGAAGGCGGGATCAATACCGCCAACAAGGCCCCGGGGGCTTCGGCCAGGCTGTCGTGGACCCGCACCGGAGGCAGTTCGCCGCTGGCCTGCCAGTGGCTGACGCGCAACCGCGGCAACTGCGCCTGCGGCTGTTCGCCGGCAATCCGGTTGGCCACCTCGAACAAGTCGCTCAGGCCATGTACCGCCGCCATCTGCACACCGGGATAGAGCAGTACCCCCAATTCGGCGTGCGTGCCTTGAATACCCACTGTCAGTTTTCCCCCGGTTAATGTCGGTGCGGCCAATCCTCGAAGGAACGACCGATGGCGATACTGGCTCCTACGTCAATCACTCACCCGCAGGTATTACCCATGGCCAGACAGGCACTCATCGTAATCGATATCCAGAACGACTACTTCGCCGACGGCAAGTGGCCCCTGATCGGCGTCGACGCTGCAGCGGACAACGCCGCCCGGCTGATCCAGGCATTTCGCCAGAACGCTGAACCTGTGGTGCACATCCGCCACGAATTCACCTCCGACGACGCTCCCTTCTTCACTCCCGGCTCCCCAGGTGCGCAGTTGCACCCCAAGGTCCAGAACCACGCCGATGAGCCGGTGGTGCTCAAGCATTTCGTCAACGCATTCCGCGACACCGAGCTGCAATCGCTGCTCACGCGGCAGGGCATCGAGGAACTGGTGATCGTCGGCAACATGAGCCACATGTGTGTGGAAGGCACTGCCCGGGCCGCTGCCGACCTGGGCTACCCGGTCAAGGTGATCCATGACGCCTGTGCCACTCTCGACCTGGAGTTCGCTGGCCAGCGCGTGCCCGCCGCCCAGGTACAAAGTGCGGTGATGGCGGCCCTGGCGTTCGCCTATGCCAGCGTGCTGTCCACCGAGCAGTTTCTGGCGGCCGGGCAGGCCCCTGCGGCTTGATCACCCGCAAGCGGTGAGCCGTGGCTCACCGCAACTTCATGGCACCAGGCATTTCCCGGATTAAGTTCGCCGCTGTTTACCGAGAGGTTAATAGCGGCAAATGCCAATAGTTGCAGGACCTACAAGTTAACCATAATGCGAACGAATGATTCCTATTAACAAAAAACACTCCCCGGCAACCCGCTCGGACAGCTCTATGGAACAACTAAATAACTCCTCATTAATAAGCAAGCCATTAAATAGCTGACTAATAGTAATCAAGGGTTAATCCGTTATTTCAAAACCTGATTTGAAACATTTGTAAAAATCCATCAAGAGCTGCCCTCGCACATGACTTAGTGCGCTTTCATGGAACGATTTTTTCTATATATCCAATTTTCATAATATTTATAGCAAAGTAAAAAACAGCCCCTCCGCCTATACCACCCCCAGCATTCATTGAGCAAGAACAGGCTCCATCAGACTTCTTGCAAGACGTTCAGCGGAGCCGTCCCGGACTAAACACGCACTTTCCCCTGAAGCCATAAAAATGCCTTGCAGGCCACTTCATTCAACTTACTTGCAAAACCCTCGGCCTTGACTAAGTTGATAGCTACTCGCCACTGAAGTGTTCTTCAGCCGCCAGAAGATCAATAAAAACCGTCGAGGAATTCAATAACCAGACGCCCTCCTGCCCTACCCAGCTGACACTGACACGGAATCCAGTCATATCAATCAAGAGGGACGCTTGATGAAGCGCAGCTCGTTGTCTCGTGCCTTTTCACTCAAGGGTGCGGCCGAAAATTACTGGCTCTCGTTATTACTATTCTCGATCCTGGTTATCGCCAGTTTCCTGTTGTTTGAACAGCAGATCCAACAACTGCTGAGTCACCTGGGCACCTTCCTTCCCACCGATCCCGTACAGCGCCTGAGCCTGGCCCTGTTGCTGGTAACCCTGTTGGCCCTGGACGTGCTGCTGCCCGTGCCCTCCAGCCTGGTGGCACTGCTGGCCGTGGCGGCCCTGGGCGCCATTGGCGGCTACCTGGTGATCTTCATCGGCCTGTGCCTGGGGGCCAGCCTTGGCTACTGGCTGGGGGCCGGCTACTTCCGCCTGCTGTCCAATTGGCTGGGGCTCAGGACCTGGCAACCCGGGCAACTGGCCTATCGCCTCAGCACCCTGTCGCTCGTGTGCCTGCGTGGCGTGCCGGTGCTGGCAGAAACCTCGGTGCTGGCCGCCGGCATGCAACGTTATCCGCTGCGCCAGTTTCTCCTGGTCACCACCCTGGCCAACGCCGGGCTGGCCCTGGCCTATGCCGCCATCGGCAGCCTGCTGGTGGAACAGAACGCCCTGCTGGCAACCATTCTCGCCAGCATGGTGCTGCCCGGGCTGTTCCTCGGCACCCGCAGCCTGTTCAAGAGCCGCCTGGCTCAGCCCCGGTACGATCAGGTGCATTCTCTGGAGGGCCGCTTCCAGGTGAGCTACCACTACCCGGTGCTGTTCACCGATCACATCTTCCAGGCCGACAACCCCTGCCTGCACCAGCAACTGACCCGGCAGAACCCGGGGCGCACCACGGTGCTGGTGTTTGTCGATGAACAACTGCTGCTGTGCTCGCCCCAGTTGCCGCTGCAGATCGACCACTACTTCAGCGCCCACGCCGCCGACCTGCATCTGCAGGCCGCACCGATCGCGGTGCCGGCCGGCGAATTGAGCAAGACCCCGGACGTGCTTCAGCAGCTGTACGCGCAGATGCTGGAACACGGCCTGGATCGCCACTGCTATGTGCTGGCCCTGGGCGGCGGCGCAGTGCTGGACGCAGTGGGCTATGCCTGCGCCACCTTCCATCGGGGCATGCGCCTGATCCGCATCCCGTCCACCGTGCTGGCGCAGAACGATGCCGGCATCGGGGTGAAGAATGGCATCAACGCCTTCGCCCAGAAAAACCTGCTGGGGGCCTTCTACCCGGCCACAGCGGTGATCAACGACTTCCAGCTGCTGCTCAGCCTTTCCCACCGGGACCAGATTGCCGGCCTGGCCGAAGCGGTCAAGGTCGCGGTGATCAAGGATGCCGCGTTCTTCCAGTGGATGGAGCAGCAGGCCGAAGCCCTGGCCGGTTTCGAGCACAACGCCAGCCGCTACGCCATTCACCGCTGCGCCGAACTGCACCTGGGCCATATCACCGGTGCCGGCGATCCGTTCGAACGGGGCAATGGCCGCCCCCTGGACTACGGGCACTGGGCCGCCCACAAGCTGGAGAATCTCAGCCAGCATCGCTTGCGCCACGGTGAAGCGGTGGCCGTGGGCATGGCCCTGGATGCGCTGTATGCCAACGCCAGCGGCCTGCTGTCCGACGCCGACTGCCAGCGCCTGCTGCGACTGCTGGACAGGCTCGGCTTCAACCTCTGCCCGCCGGAACTGAGCCTGCGGGACAGCCAGGGGCGTTCGCCGATCCTGGTGGGCCTGGAAGAGTTCCGCCAGCACCTGGGGGGCCAGCTGTCGATCCCGATGCTCAACCGCCTGGGCCAGTCGGTGGATGTGCACCAGATCGACATGCCGCTGATGGAACAGGCCCTGCTGCGCCTGGCGGGTTTCGGCGGGCCGGATTTCGCCTGGGGCCCGGGGTGCGCGCAATGACCCAATCGTCGCTAACCACCTGGCTGACCCTGGGCCGGGTCTCCAACCTGCCAACGGTATGGACCAATGCCCTGGCCGCCGCGCTGCTGGCCAGCAGCGCTACCACCCTGGCGCCGCCCTCGCCGCTGGTCTGGACCCTGCTGCTGGTGGCGCTCTCGGCGCTGTACCTGGCGGGCATGCTGCTCAACGACCTGATGGACGCCGACTGGGACCAGCAGCACCACAACCCGCGGCCGATCGTTCTCGGCCTAGTCAGCCGCGCCCAGGTCCGCCTGGCCACTGCCGCGCTGCTGCTGCTGGCGGCGCTGGCGGTCCTCGGCCTGAGCCGGATGATTGCCCAGCCCCACTGGCTGCTGGCCAGCGCCGGATTGCTGCTGCTGTTTATCCTTGGCTACAACCTTCTGCACAAGAAATATCCCCACAGCGTCTGGCTGATGGGCGGCTGCCGCTCGGCGTTGTACCTGACCGCCGCCGCCAGCCTGGCCATGCCGCCCCAGCCATTGTGGCTGTGCGCCGCGCTGCTGGGCACCTACATCGCCGGCTTGACCTACCTGGCCCGCCTGGAGCATCGCAACCAGTTGCTCAGCCGCCTGCCGCTGCTGCTCATGCTCAGCCCTCTGCTCCTGGCCGCCTATGCCGGCAACAGCGTGTTCTGGCTGGTCCTGCTGCTGTGGCTGGGCTGGTTGGGCTGGCACTACCAGCGCCACCTGGCCAACCCGCAACAACGGCAGGTCCGTGCCTTCATCGGTGCCGGGCTGGCCGCCCTGCCGCTGTTCGACGCCCTGGTGCTGGCGGTGGCCAACCAGCCCTTGGGCAGCCTGCTGTGTGTGCTGGTGTTCTTTCTGCTTCCCCACCTTCAACGCTGGATCAAGCCGACATGAACATGGATCCCATCGCCCCTGCGCCGCCGGCGCTTGCCATTCGCCATGGTGCCTTCGCCGAGCGCCAGCAATTGCTGGAACGGCATCTGGACGACGACAGCCGAAGCTGGTGGCAGCAAGCCCGGGAACAACTGGCCCGACAGCCCTCGGCCAACACCCTGATGCTGCTCAGCAGTCAGTGTCGGCGCCGCTTGGCCAGCGCACCGCAGGCCCCCAGCCCGGACTGCAACTGCACTCAACTGGCCCGGGCGCTACTGCTGGCCCAGTTGCTGGAGCAGCAGGCCGGCGCCGGGCAACTGGCCCTGTTGCGCCAGCTGTTTCTCTGGGGCGACGACCAGGAAAAGGCTGCCCTGCTCAAGGCCCTGGATGACCTCGACAGCCAGGGGGCCAGCCTCGACCTGGCGCTCCAGGCCGGGCGCACCAACAACCGCGAGGTGTTCGCCGCCATCGCCCTGGACAACCCCTTTGCCGCGCGCCACTACCCGGAACGGGCCTTCCACCAGTTGGTGCTCAAGACCCTGGGCATGGGCCTGGACAGCCGCCACATCCACGGCCTGGTAGAACGGCGCAGCGTCGACCTCAACCAGTTGGCCCTGGACCTGATGGAAGAACAGCTGGCCGCCGAACGCGAGATCGCCGACGGCCTGCCCCAGGCCATTGCCTTCGAGCTGTTGAGCCAGGCCCAGTTGCAGCGCCTGCGAGGCCTGTACCAGCAGGGACGATTGCCTGCGCACTGGCGCGACCACTTCCCGGCAGGCGGTTGACCCCCGGCAGCTGAGCCCACGATTTTTCCCGCACTCAAGCAAGGAGCCACCATGGCGAAGTACTTCGACCCGCACATTCATATGGTCAGCCGCACCACCGACGACTACCAGAACATGGCCGCCGCCGGCATCACCGGGGTCATCGAGCCTGCGTTCTGGCAAGGCCAGGCGCGCACCAGCGTCGGCAGCTTCATCGACTACTTCGACACCCTGCTGGGCTGGGAGCGCTTTCGCGCCAGCATGTTCGGCATCCACCATTTCTGCACCATCGGCCTCAACCCCAAGGAAGCCAACGACCTGTCGGTGGCCAACGAAGTGCTGGAGATCCTGCCGCGCTACCTGGTCAAGGACGGCGTGGTAGCGGTAGGGGAAATCGGCTACGACGACATCACCCCGGAAGAAGATCGCTTTCTCGCCGCGCAACTGGAACTGGCCAGACAGTTCAACCTGCCGGTGCTGGTGCACACCCCGCACCGCGACAAGATCGGCGGCACCAAGCGCACCCTGGCGGTGATCCGCGAGGTGGGCATCGCCGAAAACCTGGTGATCATCGACCACCTCAACGAACTGACCCTGCCCCTGGTGCTGGACAGCGACTGCTGGCGCGGGCACTCGATCTACCCCAACACCAAGATGTCGGAACAGCGCATGGTGGCCCTGCTGCAGGAATACGGCAGCGAAAAAATGGTGGTCAACAGCGCTGCCGACTGGGGCATCAGCGACCCGCTCAAAGTGCCCAAGACCGGCCAGGCCATGCTCGCCGCCGGCTTCAGCGAAGCCCAGGTGGAGCAGGTGCTGTTCCACAACCCGGTGGATTTCTTCGCCCAGAGCGGGCAGTTGGACAAGCAACTGGTGAGCACCCCGCTGCCGATCGACCAGCGCCGCCAGTGGCAGGACAACTCGGCCCTGAGGGGCCAGGAACCGGTGGTCAAATGAGTGCCCGGGCCGGCTGGAACGCCGCGCAGATCGGCTACTGCAGCAACGTGCACCCGGCCCGTGACGTGGCCGGCCTGCGGGCGTCGATCCAGGAACATTTCCAGGGCGTGCGGCGTCAGCGTGGGCTGGCGGTGCAGGACAGCGGCCTGTGGATCAGCGCCCAGGCCGCCGCCGAACTACAGGTGCCCGAGGTGCGCGAGGCCTTCATCGAACTGCTGCACGATTGTGGCCTGCGCCTGACCTCGCTCAACGGTTTCCCCTATGGCCAGTTCCATGAAGGCGCAGTTAAGGCCGAGGTCTACCGGCCCACCTGGGCCGAACCCCAGCGCCTGGAATACAGCCTGCAACTGGCGCATCTGCTGGCCGCCGCTCTGCCCCTGGATTGCCAGCAGGGGGTGATTTCCAGCGTGCCCTTCGGTTATGCCGCCACCTGGGACGAGGCCCAGCAGCAACAGGCCGAAACCCACCTGCGGCAACTGACCGCCGAGCTGGCCAGCCTGCATCGCAGCAGCGGCAGGAAGATCCTGGTGTGCCTGGAGATGGAGCCGGATTGCGTGCTGGAAAACACCGATCAGGCCCTGGCCTTTTTCAAGCACTGGCAGGCCACCGATCCCCATCATGGCTACCTGGCGCTGTGCTTCGACGTCTGCCATCAGGCGGTGGTCTTCGAAGACTGCTACCAATCCCTGCAACGGCTGCTGGATGCGCGGGTTCCGGTGGGCAAGATCCAGCTGTCCACCGCCCTTATCTGCCAGTTGCCGTTTGCCGATCGCCCACGCCGCCAGCAGGTACTGCAGGCCCTGGGCAACTTCGCCGAAGCCACCTACCTGCATCAGGTCAAGGCCCGGGATATGGCCGGGCAGCTACTGGCCTGGGCCGACCTGCCCGGGGCCCTGGACGCCGCCGAACCGGCCCAGGGGCAATGCCCCGAGTTGCGCATTCACTTTCATGTGCCGCTGTTCAGCGAACAGTTTCTACTGGCCGAGCTCAGCGGCAGCCAGCAGGCCTTGCTGCGCACCTTCGACTTTCTCGCCGCGCACCCGAACTTCCAGCCGGTGCTGGAGGTGGAAACCTACAGCTGGAACGTGCTGCCCGGTGCGCTGCGCCCGGACAGCGAGCAGGCCTTGCTGCAAGGCATCGCCGCCGAGCTGCAATGGGTCGAGGGCCAACTGCGCCAGCGGCATCTGCTGCGTACCCACTCGTCTGCCCTGGAGGCTCCGGCCCATGCCTTCTGAACGCCCGCGCCAGCCCTTGCTGCTGATCAATGTGGTGGGCCTGACACCCAGCCTGCTGGGGCCGGCCACGCCGCGGATCAACAACCTGCTGCAACGGGCGCGAATGGCCCGGCTGCGCCCGGTGTTCCCCGCCGTGACCTCCACCGTGCAGGCCTCGATCCTCACCGGGCTGCCGCCTTCGGAACACGGCATCGTCGGCAACGGCTGGTATTTCCGCGATCAGGCCGAGGTGCGTTTCTGGCTGCAGCCCAACGCGCTGATCCAGGGTGAAAAGGTCTGGCAGGCGCTGCAACGGGAGATCCCCGGCCTGCGCTGCAGCCAGCTGTTCTGGTGGTTCAACATGTATGCCCAGGTGGAGGCAGCCATCACCCCGCGCCCCCACTACCCGGCCGACGGGCGCAAGATGTTCGGCCTCTATTCGTCGCCTCCGGGGCTGCACGAACGCATCGAACAGCAGATCGGCGAGTTCCCCTTTCCGAGCTTCTGGGGCCCGGCCGCGGGGATTGCCTCCAGCCGCTGGATCGTCGACTGCGCCATCGCCGAGTTCCAGATCAGCCGCCCCGACCTGCAACTGATCTACCTGCCGCACCTGGACTACAGCCTGCAACGCCTGGGGCCGGAGCATCCGTCCATCAGCGACGAAGTGCGGGCCATCGACCATGAAGTCGGGCGCCTGCTGGATTTTGCCCAGCAGCAAGGCGCGGCCGTGATGCTGGTCTCCGAATACGGCATCGAGGCGGTGCAGCAGTCCATCTCGATCAACCGCGTGCTGCGCGAGCAAGGTCTGCTGCAGGTACGTCGTTCACTGAGCTGGGAGCTGCTGGACCCCGGCGCCAGCGCGGCCTTCGCCGTGGTCGACCACCAGATCGCCCACGTCTATGTGCGCCAGCCCGAGGACATTGCCCGGGTCAAGGCCCTGCTGCTGCGCCAGCCCGGTATCGAGCAGGTGCTGGACAGGAGCGAGCAGCGGGCCTGCCAGCTCGATCACCCACGCAGCGGCGAGCTGGTGGCGGTGGCCGCCCCGGGCTTCTGGTTCGATTACTACTACTGGTTCGACGACCGCCTGGCCCCGGATTTCGCCCGCACTGTGGATATCCACCGCAAGCCGGGCTACGACCCACTGGAGCTGTTCATCGACCCGGCGATCCGCTTTCCCAAGCTGCGGGTCGCTCGCCGGCTGCTGCAGAAGAAGCTCGGCTTTCGCTACTACATGGACCTGATTCCCCTGGACACCTCACTGATTCGCGGCAGCCACGGACGCTTGCCCAGCAGTGCCGAGGCAGGGCCCCTGCTCATCACCGATTGCGATTTACCCCTGCCGGCGCACCTGCCGGCCACCGCGGTAAAGCACCTGCTCCTAGAGCATTTCCTAGGGCGCCCCTATGACGATACGGCTCAGGCCAAGGAGATTCCATGCGGCGAACCATCCCTATAGTCGTGCTCGGTGTGTTGAGCGGCCTCGCTCACGCACAGACCACGCCCGCCTTCAATTGCAGCAACTTCCTGACGTTCAATGGTGACCAGGCCGGCACCCTGAGCACCTTCAAGCAGAGCCCGGAAACCATGGCATGGAACTGGTTTGTGTGCCTCAACCAGCCGGCCGGCTCCGGTAGCCCGGAGCGGCTCTGGGAGACGTTCAAACCATCCGATGAGGTCTACCTGAGCAAGGGGCAGGCTCCCCAGCCCTACAGCACCCAGGCCAACCTGCCGAGCCAGGTGCAGACCCAGGCGCAGAAGATCCCGGGCATGAACACCAGCGGGCTGTTCCTCAACCTGGGCAACGACACCGACGGCAGCACCGACAACGGCACCCAGCAGGTCGATGGCCTGGCCCTGGAAATGGGCAACCAGGTGCCGGAAGCGCAACGGGGCCAGTCGGTGCGTTTTCACATGTTGATGGGCCAGGACACCTTCAACTACATCGTCCAGCAGAAGATCTACAACCGGAACGGCATTGCCGCCCTGACCAGCAGCCTGAACTTTCCCGCCACGGCCTGGGAGCTGAAGACCTCCTGGTTGTGGATCGGCAGCGATAGCACCTTCCAGGCGCAACTGGCAAAGGATGGCTACTTCATCGCCCAGGCCTACTACGTCGACAAGCAGGGCCAATACCACACCGGCTACGCCGGCCTCAGCGGCATGCACGTCATCAACAAGCTGACCCACGACTGGGTCTGGACCACCTTCGAGAACCGCAACAACAGCAAGTACACCGTGACCAACGGCACGCCGGCCAAGCCCATGACCAACATCACCGGGCCCACTGACGCGGCCCAGCCGGTGAATGCCACCTTCCAGCAGCAGAACCCCACGCTGGCCCAGTACGAGTTGATCGGCGTGCAGTACGACCAGGCCCAGGCCGAGCCCAAGCTGCTGGCCAACTCCCAGCTGGAATCAGCCTTCCAGAGCCACTCCTCGTGCCTGGCCTGCCACAACACCGCGGCCTATTCGAGCAACAACACCTACTTCAACTTCGCCTTGAAAGAGGATGGCGGGATCGTCTACCCCACCACCGTACTACCGGACTCCGACTTCGTCGGCTACCAGAAACTGGACTACGTCTGGTCGCTCAAACGCGCCCAGTGGCAGCGCTAAGGAGCAGCTCATGAGCGTCTTGAACTTTCCCCGGATCTACTTCAATGGCCACATGTTCTGGAACCCACCGACGGCCAACAACAACGACGTTTTCCCGCTATATGACGCGGTGAAGATGCGCATGAACTGGCCGTTCCTGTCCTACTACGGGATCAACGACCAGAACGCCCCGCAACAGCTGATGCCCTGGACCATCGCCCCGCTGGCCTACGAGAACGTGCCGGACTACGTGCTGCAGGTGCCCACCAATGGCTCGCCCAGTGGCTACCCGATGATTCCCGCCGAATGGGACCTGTTCGGCGACAACGCCTGCGGCTTGGTCGACTACGAGCAGACCCGCTCGGTGATCGTCGGTGGCGAGTTCCAGGCCAACACCTACATCGACAACGACCCGCTGGTGAACAAGTGTTACCAGTTGCAGGGCAACCCGTTCGGCAGCGCCGCGCCCACAGCCGCGCGCTTCGTCGATATCAGCCCCTGGCAGAACACCTTCACCGCCCTGTACTTCGACAAACTGGTACTGGGGGACGCCACCTGCGGCCTGACCTTGAAGCGCCGGTACCGCATGCTCGACCGCTTCCTCAACTTCAACTGGGGGGCCTTCGGCGGCTTGAGCTACGTAACTACCACCTGGCAGACCTGCTTCCCGAAAGACCAGCTGCAGTGGATCGTCGGCGACTCGCAACTGCTGAAGACCCTGCAACAGGAGATGATCAACCAGAACGCCAAGGGCCTGATGTTCCGGTTCACCACCTACCTGACCTTCTACGACAAGAACGGCATCTTCAACGACTTCCCGGTGGTGGACAGCCACTCCAAGACGCCCGAAGCCATGGCCGCGCTGCAGGCGATGTACCAGAAGGGCCTGGATAACGTCGCCGACATCTTCTTCAACCCGGCCTACAGCCGCACCGCCGGTACTCTGGGCCTGTGGTTCGACAATGAATACCCCACCGCTCCGGCTGGCCGGCGCCTGGAACCCAAGGCCCCGGTACCGGTGTGCAAGGCGGTTCCCAGAGACACCAAGCCTGCGGCCATGACCCTGGGGGTGATCAGCGCCCAAGTGCACGACAACACCCTGTCCCTGGACCTGGGCAATACCTTTCCGTTCTATCCCGCCGGAGACAGCGCCGCACTGCCGCCCACCAACACTGACCTGAGCCAGGGAATTCCGGTGCCCGGGAAATACCTGGCCGGTGATTACGACATCGGGGTACGGCCCACTGGCGGCGCTTTCCACAAAGTCGCCAGTTTTGGCCTCGAACAGTATCGCCAGACCGCCTTCGACAAGCGCGCCGGCCTGCTGGACCTGCCCATCAGCCCCGCCGACCAGGCCGCGTTGCAACAGGGCGCCCTGGAGCTGCAGTTGCAGGGCAGCCAGGAACTGGTCGCCGCCGCCCAGAATATGTGGACCGCCGAGGTCCTCGACAGCGGCTGCTTCATCGATGTGGGCGACACTCGGGTCCTGAGCATCATGGTGCAGTACGACGGCCTGCCCGCGCCCGCGGGCACCGCGCTGTGGGTGGCGGAGTACAACAACGCCTACATGCTGACCACCAGCGACTATTACCTGGCCTTCAGTAACGCGGCCAACTTCACCCTGTTCAACAACTACCCGAAGGACCCCGGGAGCAACACGTCGAACCGACCGCAGTTCGTCGGCACCCAGACCGCTGAAAGCCTGTTGCACGTGGGCAGCGGCCGCCGGCTCAGCGCGGTGCTGAACGTCGAGGACAGCGAGCCATCCGAGCCCATGCTCTACCAGAGCTTCCTGACCAAGCCCTCGGCTGTGGCCCTGAGCCCCCGCCTGCAGTTCACCAATGGGCAGGCACGCAGCGGCACCCTGGCAGACCCGCTGAACGCCACCGTGCAGTACAGCCTGGCGCAGATCCTGACCGACGCCAATGGCATCGCCCAGGTATCGGTCAAGGCCGTGGCGGCCGGCTTCCCGACCTTGCGCTTCTTCATCCAGGACGGCCAGCAGCAACCGACGGTGCCCTTCAGCTTCAACTACACCGACGCCTACACCGACTTCCTTGCGCCCCTGCGGGTCCTGCCCCAGGAGCCGGAGATGCTCAAGGACTTCATCGACTGCTGGAACCGGGTGTGCACCCAGGACGACGCCAGCGTGCGGATCTGGAAGGAGTTCATCTTCCCCAGAATCCTCCAGCCTTTCTATTACCTCTACCCGATCATGAACAAGTTCATGCCGCTCAACTCCCTGCAACGCATCGAGGGCGCGATCAACCAGTTCATCGTGCTGATCAGCAAGGACTACCAGGAGGAAAGCACCCTGGCCATGCCGATCACCCGGGACCTGCCGCAAAGCCGGCGCAGGGTGCTGGAAATCTGGGCCCAGGACCTGGTGAGCAAGGGCTACCCACCGATCCCGCTGAAACTCAACGACTACCCCCACGGCTGAGCCGCAAAGGCCAGCCCATGGAATGCCGGGCGACCCCGTCGCCCGGCGCTTTCAAAGGAGTGTCAGATGAACGCCAGTCTCTTCAAGCAACTGCTGTTGGCCGCCAGCCTGCTGAGCGCCAGCCAAACGCTATGGGCCGAGACCTACCCCGACAACGTCTACTTCAACATGGGCGTGCACAACGACCGGGGGTGCGACGCCAAGACCAACAACTGCATCGCCAAGCGCAAACCCGGCGAGCCGGCCGATCCGCTCTACCCGGCAACCTGGGTCAGTGACTGGATCATGTACCGGGTCACCGCCAACTACGTGAAGAACCCACCGCCCTACAGCAGCCCGCCCAGCACCCTGAAACCGGCCGACTACACCGTGTCCCGGGGCACCAGCTACTACGACAACGACTATGTGCCGGCCGACAAGGACGGCACCGGGGCGATGATGGAGCACTACGAGAAGTACTGCCTGCCGATCTTCCCGATCAAGGACAACAACTACACCTGCTCCTTCGTTTCCCTGGGCAACAAGGCCTACTTCCTCACCTACCCCGAGGACCGGCCAAAGGACATGCCGGCCTGCTGCATGTTCTCGCCCATGAACCACCCGCCGCGCCGGGACTTCATCAAGCACCTGCCCTACAGCGCCGCCCGCAGCCAGCATATGGATGGCAGCGTGCAAGCCTACGCGCTGGAGATCCCGGTCCAGCCGAGCCCGATTCTGTTCGGCTATGCGTTCTACAAGAAAGCCAGCAGCGACGGCCCGGGCCAGCCGGCCTATCAGCATCCGCAATCGTTCTATTTCTCCGGTGACGAGAGCGTCGCCAACGCGCCAATCGTCAGCCAGAACTACCTCAACTGGCGCACCGAGAAACCAAATCCGGCCAAGACCTGGGACCAGGTGGCGAAGATGTGCCCGGCCAACCCGCCGGACTGCCAGCTCTTCACGCCACCGCCATCGCTGAAGAACGGTGCGCGGCCGCAGTGGAACCAACTTTCGCCCCCCTCGCCATGACAGGAGCCGCCTCATGAACCCTTGGAGCCGTTTCACCGCCCTGTTGTTGCTTGGCCTGGGCAGCCAGCAGGCCAGCGCCCTGCAGCCCAGCGCAGCGGCGCCGCAGACCAGCTGCCCGCCCACGGCTGCGGTGCCTGCTGCGGGCGCGTCGCAGCAGGCTTTCGATCAATACAGCTGGAAGATGTTCATCAACCTGAACTGGCCGGCCCAGGCGGGACAGCGCGGAGTGGCCGATTGCAGCAAGCCCCTGGGCAGCCCTGGCGATACCGTGTGGCAGACCTACAAGAGCGTCAGCGAGACCTTCCTCCCCGGGGCCAAGAATCCGGGCCTCTGGAACTCGCAACTGCCCCGCAGAAATCTCAGCCTGATCAACATCGCCGCGGTCAAGAACACCCAGGTGGTGCAAGCGGACAACCAGGCGGTGGGCGGCTGGCTGATTGACCAGCGCGGCAACCCGACCTACTACGACATCGCCGCCAACGAGGTCTCCTACAACTACATCGTCGATAACGACTTCTACAACGCGGTGGTCGTCAACGCAGCGAAGAACATCAGCTTTCCCAACAACGCCGGCGAGATCAAGAGCAGTTGGCGCATCCTCAGCAGCGCCGACGACAGCAGCCGCTATCTGACAATGAAGGCCCTGGTCACCCAGTTCGACAGTCAGGGACAGCCCAACGGCACCACCGAGGCCACTTTGGGATTGGTGGGGTTGCACATCATCAGCAAGGTGGAGGGGTTCCCGCAGTGGGTCTGGTCGACCTTCGAGCAGGTCGACAACGTGCCTCCCAAGACCCAGCTGGGGGGCCGTTGGGTGGACCAACCGGTCTCGGGGATTTTCTACTCCTACTTCAACGCCAAGGCGCCCGCCGAAAGCCTCAACCAATCCCCCTGCCTGTGGCAGCAACAAGCTGGACAAATGGTCTGTACCCCAAAACCCGGTAACAGCTTCAGTACCCCGGACCCACTGAACCGGGTCACCCCGATCACGGACGTCACCCAGCAGATCAATACCCAATATCAGGGCGATCCGCAGGTACAGCAAAGCGTGTTCAAGTACTACCAGTTGATCACCACCCAACGCCCGCAGTCGCCGGATAACCCCGGCAACCCCTTGGGGCAACCAACGCCATCACTGTCGGCCAACGTCACCATGGAAAGTTATATCCAGACCAACAGCAGCTGCATGAACTGCCATTCCATGGCCGCACCGCTCAACAGCCAGTACAAGAGCGACTTCTCCTTCCTGTTCAGATTCGCCCAAGCCCCAGTCACCAGCGTCGCCAAGGATAAGGAATAGATCATGAGCATATTGAATGGACCCCGACTGAACTTCTGGGGCGGCATCTCTACCGACGTCAGCGTGCCAAACAACTCACCGACCTTGCCCAATGGCATCGCCACCTCCCTTGAGCTGTTCGACCTGACCACCTCGACCGTGGCGGACCAGGCCAAGACCTATAGCGATGAGCACCTGTACCAACTGATCAACGCCCCGGACCCGAGAATCGGCCCCAACAGTCGGTACACGGCCGGCGGCTGGAACCACTATGGCGAACACGTGGTGACGCTGCACAACGCGCTGATCAGTTCCCAAGGCACCCCGGGCAACATTGCGCTGGAAGGGGATATGGTCGGACAGCCGGTTTACCTGCTCGGCTCCGTGACCCCCGGCACCGGACAAGGTCCCTACTCCGGCCCAATGATGGTCGACCTGGACCCCACAGCCAGCACCACGACCCAGATCTTTGTCGGAGGCCTGCAGATCGGCAACGGCAACACGCCTCAGCTCTTGATTCGCTGGGATACCGTGTGCAGCAGTTTCGACCTCAATACCCGGGTGCTGGAGCCTGCAACCATGGACTCGCCGGGCTCCTTCCACGCCAGCGGCACCTTTCAACTGACCTTTCCGCTGAGCAGCATCGTCAGCTACAACAAGGAAAGTGCCGGACTCCGGGCCCTGATTGAGGCGCCCAACGCTACCGGGATCGTGCTGCGTTTCGTGATGTTCGAAATGTGTCCGACCCTGACCACCGAGCAACTGAATGCCGACTACGCAGCCAACCAGTTCAGCCCGAACCCGAGCATCGGCCGGGTCATCGGTACCCTGGCCACGGCGTTTACCGATGAGCCGCAGATCTGTCCGCCGGGCCGCCAAATCATCAATGCCGACAAAGACCTGAACATCAACAGCGTGGCCTATGCCGAGGTCGCCAACGGGCAACTGAGCATCGACATGGTCAACCTGATCCCCAAGCAGACGTTCAGGGCTGTACGCGACGACATCACCAGCCCCATCGGCCCCAACGCCGACTTCGGGACCGTCACCATCGCGGCCGGAACCACGCCCCTGGCGAGCTTCGAGCCCAGCAATCCGCTGCTGCAAGACTACTACCGGTACGGCGGCATCATCGACGTGCCGCTCAACTCGACCCAGACACAGGTGGTGCAGAGCACGCCCTTGTGCATTAGTGCCCCCGGGACCACCCGCAACCCGGCGCTGTCGGCCCCCGAATGCCCGTATCGGGTCTACAGCGATCAGCGCAACACCTACCTCGATCCCGACAGCACAGGCGTGCAGATCACCTTGCAAGTACGTTACCTGGGAGCGCCGGTGCAGAAGGCTACGCCGATCAGCATCGATGCCTCGGCGACCGCCGTCTATCAAGCCAACCGCTACTGGAACTTCCTGGAGCTTCCGAACTCGGTAACGGTGCCGGCCGGTCAACCTTCGGTGAGTTTCAACGTCGTTCCCGTCGCCGGTTCCAATACCCAGGCTGGCTTCACCACACTGACCTACACCATCGACAACAACCCTCTGACCCAGAGCTTCAGCAACTTCCGCAAGTACGCCTGGAGCGACTTCGGCGTTCCAACAGGCAGCATCGTCACCTGGGAACAGGCGTTTCAAAACGTGCTGCGCTTTCATTACCTGGCCTTCCCCGCCATGTCGCGCTACATCCAGCTCAATCAGCCCGACGCGGTGATGGGTTACAAACAGGCGATCCTGGCCCGGATCTCCCCCGAGTACCAGAACACCACCTTGTACATGTCCGTGGTGCGTTCGATGTCGCCGAGCCAACGCTCCCTGCTGACCGCCTATCTCAATGGCACGCCCTGGCAGCCTTGAACAAGGAGAAGACCATGCCCGTTGCTCTGCATATTCCCACCCAGCTCGAGCAGGTGCTGCGACCGGATCACGTCATCGCCGAGGGCCTGCTCAACCCTCGCGGGGTTTGCCTGCAAGGCGATGGCAGCCTGCTGCTGGCGGAAGCCGGCTCGGGCCTGCCGGACCAGCCGTTCAGCGGCCGCATCAGCCGCCTGCGTCCGGATCCGGGCCAGCCGGGCGCCTACCTGCCGCCTCAGGTCGTGGCTCAGGGTTTTCGTTCGATGAACATGCAATCGCGCATGCTGCGCGACGAAATCATGGGCCTGTCGGACATCGCCCTGGGCGACGGGCGCTGCCTGGCCAGCCAAACCGACTACGTCGCCGGCTCCAAGCTGCTGGACCTGCAATACAACCCGCCCGAGCCGCTGTTCCATAGTCGCGGCAACCTCAACTCGCTGTGCTATCACCCGTCGCGCCGCAGCTGGCTGGCGGTCAAGCCCGATAGCAACCAACTGGTGGAGTTCACCGAAGGCGGTGAACAAGTCCTGGCGCAACTGCCCGATCTGGATCAGGGCCAGGAAGCCGTGCCGGTGACCTTGGTGCACGAGCCGCAGACGGATGCCGTGCTGATCAGCCTGTTCTCCGGCGAGCTGCGCCGGGACCCGGCGCGGATGGGTATCGACTTCGCCGACAAGGCGGGCCAGGTGATCCGGGTCTGGCCCGAGAGCGGCAGGATCGAGGTGCTGATTCGCGGACTGCAACTGCCCACCGGGCTGGCGCTGGACCCGCAGGAGCGGATCCTGGTGCTGGAACTGTGCGACCGGCTGCTGCAACCGTTGCCGCCGGACTGGGCCGGCGAAGTCCTGCACGGCGGCTTCGCCCGCTTCAGCGGCCGCCTGCTGCGCTGCGATTTGCAGCAACGCAGCGTGCAAGTACTCGCCAAGGGCCTGGATACGCCTTCCAACCTGTGCTGCGTCGGAGACGCGGTGCTGGTGAGTGAAGGCATGGGCCTGAGTGGGCGGCCGATTCCGACGCCGGAGCAGCAGGTGGTCGCACTGAGCGGCCGACTGCGGCGAGTGGCGCTTTGAGCTGAGTGATGCGGCACACCGGTTAAACCCGGGCATAAAAAAACGGGGCCATCTGCATGGCCCCGTTCTTATCGATGCTGAACGCTCAAAACAGCGATCAGAACGGAATATCGTCATCGAAGCTGTCGAAGTCCGGAGCCGGCTGCGGAGCGGCCTGCTGTGGCGCTGGACGCGACTCACGCTGTGGCTGCGGAGCAGGACGGGACTGCTGTGGACGCGGTGCCGAGTTGGACATGCCGCCCTGGCCTTGCTGGTCGCCCTGTGGACGGCCACCCAGCAGCTGCATGGTGCCCTGCATGTCGACGATGATTTCGGTGGTGTAGCGCTTGATACCGTCTTTTTCCCACTCGCGGGTCTGCAGCTTGCCCTCGATGTAGACCTGCGAACCCTTGCGCAGGTATTCACCGGCGATCTCCGCGACCTTGCCGAACATCGACACGCGGTGCCACTCGGTGCGCTCGACCTTCTGACCGGTCTGCTTGTCGGTCCACTGCTCGCTGGTGGCCAGACTCAGGTTGGTCACGGCGTTACCGTTAGGCAGGTAGCGAACTTCGGGATCCTGGCCGCAAGTGCCGACCAATATGACTTTGTTAACCCCACGGGCCATAACGTTCTCCTAGGCTTCGCTCGCCGACGGCGCTGGATTGACCAGCTGCTCGAGGGTCGTGCGATCCAATAATTCGGTGTCCAATTTGATGTAAATGGCGGCCTCTTCGGCCACCACTACGGCATCTGTTACCCCAACAACGGCCTTCAGGCGCTCGGCCAGGCCGGCTTCGCGGATCGCTTCGGGCGATAACGGCAAGCGCAGGCTCGTCACATACGGGGGCTCGCGCATGGTAACAGCAAAGGCCAGCCAGAGTGCAGCCAGGACTGCGCATCCAAGGAACACAGCCGACAAACCGCCATGCTGGAACAACCAGCCGCCGAGGATGCCGCCCAGTGCCGAACCGAGGAACTGGCTGGTGGAATACACCCCCATCGCCGTTCCTTTACCACCCGCCGGCGAAACCTTGCTGATCAGCGACGGCAAGGACGCTTCCAGCAGGTTGAACGCGGTGAAGAACACCACGGTACCAATCACCAGCGCCCGCAGGCTGTCGCCGAACTCCCAGAAGAATAGCTCGGTGAGCAGCAGCGTACTGACCGCGCCCAACAGAACTCGTTTCATTTTGCGTTTCTTCTCGCCGTAGATGATGAACGGGATCATGGCGAAGAACGAAATCAGCAGTGCGGTGAGGTAGACCCACCAGTGCTGCTCCTTGGGCAGGCCGGCTTTTTCCACCAGCGCCAGGGGCAAGGCCACGAAGCTCGACATGAGCATCGCGTGCAACACGAAGATACCAAGATCCAGGCGCAGCAGATCGGGGTGCTTGAGGGTCGGGATCAGCGCCTGGCGCGCCACTCCGGATTCCCGGTGCTGCAGCGGCCCGGTTGAGCGCGGCACCATGAAGGCGATGATCAGAATGCCCACCAGGGCCATGGCCCCGGTGGCCAGGAACAGCCCCGAAAGCCCGAAACTGCGGGTCAGCAGCGGGCCCACCACCATGGCCACGGCAAAGGAGAGGCCGATGGTCATGCCAATCATGGCCATGGCCTTGGTCCGGTGCTGTTCGCGGGTCAGGTCGGAAAGCAGCGCCATCACCGCCGCGGAAATTGCGCCGGCGCCCTGCAGGATACGCCCGGCGATCACCCCCCAGATCGAATCGGCGTTGGCCGCCAGCACACTGCCCAGGGCGAACACGATCAACCCCAGGTAGATAACCGGACGACGACCGATACGGTCGGAAATGATCCCGAAGGGAATCTGGAACACTGCCTGGGTCAGGCCATAGGCACCAATCGCCAGCCCGATCAGGGTCGGGGTCGCTCCTGCGAGATCCATTCCATAGGTCGCCAGGACCGGCAGTACCATGAACATGCCAAGCATACGGAAGGCGAACACCAGGGCCAGCCCGCTTGCCGCGCGGGTCTCGCTGCCACTCATGCGTTCGTTGTGGGGATCGTGCATGGATAAACCTCATGTGAACCGGCGGCGATTCTACCAGTCGGATCGATTGAGGGGGTATATGGCGACGCTTTGCCGCGCAGCCCATGCCAGCGATCAAAAAAGCGCCGAACGATAGTGTGCATCCATCCAGTGTTTGGTTTTATACTCCTGCCTTTACGCCCGCCGATCGAGGCCACTTTTGGACAAGATTCTGATTCGTGGGGCCCGCACCCACAACCTGAAGAACATCGACCTGACCCTGCCGCGGGACAAGTTGATCGTCATCACCGGGCTGTCTGGGTCCGGCAAGTCGTCCCTGGCTTTCGACACGCTGTATGCCGAAGGCCAGCGCCGCTATGTCGAGTCGCTCTCGGCCTATGCCCGACAGTTCCTGTCGATGATGGAAAAGCCCGATGTCGACACCATCGAAGGCCTCTCGCCGGCGATTTCCATCGAACAGAAATCCACCTCCCACAACCCGCGCTCCACCGTCGGCACCATCACCGAGATCTACGACTACCTGCGCCTGCTCTATGCCCGCGTCGGTACTCCACGCTGCCCGGACCACGACATCCCGCTGGAAGCCCAGACCGTCAGCCAGATGGTCGACCTGGTGCTGGCCCAGCCCGAAGGCAGCAAGCTGATGCTGCTGGCCCCGGTGATCCGCGAGCGCAAGGGCGAACATCTGTCGGTCTTCGAAGAGTTGCGAGCCCAGGGCTTCGTTCGCGCCCGGGTCAACGGCAAGCTGTTCGAGCTGGACGAGCTGCCGAAGCTGGATAAACAGAAGAAGCACTCCATCGATGTGGTGGTCGACCGCTTCAAGGTCCGCGCCGACCTGCAGCAGCGCCTGGCCGAATCCTTTGAAACCGCCTTGAAACTGGCGGACGGGATTGCCCTGGTGGCGCCGATGGACGACGAGCCGGGAGAAGAGATGATCTTCTCCGCGCGCTTCGCCTGCCCGATCTGCGGCCATGCCATCAGCGAACTGGAACCCAAGCTGTTCTCCTTCAACAACCCGGCCGGTGCCTGCCCGACCTGCGACGGGCTGGGGGTCAAGCAGTTCTTCGACATCAAGCGCCTGGTCAATGGTGAGCTGACCCTGGCCGAAGGGGCGATACGCGGCTGGGACCGGCGCAACGTCTATTACTTCCAGATGCTCGGTTCGCTGGCCTCTCATTACGGCTTCAGCCTGGAAGTACCGTTCAACCAACTGCCGGCGGATCAGCAGAAGGTCATCCTGCACGGCAGCGGCACCCAGAACGTCGACTTCAAATACCTCAACGACCGGGGCGACATCGTCAAGCGCTCCCACCCGTTCGAAGGGATAGTGCCGAATCTGGAGCGCCGCTACCGGGAAACCGAGTCGGCCACCGTGCGTGAAGAGCTGGCCAAGTTCCTCAGCACCCAGCCCTGCCCGGATTGCCGTGGCACCCGCCTGCGTCGCGAAGCGCGGCACGTCTGGGTGGGCGAGAAAACCCTGCCGGCAGTCACCAGCCTGCCCATCGGCGACGCCACCGATTATTTCGGCACCCTGAAACTCACCGGGCGCCGTGGCGAAATCGCCGACAAGATCCTCAAGGAAATCCGCGAGCGCCTGCAGTTCCTGGTCAACGTCGGGCTCGACTACCTGACCCTGGACCGCAGCGCGGACACCCTGTCCGGCGGCGAAGCCCAGCGTATCCGCCTGGCCAGCCAGATCGGCGCCGGCCTGGTGGGGGTGATGTACATCCTCGACGAGCCGTCCATCGGACTGCACCAGCGGGACAATGATCGCCTGCTGGGAACCCTGAAACACCTGCGCGACATCGGCAACACGGTGATCGTGGTTGAACACGATGAAGACGCCATTCGCCTGGCCGACTATGTCGTCGATATCGGCCCGGGGGCCGGTGTGCACGGCGGGCGAATCGTTGCCGAAGGCACCGCCGCAGAGGTCATGGCCCATCCGGACTCCCTGACCGGCAAATACCTCTCGGGCCGGGTGAAGATCGTGGTGCCGGCCAAGCGCACGCCGCGCAACAAGAAGCTCTCCCTGACCCTCAAGGGCGCTCGCGGCAACAACCTGCGCAATGTCGACCTGGAGATCCCCATCGGCCTGCTGACCTGCGTCACTGGGGTATCGGGCTCGGGCAAGTCGACCCTGATCAACAACACCCTGTTCCCCTTGAGCGCCACCGCACTGAATGGCGCCACCACCCTGGAAGCCGCGCCACACGACAGCATCAACGGCCTGCAGCACCTGGACAAGGTAGTGGATATCGACCAGAGCCCGATCGGCCGGACTCCGCGCTCCAACCCGGCGACCTACACCGGGCTGTTCACCCCGATCCGCGAGCTGTTCGCCGGGGTACCCGAGTCGCGCTCCCGAGGCTACGGGCCCGGTCGCTTCTCCTTCAACGTCAAGGGTGGGCGCTGCGAGGCTTGCCAGGGCGATGGCCTGATCAAGGTGGAAATGCACTTCCTGCCGGACATCTACGTGCCCTGCGACGTGTGCAAGAGCAAGCGCTACAATCGCGAAACCCTGGAAATCAAGTACAAGGGCAAGAGCATCCACGAGGTGCTGGAAATGACCATCGAGGAAGCCAGGGAGTTCTTCGACCCGGTGCCTGCCCTGGCGCGCAAGCTGCAGACCCTGATGGATGTGGGCCTGTCCTACATCAAGTTGGGGCAGTCGGCGACGACCCTGTCCGGTGGCGAAGCGCAGCGGGTCAAGTTGTCTCGCGAGCTGTCCAAGCGCGACACCGGCAAGACTCTGTATATCCTTGATGAGCCGACCACGGGCCTGCACTTTGCGGATATCCAGCAGTTGCTGGACGTACTGCACCGCCTGCGCGATCACGGCAACACCGTGGTGGTGATCGAACACAACCTGGATGTGATCAAGACCGCCGACTGGCTGGTGGACCTGGGGCCGGAAGGCGGTTCCAAGGGCGGCCAGATCATTGCCGTGGGCACCCCGGAGCAGGTTGCGGAGATGCCGCAGTCCCATACCGGGCACTACCTCAAGCCGTTGCTGACCCGCGACCGCGCCTGAGGCCCATGAAAAAGCCCCTGGCACTTGACGGTGCCAGGGGCTTTTTTGTCTCTAGGGGTTGCTGCGCTTCCCGCAGAAGCGAGCTTTGCTCGCGAACAGGCAGCAAAACCTAAGGCAATCAGAACTGCGATTGCAGGTAGTTCTCCAGGCCGATGGACTTGATCAGGCCCAACTGCTTCTCCAGCCAGTAGGTGTGATCTTCCTCGGTATCCGCCAGCTGGATGCGCAAGATGTCGCGGCTGACATAGTCCTTGTGCAACTCGCACAGCTCGATGCCTTTGCACAACGCGGCGCGCACCTTGTATTCCAGGCGCAGGTCGCTGGCCAGCATCTCCGGCACCGTGGTTCCGGTGTCGAGATCGTCAGGGCGCATGCGCGGACTACCTTCGAGCATCAGGATGCGGCGCATCAGGGCGTCGGCGTGTTGCGCCTCCTCTTCCATTTCATGGTTGATACGCTCATAGAGCTTGGTAAAGCCCCAGTCTTCGTACATCCGCGAGTGGATGAAATATTGGTCTCGTGCTGCCAGCTCGCCCGTCAGCAACGTGTTGAGGTAATCGATTACGTCCGGGTGACCTTGCATCGCCCTACATCTCCCTGCTTGAAAGTGGATAGTTTGAACCAAGCTGACTTGCAGGTCACTTAGAAATAGCTGAAAAAGTGAAGAATATCTGAGAAAACCAGTAGAAATAACGCAAAAACCGCCCAAATGAGGGCGGTTCTGCTTCTTATTTAGACTTACTTGAGCGATACGCCCAAAGCTTTGGCGATGCCTTCGCCGTAAGCCGGGTCGGCCTTGTAGAAATGCTGCAACTGCCGATCAACCACATCAGCCGTCACTCCAGCCATGGCGCCCGCGATGTTATTGATCAGCAATGCCTTCTGCTCATCGTTCATCAGGCGGAACAACGCACCAGCGTGGCTGTAGTAGTCGGTGTCTTCACGATGATCGTAGCGGTCCGCAGCACCGCTGAGTGCCAGGGCCGGCTCGGCATAACGTGGAGCCTGCTTCGGCGCATCGCCATAGCTGTTGGGCTCGTAGTTAGGCGCCGCACCACCATTGGTACCGAAAGCCATGGAGCCGTCGCGCTGGTAGCTGTTCACCGGGCTCAATGGAGCGTTCACCGGCAACTGTTGGTGGTTGGTACCCACACGGTAGCGATGCGCGTCGGCGTATGCGAATACCCGGCCTTGCAGCATGCGGTCCGGCGAAAGACCTACCCCAGGTACCATGTTGCTAGGGCCGAATGCAGCCTGCTCGACCTCTGCAAAGTAATTCAACGGGTTGCGGTTCAGTTCCAGCTCACCCACTTCGATCAACGGGAACTCTTTCTGCGACCAGGTCTTGGTCACATCGAAGGGGTTCTCGTAATGCGCGGTGGCTTGAGCTTCGGTCATGACCTGGATACACACGCTCCATTTCGGAAACTCACCGCGCTCGATCGCATTGAACAGGTCGCGCTGGGCGTAATCAGGATCGGTACCGGCCAGGCGCGCTGCGTCAGCCGGCGCCAGGTTCTTGATGCCCTGCTTGGTCTTGTAGTGCCACTTGACCCAGTGCCGCTCACCCTTGGCGTTGATCAGGCTGTAGGTGTGGCTGCCAAAGCCATGCATGTGGCGGTAGCCGTCCGGAATACCCCGATCGGAAAACAGAATGGTTACCTGGTGCAGCGCCTCGGGCGAATGGGACCAGAAATCCCACATCATCTGGGCACTTTTCAGATTGCTCTGGGGCAAGCGCTTCTGGGTGTGAATAAAGTCGGGAAACTTCAGCGGGTCGCGAATGAAGAACACCGGGGTGTTGTTGCCTACGATGTCCCAGTTGCCTTCTTCGGTGTAGAACTTGAGGGCAAAGCCGCGTGGGTCCCGCTCGGTGTCTGCCGAACCACGCTCGCCGCCCACCGTGGAAAAACGCAGGAAGGTCGGAGTCTTCTTGCCTACCGCCTCAAACAACTTGGCGCTGGTGTACTCGGTGATATCACGAGAAACGGTGAAAGTGCCATAGGCGCCTGAACCCTTGGCGTGCACGCGACGCTCGGGAATATTCTCGCGGTTGAAATGGGCGAGCTTTTCGATCAGGTGAAAATCGTCGAGAAGCAGAGGGCCCCGGGGGCCGGCGGAACGAGAGTTCTGGTTATCAGCGACAGGAGCGCCACTTGCGGTAGTAAGAGTTTTGGTCTGGCTCATGCTCAATCTTCCTCTGTCAGTCTGTGAAACTGCCGGCTAATCGGCTGACAAAGAGTATTGACCACCAGTGTTACAACATCCAATGCATTACACATTAGCTAACGATAGAAATATCCAATATAGGCAGACACAAAAAACCGGGCGCTAGGCCCGGTTCCTTGTTTCAGACTGACGTCTTACTCAGCGGATACAGCTTCACCGCCGACAGCACGATCAACCAGTTCAACGTACGCCATAGGAGCGTTGTCGCCAGCGCGGAAACCGCACTTGAGGATGCGCAGGTAGCCACCCTCACGGGTAGCGTAGCGCTTGCCCAGGTCGTTGAAGAGCTTACCAACGATAGCTTTCGAACGAGTACGGTCGAAAGCCAGACGGCGGTTAGCCAGGCTGTCTGTCTTGGCCAAAGTGATCAGCGGCTCGGCAACGCGGCGCAGTTCTTTAGCTTTCGGCAGTGTAGTTTTGATCAGCTCGTGCTCGAACAGCGACACCGCCATGTTCTGGAACATGGCCTTGCGGTGCGAGCTGGTGCGGCTCAGGTGACGCCCACTTTTACGATGACGCATGGTTCATTCCTTACCAAACACAACGTTCGGTGATTACGACGATCAGGCAGTCGCCTTGTCGTCCTTCTTAAGACTTGCAGGCGGCCAGTTGTCGAGGCGCATGCCGAGGGACAGACCGCGGGAGGCCAGAACGTCCTTGATTTCAGTCAAGGATTTCTTGCCCAGGTTCGGAGTCTTCAACAGTTCTACTTCGGTACGCTGAATCAGGTCGCCGATGTAGTAAATGTTTTCCGCCTTAAGGCAGTTAGCCGAACGTACAGTCAGTTCCAGATCGTCAACCGGGCGAAGCAGGATCGGATCGATCTCGTCTTCCTGCTCGACTACCACTGGCTCACTGTCACCCTTGAGGTCGACGAACGCAGCCAACTGCTGTTGCAGGATGGTTGCAGCACGACGGATAGCCTCTTCAGGATCCAGAGTACCGTTGGTTTCCAGATCAATAACCAGCTTGTCCAGGTTAGTACGCTGCTCGACACGGGCGTTTTCCACCACGTATGCGATACGGCGAACCGGGCTGAACGAAGAGTCGAGCTGCAAGCGACCAATGCTGCGGCTTTCGTCTTCATCGCTCTGACGCGAGTCGGCCGGTTCATAACCACGACCACGAGCTACTACGAGCTTCATGTTCAGGGCGCCGTTAGACGCCAGGTTAGCGATTACGTGATCGGGATTAACGATCTCGACATCATGATCCAGCTGAATATCGGCAGCGGTAACCACCCCCGAACCCTTCTTCGACAAGGTCAGCGTAACTTCGTCACGGCCGTGCAGCTTGATAGCCAGACCTTTAAGGTTCAACAGGATTTCAATTACGTCTTCCTGTACACCTTCGATGGCGCTGTACTCGTGGAGCACACCGTCAATCTCGGCCTCGACTACTGCACAGCCGGGCATTGAGGACAACAGGATGCGGCGCAGCGCGTTGCCCAGGGTGTGGCCAAAACCACGCTCGAGAGGCTCGAGGGTGATCTTGGCGCGGGTTGGACTGACAACCTGCACATCAATGTGGCGGGGTGTCAGGAACTCATTTACCGAAATCTGCATGGATGCACCTATTTTCTAGCCCTTACTTGGAGTAGAGCTCGACAATCAGGCTTTCGTTGATGTCGGCGGACAGATCACTGCGAGCTGGAACGTTCTTGAAAACGCCCGACTTCTTCTCAGTGTCTACTTCTACCCATTCTACGCGGCCACGTTGAGCACACAGATCGAGAGCTTGGACAATGCGAAGTTGATTTTTTGCTTTCTCGCGAACAGCGACCACGTCACCAGCACGAACCTGGTAGGACGGAACGTTAACGGTCTGACCGTTTACGCTGATCGACTTGTGCGATACCAGCTGACGGGATTCGGCACGAGTAGAACCGAAGCCCATGCGGTACACAACGTTGTCCAGACGGCATTCGAGCAGTTGCAACAGGTTTTCGCCGGTTGCGCCCTTCTTGCCAGCTGCTTGTTTGTAGTAGCCGCTGAATTGACGCTCGAGTACGCCGTAGATACGACGAACTTTTTGCTTTTCACGCAGCTGGGTGCCGTAGTCGGATTGACGACCGCGACGCTGGCCGTGGATGCCAGGAGCTGCTTCGATGTTGCACTTGGATTCGATAGCGCGCACGCCGCTCTTCAGGAAGAGATCGGTGCCTTCGCGACGAGCCAGTTTGCATTTTGGACCAATGTAACGAGCCATTCTTTACAATCTCCTGGATTACACGCGGCGCTTCTTCGGCGGACGGCACCCGTTGTGCGGGATTGGCGTCACGTCGGTGATGCTGGCGATCTTGTAGCCACAGCCGTTCAAAGCGCGGACTGCGGATTCACGACCTGGACCTGGACCCTTGACGTTGACGTCGAGGTTTTTCAGGCCATATTCCAGCGCAGCTTGACCAGCACGCTCAGCAGCTACTTGAGCAGCGAACGGGGTGGACTTGCGAGAACCGCGGAAACCCGAACCACCGGAGGTTGCCCAGGAAAGAGCGTTACCTTGACGGTCGGTGATGGTCACGATGGTGTTGTTGAAAGACGCGTGGATGTGGGCGATGCCATCAACCACTGTCTTTTTAATCTTTTTACGAGGACGAGCAGCAGGTTTTGCCATGACTAAATTCCTGTCGATTCGCTGGTGCGATTACTTGCGGATCGGCTTACGCGGACCTTTGCGAGTACGCGCGTTGGTCTTGGTACGCTGACCGCGCACTGGAAGACCACGACGATGGCGCAGACCGCGGTAGCAGCCCAGATCCATCAAGCGTTTGATTTTCATGTTGATTTCGCGACGCAGGTCACCTTCAGTGGTGAACTTCGCCACTTCGCCACGCAGCTGTTCAATTTGCTCGTCGCTCAGATCCTTGATCTTCGCAGCTGGGTTGACCCCAGTCACCGCGCAGATTTTCTGCGCAGTAGTGCGACCAACACCATAGATGTAGGTCAGCGAGATAACAGTATGCTTGTTATCTGGAATGTTAACGCCTGCAATACGGGCCATTCAGTGGGACTCCAATTGACAGCTACCTACGCCCCGGAAGCCAAGAAATAGGGCGCGAGATAATATCGCTGTAATAACAAATAATCAACCCGGCAGCGCACTAGCTGCCGGGCTTGAAGCACAATCACACTCAGCCTTGGCGCTGTTTGTGACGCGGTTCCGCGCTGCAAATTACTCGAACAACACCTTCGCGGCGAATAATCTTGCAGTTACGGCACAGCTTTTTCACCGATGCACGAACTTTCATCACCAACTCCTCGAACCTTATGGATTAGCGCAGCATGCCGCTGCCGTAACCCTTCAGGTTGGCTTTCTTCATCAGGGATTCGTACTGGTGGGAAACGAGGTGCGATTGTACTTGCGACATAAAGTCCATAACAACCACGACCACGATCAGCAACGAGGTCCCGCCAAGGTAGAACGGAACGTTTGCAGCAACCACCAGGAACTGGGGCAACAGGCAGACGGCCGTCATATATAGAGCACCGAACATGGTCAAACGAGTCAGAACGCCATCAATGTAGCGCGCCGACTGCTCACCTGGACGGATGCCCGGAATAAAGGCACCGGACTTCTTCAGGTTTTCCGCTACGTCTTTCGGATTGAACATCAACGCCGTATAGAAGAAGCAGAAGAAAATAATCCCTGCACTAAACAGCAGAATATTCAACGGCTGACCAGGAGCGATCGACTGCGAGATGTCCTGCAACCAGCCCATACCTTCAGACTGACCGAACCAGGCACCCAACGAAGCCGGAAACAGCAAAATGCTGCTCGCGAAGATAGCAGGAATAACACCGGCCATATTCACTTTCAGCGGCAAGTGGCTGGTCTGCGCAGCAAATACCTTGCGGCCCTGCTGACGCTTGGCGTAATGAACAGCAATACGACGCTGACCACGCTCAATGAACACCACAAAACCGATAATCGCTACTGCCAGCAAACCGATCGCAACCAGGGCAAAAATGTTGATATCACCCTGACGTGCAGACTCGAAAGACTGCCCGATGGCTCTCGGAAGACCGGCGACGATACCTGCGAAAATCAACATCGAGATACCGTTGCCAACACCACGCTCAGTAATCTGCTCACCCAGCCACATCATGAACATCGCACCAGCCACAAAAGTGGATACCGCGACGAAATGGAAGCCAAAGTCACCAGTGAACGCAACACCCTGACCCGCCAAGCCAACGGACATGCCGATAGCTTGAACCAGGGCCAGGATGACAGTGCCGTAGCGGGTGTACTGGCTGATCTTGCGACGGCCAGCTTCACCTTCCTTCTTCAACTGCTCCAACTGCGGGCTGACGGCTGTCATCAACTGCATGATGATCGATGCCGAGATATACGGCATGATCCCCAGTGCAAAGATGCTCATCC
Source organism: Pseudomonas protegens CHA0 (assembly GCF_000397205.1). Classification (NCBI taxonomy): domain Bacteria; kingdom Pseudomonadati; phylum Pseudomonadota; class Gammaproteobacteria; order Pseudomonadales; family Pseudomonadaceae; genus Pseudomonas; species Pseudomonas protegens. The sequence continues at coordinate 6,146,122 of NC_021237.1, forward strand.
GTTCCAGCGCGCCGCCGGAAAACATGTTGAACAAGCTAAGAATGGTCCCCTCATTCTGTCGAAACAGGTCCGCGAGTCGGTCAGGGTTGATACCTGGAACCGGGATGTGTGCGCCTATTCGGTAGACGATAATCGCCAAGAACAGAAAACGCAGACGAGCCCAAAGTTCAGACATACCGCCTTTGCCGAGCGCAGAGAGAGCACCTTGCTTAGCCATTTATTCCTCGAACTTGCCGCCAGCTGCTTCGATAGCCGCACGCGCACCTTTGGTGGCTGCGATACCCTTGATGGTCACAGCGCGAGTAACTTCGCCGGACAGCATGATTTTCACACGCTGAACGTTTTGGTTAATCACGTTGGCATCTTTCAGGGACTGCACGGTGACGATGTCGCCTTCCACTTTAGCCAGCTCGGACAGACGCACTTCTGCGCGATCCATGGCCTTCAGGGAAACGAAACCGAACTTCGGCAGGCGACGATGCAGCGGCTGTTGACCGCCTTCAAAGCCTGGAGCAATGGTGCCACCGGAGCGGGAAGTCTGACCTTTGTGACCACGGCCACCAGTCTTACCCAAACCACTACCGATACCACGGCCCGGACGATGCTTTTCGCGACGGGAACCCGGCGCTGGACTCAGATCATTGAGTTTCATCGATTAACCCTCGACACGCAGCATGTAGTAAGCCTTGTTGATCATCCCGCGATTCTCGGGAGTATCCTGGACTTCTACAGTGTGACCGATGCGACGCAGACCCAGACCCTTAACGCACAGTTTGTGGTTAGGGATACGGCCGGTCATGCTTTTGATCAGCGTTACTTTTACGGTAGCCATGATCAGATGATCTCCTGGACGCTTTTGCCACGCTTGGCGGCAATGGATTCAGGGGACTGCATTGCTTTCAAACCCTTGAAAGTGGCGTGAACCACGTTTACTGGGTTAGTCGAGCCGTAGCACTTGGCCAGAACGTTCTGAACGCCAGCTACCTCGAGGACAGCACGCATAGCGCCGCCAGCGATGATACCGGTACCTTCAGAAGCAGGCTGCATGTACACCTTGGAAGCGCCGTGAGCGGACTTCATTGCGTACTGCAGAGTGGTGCCGTTCAGGTCAACTTGGATCATGTTGCGGCGAGCAGCTTCCATTGCCTTCTGGATCGCAGCAGGCACTTCACGCGACTTGCCACGGCCGAAGCCAACACGGCCCTTACCATCACCAACCACGGTCAACGCGGTGAAAGTGAAGATACGGCCGCCTTTTACGGTTTTGGCTACGCGGTTAACTTGAACCAGCTTCTCGATGTAGCCTTCGTCGCGCTTTTGGTCGTTATTTGACATAACTTAGAACTCCAGCCCAGCTTCACGAGCAGCATCAGCCAGCGCCTTGACGCGGCCGTGGTACTTGAAGCCAGAGCGGTCGAAAGCCACCTGCGAGACGCCAGCGGCTTTCGCACGCGTAGCGACCAGCTGGCCAACCTTAGTGGCCGCGTCGATGTTGCCAGTGGCGCCATCACGCAGTTCTTTATCCAAAGTCGAGGCACTTGCCAGGACTTTGTTGCCGTCGGCCGAAATGACCTGGGCGTAGATGTGCTGCGAAGAGCGGAACACGCAGAGACGCACGACTTCGAGTTCGTGCATTTTCAGGCGTGCTTTGCGAGCGCGACGCAGTCGAGTAACTTTTTTGTCGGTCATTTGCTATGCCCTACTTCTTCTTGGCTTCTTTACGACGGACGACTTCGTCCGCGTAGCGCACACCTTTGCCTTTGTAAGGCTCTGGTGGACGGAAGTCGCGGATCTCAGCGGCCACTTGACCTACCAGCTGCTTATCGATGCCCTTGATCAGGATATCGGTCTGGCTAGGAGTCTCAGCGGTGATGCCTTCCGGCAGTTCGTAATCCACTGGATGCGAGAAGCCGAGGGCCAGGTTCAGCACTGTGCCTTTTGCCTGTGCCTTGTAACCAACACCGACCAGCTGGAGCTTGCGCTCGAAGCCTTGGCTTACGCCTTGGACCATGTTGTTTACCAGAGCACGAGTGGTACCGGCCATTGCGCGAGTTTGTTGGTCGCCGTTGCGAGCAGCGAAACGCAGCTCACCAGCTTCCTGAACAATTTCAACGGACGAGTGTACGTTCAGTTCGAGAGTGCCCTTGGCACCCTTCACCGAAAGCTGTTGGCCGGCGAATTTGACTTCGACACCAGCTGGCAGCTTAACGGGGTTCTTAGCGACGCGAGACATGCTTATCCCCCCTTAGAACACAGTGCAAAGAACTTCGCCGCCGACACCGGCAGCGCGCGCAGCACGATCAGTCATCACACCTTTGTTGGTGGAGACGATAGACACGCCAAGACCGCCACGTACTTTCGGCAGTTCTTCAACGGACTTGTACTGACGCAGGCCTGGACGGCTAACGCGCTTCACTTCTTCGATGACCGGACGGCCTTCGAAGTACTTCAGCTCGATGGACAGCAGAGGTTTGATTTCGCTGCTGATCTGATAACCCGCGATGTAACCTTCGTCCTTCAGGACTTTTGCTACAGCCACCTTCAGCGTGGAAGACGGCATGCTTACGACGGACTTTTCAGCCATCTGGGCATTACGGATTCGAGTTAGCATGTCCGCTAACGGGTCCTGCATACTCATGGGCTAGATGCTCCTGATACAAAAAGAATTAGCCTTGCGGCTACAACTGTCGCCGAGAAATTCCGGGCAAAAAACACGGGCTCAGGCGAGCCGGTCATTCTAGACACACCCCAGAAATGAATCAAGCCCCAAAAGGGGCTTGATTCACGTTCAAGGCCACCGGCGATCGGGATCTTGCGAGCCCGAACACCGAGACTTTGATAGCTATTACCAGCTGGCTTTAACCAGACCTGGTACGTCACCACGCATTGCAGCTTCACGCAGCTTGTTACGGCCCAGGCCGAACTTGCGGTAAACGCCGTGCGGACGACCAGTCAGGCGGCAGCGGTTACGCATGCGCGAAGCGCTTGCATCACGTGGCTGCTTCTGCAGAGCTACGGTAGCTTCCCAACGAGCTTCTGGACTTGCGTTCAGATCCACGATGATAGCTTTCAGCGCTGCACGCTTGGTGGCGTACTTGGCAACGGTGAGCTGACGCTTCAGCTCACGGTTCTTCATGCTCTTCTTGGCCATTTTCCTACTCCAATCAGTTGCGGAACGGGAATTTGAAAGCACGCAGCAGAGCGCGGCCTTCGTCATCGTTCTTAGCAGTGGTGGTCAGGGTAATGTCCAGACCGCGGAGAGCATCGATCTTGTCGTAATCGATTTCCGGGAAAATGATCTGCTCTTTAACGCCCATGCTGTAGTTGCCACGACCGTCGAAGGACTTGGCATTCAGGCCGCGGAAGTCGCGAACCCGAGGCAGGGAGATCGACAGCAGACGATCCAGGAACTCGTACATACGCTCACGGCGCAGGGTCACTTTGACGCCGATCGGCCATCCTTCGCGGACTTTGAAGCCAGCGATGGATTTACGAGCGTAGGTCACAACGACTTTCTGGCCGGTGATCTTTTCCAGGTCAGCAACAGCATGCTCGATGACTTTTTTGTCGCCGATTGCTTCGCCCAGACCCATGTTCAGGGTGATTTTGGTAACGCGCGGAACTTCCATCACGTTCGAAAGCTTAAGTTCTTCCTTAAGTTTCGGAGCGATTTCCTTCCGGTAAATCTCTTTTAGTCGTGCCATGGTCTTCTACCTAGCAGTGTTCAAGCATCAACCGCTTTTTGGGTCGACTTGAAGACACGAATTTTTTTGCCGTCTTCTACTTTGAAACCAACGCGGTCAGCCTTGTTGGTTTCGCTGTTGAAAATGGCGACGTTGGAAGCGTGCAGTGGCGCTTCTTTCTCGACGATACCGCCCTGTACGCCCGACATCGGGTTAGGCTTGGTATGACGCTTGACCAGGTTCAGGCCACCGACGACCAGACGGTCGTCAGCCAGAACCTTAAGCACCTTACCGCGCTTACCTTTGTCTTTGCCGGCGATCACGATGATCTCGTCGTCACGACGAATCTTTTGCATGTCGGATCTCCTTACAGCACTTCTGGGGCGAGCGAGACGATCTTCATGAACTTCTCGTTGCGAAGTTCACGGGTCACTGGCCCAAAGATACGGGTGCCGATCGGCTCTTGCTTGTTGTTCAACAGAACAGCAGCGTTGCCATCAAAGCGGATGATGGAGCCGTCTGCACGACGAACACCATGGCGAGTGCGGACTACAACAGCAGTCATCACTTGGCCTTTTTTCACCTTACCGCGAGGAATTGCTTCCTTGACGGTAACTTTGATGATGTCACCGATACCAGCGTAACGACGATGGGAGCCACCCAGCACCTTGATGCACATAACGCGGCGAGCGCCGCTGTTATCGGCCACATCGAGCATGGATTGAGTCTGAATCATATAATTTCTCCGACCCCTAGCCCTTAGACTTCCACAGCGCGTTCGAGAACATCAACCAGGGCCCAAGACTTGGTCTTGGCCATCGGACGAGTTTCACGAATAGTGACTTTGTCGCCGATGTGGCACTGATTGGTTTCGTCGTGCGCGTGCAGCTTAGTCGAACGCTTAACGTATTTACCGTAGATAGGGTGCTTAACGCGACGCTCGATCAGAACGGTGATGGTCTTGTCCATCTTGTCGCTGACAACACGGCCAGTCAGCGTACGGACAGTTTTTTCGGCTTCAGCCATGATTACTTACCTGCCTGCTGGTTGAGCACAGTCTTCACGCGAGCGATGTCACGCTTAACTTGCGAGAGCAGATGAGACTGCCCCAACTGGCCAGTTGCTTTCTGCATACGCAGATTGAACTGGTCGCGCAGCAGGCCGAGCAGTTGCTCGTTCAGCTGCTGTGCGGATTTTTCACGAAGTTCATTCGCTTTCATCACATCACCGTCCGTTTAACAAAGGAGGTGGCGAGCGGCAGCTTTGCAGCAGCCAGGGCGAAAGCCTCACGCGCCAGCTCTTCAGAAACACCCTCGATTTCATACAGGACTTTGCCTGGCTGAATCTGGGCTACCCAGTATTCGACGTTACCCTTACCTTTACCCATCCGAACTTCGAGAGGCTTTTTGGAAATAGGCTTGTCCGGGAATACACGGATCCAGATCTTGCCACCACGTTTTACGTGACGGGTCAGAGCACGACGCGCTGACTCGATCTGACGAGCGGTGAGACGACCACGAGCAACAGACTTCAGCGCGAACTCGCCGAAGCTGACTTTGCTACCGCGCAATGCCAGACCACGGTTGTGGCCGGTCATTTGCTTGCGGAACTTCGTACGCTTTGGTTGCAACATTTGGCGTACCCCTTACTTAGCAGCTTTTTTACGAGGCGCAGGTGCTTGCGGCTTCAGCTCTTCTTGGCGACCACCAATTACTTCGCCTTTGAAGATCCAAACCTTCACACCGATCACACCGTAAGTGGTGTGAGCTTCGTAGGTGGCATAGTCGATATCGGCACGCAGGGTGTGCAGTGGCACACGACCTTCGCGATACCATTCAGTACGTGCGATTTCAGCACCGCCGAGACGACCGCTCACTTGGATTTTGATGCCTTTGGCACCAATGCGCATGGCGTTCTGTACGGCGCGCTTCATAGCACGACGGAACATTACGCGACGCTCCAGCTGCTGAGCTACGCTCTGCGCAACCAGCATACCGTCGAGCTCCGGCTTGCGGATCTCTTCGATATTGATGTGCACAGGCACACCCATTTGCTTGGTCAGGTCCTGACGCAGCTTCTCAACATCTTCACCTTTCTTGCCGATCACGATGCCGGGACGAGCGGTGTGGATGGTGATGCGTGCAGTTTGAGCCGGACGATGGATATCGATACGGCTTACGGACGCGCTTTTTAGTTTGTCTTGGAGATACTCACGCACATTCAGATCTGCGAGCAAATAGTCCGCATAAGTCCGACCGTCTGCGTACCAGACGGAGGTGTGCTCCTTGACGATTCCCAGGCGAATGCCAATGGGATGTACTTTCTGACCCATCTCTTCGACTCCGTTACTTGTCAGCAACCTTGACAGTGATATGGCAAGACCGCTTGACGATGCGATCAGCACGGCCTTTGGCACGTGGCATGATGCGCTTCAGCGAACGCCCTTCGTTGACGAAAACGGTGGAGACCTTCAGGTCATCAACGTCTGCGCCTTCGTTATGCTCGGCGTTGGCTACGGCCGACTCCAGCACTTTCTTCATGATCTCGGCGGCTTTCTTACTGCTGAAAGCCAACAGGTTGAGCGCTTCGCCCACCTTCTTCCCGCGGATCTGGTCGGCGACCAAGCGGGCTTTCTGGGCGGAGATTCGAGCGCCCGACAACTTAGCGGCTACTTCCATCATTCCTTACCCCTTAACGCTTGGCTTTCTTGTCAGCCACGTGCCCGCGATATGTACGGGTACCGGCGAACTCGCCCAGTTTGTGGCCGACCATGTCTTCGTTCACGAGAACTGGAACATGCTGACGACCGTTATGCACAGCAATGGTCAGACCGACCATTTGTGGCAGGATCATGGAACGGCGCGACCAGGTCTTAACTGGTTTGCGATCGTTCTTTTCCGCCGCCACTTCGATCTTCTTCAGTAGGTGAAGATCAATAAAAGGACCTTTTTTCAGAGAACGTGGCACTGTCGTATCCCTCTATTTACTTGCGACGACGGACGATCATTTTGTCGGTACGCTTATTACCACGAGTCTTCGCGCCCTTAGTCGGGAAGCCCCATGGCGATACCGGATGACGACCACCAGAGGTACGACCTTCACCACCACCATGTGGGTGGTCAACCGGGTTCATGGCAACACCACGAACGGTTGGGCGAACGCCACGCCAGCGTTTGGCACCAGCTTTACCCAGCGAACGCAGGCTGTGCTCGGAGTTCGAGACTTCGCCCAGGGTCGCGCGGCATTCAGCCAGCACTTTACGCATCTCACCAGAACGCAGACGCAGGGTCACGTAGACACCTTCACGAGCGACCAGCTGAGCCGAAGCACCAGCCGAACGAGCGATTTGCGCGCCTTTACCTGGCTTCAGTTCGATGCCGTGTACGGTGCTACCAACTGGAATGTTGCGCAGTTGCAGAGCGTTGCCCGGCTTGATCGGTGCCAGAGCACCTGCGATCAGCTGGTCGCCAGCGCTCACGCCTTTAGGGGCGATGATGTAGCGACGCTCGCCATCTGCGTACAGCAGCAGAGCGATGTGAGCAGTACGGTTTGGATCGTATTCAATACGCTCGACAGTGGCAGCGATGCCATCTTTGTCGTTGCGACGGAAGTCGACCAGACGGTAATGCTGCTTATGACCACCACCAACGTGACGAGTGGTAATGCGGCCATTGTTGTTACGACCACCAGACTTCGATTTCTTCTCGAGCAGCGGTGCGTGAGGAGCGCCTTTATGCAGCTCCTGGTTGACCACCTTGACCACAAAACGGCGGCCAGGGGAAGTCGGTTTGCATTTAACGATTGCCATGATGCACCCCTTCCTTACTCAGCACTGCTGCTGAAATCGAGATCTTGGCCTGGCTGAAGGGAGATAACTGCCTTCTTCCAGTCATTACGCTTGCCCAGACCGCGAGCGGTACGCTTGCTCTTACCCAGAACGTTCAGGGTAGTAACGCGTTCCACTTTCACGCTGAACAGGCTTTCGACGGCCTTCTTGATTTCCAGCTTGGTTGCGTCAGTAGCAACCTTGAAAACGAACTGGCCTTTCTTGTCTGCCAGAACCGTAGCCTTCTCGGAAACGTGCGGGCCAAGCAGAACTTTAAATACGCGTTCCTGGTTCATCCCAGCAGCTCCTCGAATTTCTTCACGGCCGACACAGTGATCAACACTTTGTCGTATGCGATCAGACTAACTGGATCGGAACCTTGCACGTCACGAACATCAACGTGTGGCAGGTTACGAGCAGCCAGGTACAGGTTCTGATCAACAGCGTCCGACACGATCAGAACGTCGGTCAGGCTCATGTTGTTCAGCTTGCCCAGCAGATCTTTGGTTTTCGGAGTTTCAACAGCGAAATCCTGAACCACGACCAGACGATCAGTACGCACCAGCTCAGCAAGGATGGAACGCATTGCTGCGCGATACATCTTCTTGTTCAGCTTCTGGGAGTGATCCTGAGGACGAGCTGCGAAAGTGGTACCGCCGCCACGCCAGATTGGGCTACGGATAGTACCGGCACGAGCACGGCCAGTACCTTTCTGACGCCATGGGCGCTTGCCGCCACCGGAAACGTCGGAACGGGTCTTTTGCTGCTTGCTACCTTGACGGCCGCCGGCCATGTAGGCCACGACTGCTTGGTGAACCAGCGTCTCGTTGAATTCGCCGCCAAATGTCAGTTCGGAAACTTCGATCGCTTGAGCGTCATTTACATTTAATTGCATGTCAGCTTCCCCTTAACCGCGAGCCTTGGCCGCCGGACGTACAACCAGGTTGCCGCCAGTAGCGCCAGGAACAGCACCCTTGACCAACAACAGATTGCGTTCAGCGTCGACGCGCACTACTTCCAGGGACTGCACGGTCACGCGCTCAGCGCCCATATGACCGGACATTTTTTTGCCCTTGAATACACGACCAGGAGTCTGGCACTGGCCAATAGAGCCCGGGACGCGGTGGGAAACGGAGTTACCGTGGGTGTTATCTTGACCGCGGAAATTCCAACGCTTGATGGTACCGGCGAAGCCTTTACCTTTCGACTGACCGGTAACGTCTACCAGTTGGCCAGCAGCGAAGATTTCTGCATTGATCAGATCGCCAGCTTGGTACTCGCCTTCTTCAAGACGGAATTCCCAAACGCCACGACCGGCAGCAACGTTCGCTTTAGCGAAGTGACCTGCTTGAGCAGCAGTCACGCGCGAAGCACGACGCTCACCTACAGTGACCTGCACTGCACGATAGCCATCGGTTTCTTCAGTTTTGAACTGGGTGACGCGATTCGGCTCGATCTCAATGACCGTGACCGGAATGGAGACACCTTCTTCGGTGAAAATACGGGTCATACCGCATTTACGACCGACTACACCAATAGTCATGTTGTAAACCTCATGAGTGTACGGGGCTTTCACCCGCTATGGCCGCCCATTTCAGAGCGTTACACGACTAAGACCGAGTCTTAGCCGAGGCTGATCTGCACTTCCACACCTGCCGCAAGATCAAGCTTCATAAGAGCATCAACGGTTTTATCCGTTGGCTGGACGATGTCCAGTACGCGCTTATGAGTACGGATCTCGTACTGGTCACGCGCGTCTTTGTTGACGTGCGGGGAGACCAGAACGGTGAACCGCTCTTTACGGGTAGGCAGTGGAATTGGACCACGCACTTGAGCACCAGTACGTTTCGCGGTTTCCACGATTTCCTGGGTGGATTGGTCGATCAGGCGATGGTCGAAAGCCTTCAACCTGATACGGATTTGCTGATTTTGCATTGGATTTCAGACTCCAGGCTGCTATTCCCACCGGGCGCAATACGCCCGTTAAAAGGAGGCGCAATTCTATAGATGGCCCCACAGAGTGTCAACCCAATAAAAAAGCCCCCGCAAGCGGGGGCTTCTTCATGAGTCGTCGATTACTCGATGACTTTGGCTACGACGCCAGCGCCGACGGTACGACCGCCTTCACGGATAGCGAAACGCAGACCATCTTCCATCGCAATGGTTTTGATCAGAGTGACAGTCATCTGGATGTTGTCACCTGGCATTACCATTTCAACGCCTTCTGGCAGCTCGCAGTTACCAGTCACGTCAGTAGTACGGAAGTAGAACTGTGGACGGTAGCCTTTGAAGAACGGAGTATGACGGCCGCCTTCTTCCTTGCTCAGAACGTAAACTTCAGCGGTGAACTTGGTGTGCGGCTTAACGGTGCCTGGCTTAACCAGAACCTGGCCACGCTCAACGTCGTCACGCTTGGTACCACGCAGCAGAACGCCGCAGTTCTCGCCAGCACGACCTTCGTCGAGCAGCTTGCGGAACATTTCAACGCCGGTGCAGGTAGTTTTCTGAGTGTCGCGCAGACCAACGATCTCAACTTCTTCCTGGATGCGAACGATACCACGCTCAACACGGCCAGTTACCACGGTGCCACGACCGGAGATCGAGAATACGTCTTCGATTGGCATCAGGAACGGCTTGTCGATTGCACGCTCTGGCTCTGGGATGTAGGTATCCAGAGTTTCTACCAGACGCTTAACAGCGGTGGTACCCATTTCGTTGTCGTCTTGGCCGTTCAGAGCCATCAGAGCCGAACCGATGATGATCGGAGTGTCGTCACCTGGGAAGTCGTAAGTGCTCAGCAGATCGCGCACTTCCATCTCAACCAGTTCCAGCAGCTCAGCGTCGTCAACCATGTCAGCCTTGTTCAGGAAGACAACGATGTACGGAACGCCTACCTGACGGGACAGCAGGATGTGCTCACGAGTTTGTGGCATCGGACCATCGGCAGCCGAGCAAACCAGGATCGCGCCGTCCATCTGGGCAGCACCAGTGATCATGTTTTTGACGTAGTCGGCGTGACCTGGGCAGTCAACGTGCGCGTAGTGACGAATGTTCGAGTCGTACTCTACGTGCGCAGTGTTGATGGTGATACCACGAGCTTTTTCTTCTGGGGCGCTGTCGATCTTGTCGAAGTCAACACGAGCCGAACCGAAAACTTCGGAGCAAACGCGAGTCAGAGCAGCGGTCAGAGTGGTTTTACCGTGGTCAACGTGACCGATAGTGCCAACGTTGACGTGCGGTTTGTTACGTTCAAATTTTTCTTTAGCCACGACAATTAACTCCTAGCCTAAAGGGGAGACTGAATCAGCCTTGTTTTTTAACGAGAGCTTCGACGATGTTCGACGGAGCTTCGGCGTATTTGGAGAATTCCATGGAGTAGCTCGCGCGACCCTGAGACATGGAACGAACGTCAGTTGCATAACCGAACATTTCACCCAGTGGCACTTCAGCACGGATAACCTTGCCGGACACCGAGTCATCCATACCCTGAATCAGACCACGACGACGGTTCAGGTCACCCATCACGTCACCCATGTAGTCCTCTGGGGTTACAACTTCAACCTTCATGATCGGCTCGAGCACAACGCCGCCACCCTTCTGGGCCAGCTGCTTGGTCGCCATGGAGGCTGCCACCTTGAACGCCATCTCGTTGGAGTCGACGTCGTGGTAGGAACCATCAAACACGGTAGCCTTCAGGCCGATCAGCGGATAACCGGCAACGACGCCGTTCTTCATCTGCTCTTCGATACCCTTCTGGATAGCCGGGATGTATTCCTTAGGAACCACACCACCAACAACCTCGTTGGTGAAGACCAGACCTTCGGTGATGTTGCCGTTCGCATCGACGTCTGGCTCCGAGAAACGGATCCAGCAGTGACCGAACTGACCGCGACCGCCGGACTGACGAACGAACTTGCCTTCGATCTCAACGTTGCTCTTGCTGATCTTCTCGCGGTACGAAACCTGCGGCTTGCCGATGTTGGCTTCGACGTTGAACTCGCGCTTCATGCGGTCAACGAGGATGTCCAGGTGCAGCTCACCCATACCGGAGATGATGGTCTGACCAGTCTCTTCGTCGGTCTTGACGCGGAACGACGGGTCTTCCTGAGCCAGCTTGCCCAGTGCAATACCCATCTTTTCCTGGTCCTGCTTGGTTTTCGGCTCTACCGCTACCGAAATTACAGGCTCAGGGAAGTCCATACGCTCAAGAATGATCTGCTTGTCGAGATCGCACAGAGTGTCACCAGTGGTGACGTCCTTCATGCCGATCAGAGCAGCGATGTCGCCTGCACGTACTTCTTTGATCTCTTCACGCTGGTTGGCGTGCATCTGCACCATACGACCAACGCGCTCTTTCTTGCCCTTGACCGAGTTGATCACGGAGTCGCCCGAGCTCAGGAAGCCCGAGTAAACGCGCACGAAAGTCAGAGTACCAACGAACGGGTCGGTAGCAATCTTGAATGCCAGAGCCGAGAACGGTTCAGCATCGTCAGCATGACGCTCGTCGTAGTCAGCCTCTACCAGCTCATCCTTCGGCTTCTCGATGAGATCCGGATGGATACCCTTGATCGCCGGGATCTCGGTAGGAGCAGGCAGGAAGTCGATAACGGCATCGAGAACCAGGGGAACGCCCTTGTTCTTGAACGACGAACCGCAGACAGCCGGAACGATCTCGCTAGCCAGGGTGCGCGCACGCAGACCGGCCTTGATCTCTTCGACAGTCAGGTCACCTTCTTCAAGGTACTTGTTCATCAGCTCTTCGTTGGCTTCAGCAGCAGCTTCAACCATGTTGGAGCGCCACTCGTTAGCCAGGTCCAGCATATCGGCAGGAATTTCTTCCTCGCGATAGGTAGTACCCTTGTCGTCGTCGTTCCAGTAGATAGCCTTCATCTTGATCAGATCAACCTGACCTTCGAAGTTATCTTCAGCACCGATAGCCAGCTGGACCGGAACCGGGGTATGACCCAGGCGGTTCTTGATCTGGCCAACAACGCGCAGGAAGTTGGCACCAGCACGGTCCATCTTGTTCACGTAAACAACACGTGGAACACCGTACTTGTTGGCTTGACGCCATACGGTTTCAGACTGAGGCTCAACACCGGAAGTACCGCAGAACACAACGACCGCGCCGTCGAGTACACGCAGAGAGCGCTCTACTTCAATGGTGAAGTCAACGTGGCCAGGGGTATCGATAACGTTTACACGATAGTTATCGTATTGGCCGCGCGAACCTTTCCAGAAGGTAGTTACAGCAGCGGAGGTAATGGTGATACCCCGCTCCTGCTCCTGCACCATCCAGTCGGTGGTCGCAGCGCCGTCATGCACCTCACCCATCTTGTGGCTGAGACCTGTGTAGAACAGGATCCGCTCGGTAGTGGTAGTCTTGCCCGCGTCAACGTGGGCACAGATACCGATGTTACGGTAGCGGTTGATTGCTGTAGTACGAGCCATAAAGCCCTCGCAAAATGAATGATGCCGATATTAGAAGCGGTAGTGCGAGAAAGCCTTGTTGGCTTCAGCCATACGGTGAACGTCTTCACGCTTCTTAACTGCAGCACCTTTGCCTTCGGCAGCGTCCAGCAGTTCGCCAGCCAAACGCAGAGCCATAGACTTCTCGCCGCGCTTGCGGGCGAAGTCTACCAACCAGCGCATTGCCAGAGCGTTACGACGGGACGGACGAACTTCGACCGGAACCTGGTAAGTAGCACCGCCTACACGGCGCGACTTCACTTCGACCAGCGGAGCGATGGCGTCGAGAGCTTTCTCGAAGATTTCCAGGGGATCGCTGTTCTTGCGCTCTTTAACTTTTTCCAGCGCGCCATAAACGATACGCTCGGCAACGGCTTTCTTGCCGCTTTCCATTACGTGGTTCATGAACTTGGCGAGGATCTGGCTTCCGTATTTCGGATCGTCCAGAATCTCACGTTTGGCTGCTACGCGACGTCTTGGCATTGATAAGCCCTCAAACGGTCTTCAGGTTAGCTCGGGACAGTTGATCCAATGGACGCGTGCCCGACCTTACTCTTATCGACTCAATATAATTAAAAACTGCAAAACGACCGATTACTTCGGACGCTTGGTACCGTACTTCGAACGACCTTGGTTACGACCTTTAACGCCGGAAGTATCCAGGGAGCCGCGAACGGTGTGGTAACGAACACCTGGCAAGTCTTTTACACGGCCGCCGCGAATCAGTACGACGCTGTGCTCTTGCAGGTTGTGGCCTTCACCGCCGATGTACGAGGAAACCTCGAAACCGTTGGTCAGACGCACACGGCACACTTTACGCAGTGCCGAGTTAGGTTTTTTCGGCGTAGTGGTATACACGCGAGTGCACACGCCACGACGTTGCGGGCAGTTCTGCAGCGCAGGCACGTCGGATTTCTCGACGATACGCTTACGCGGCTGACGTACCAGCTGGTTGATAGTTGCCATCTACTAGCTCCACTGTTGTCTTTCGACATAAACAAAATGGCAGAGCAGGAGCTCCACCAAATTTAGGGGTACAAGAGTCTAAAGAGGATCTTGCCCCCAGTCAAGGCAAGGCCCCGGCCTCCCCGATCAGCGAACCTCGACAAAAAGTGTCTTGATTCTCAATCGAAAAAGCCGGGGCCCCGTCTCAATCTACTGCAGACCTCAATTACCGCTGGAGTTCAGCGCTTCAGTCAGTGCTGCTTCGACTTCGCTTGCGCTTACGCGCAGCGGCTTGTCTGCATCACGACGACGCTTACGCTCGCTGTGGTACGCCAGGCCAGTACCGGCCGGGATCAGACGACCCACGACCACGTTTTCTTTCAGACCACGCAGGTAGTCGCGCTTGCCAGTTACCGCCGCTTCGGTCAGTACACGGGTGGTCTCTTGGAAAGAGGCCGCCGAGATGAACGATTCGGTGGACAAGGACGCCTTGGTGATACCCAGCAGTACGCGGGTGAACTTGGCGACGAACTTGTCTTCGGTGCTCAGACGCTCGTTTTCTACCAGTACGTGAGTCAGTTCCATCTGGTCGCCCTTGATGAAGCTGGAGTCGCCGGACTCGGCGATTTCAACCTTACGCAGCATCTGACGCAGGATGGTCTCGATGTGCTTGTCGTTGATCTTCACGCCTTGCAGACGGTAAACGTCCTGGATCTCGTTGACGATGTACTTGGCCAGCGCACTGACACCCAGCAGACGCAGGATATCGTGTGGATCGCTCGGACCGTCGGAGATAACTTCGCCGCGGTTCACTTGTTCGCCTTCGAAGACGTTCAGGTGACGCCACTTCGGAATCAGCTCTTCATACGGATCGCTACCGTCGTTCGGAGTAATGACCAGACGGCGCTTGCCCTTGGTCTCTTTACCGAACGCGATGGTGCCGCTGACTTCAGCCAGAATCGACGCTTCTTTCGGACGACGAGCTTCGAACAGGTCGGCAACACGCGGCAGACCACCGGTGATGTCACGAGTCTTCGAAGTTTCTTGCGGAATACGAGCGATAACATCACCGATCGCAATCTGCGCACCGTCGGCAACACCGACCAGGGCGTTAGCCGGCAGGAAGTACTGTGCCGGTACGTCGGTACCTGGCAGCAGCAGATCCTTGCCATCCATACCCACCATCTTCACAGCAGGACGGATGTCCTTGCCGGCAGCTGGACGGTCTTTGACGTCAAGCACTTCAATGTTGGTCATACCGGTCAATTCGTCAGTCTGACGCTTGATCGTGATGCCTTCTTCCATGCCCACGTAGGTCACGGTACCTTTCATTTCGGTAACGATCGGGTGAGTGTGCGGATCCCACTTGGCCACGATAGCGCCAGCGTCGACCTTGTCACCTTCTTTAACCGAAATCACAGCACCGTACGGCAGCTTGTAACGCTCGCGCTCACGACCGAAGTCATCAGCGATTGCCAGCTCACCGGAACGGGACACAGCAACCAGGTGGCCATCCACACGCTCAACGTGCTTCAGGTTGTGCAGACGGACGGTACCGCCATTCTTCACCTGAACGCTGTCGGCTGCGGAAGTACGGCTTGCCGCACCACCAATGTGGAACGTACGCATGGTCAGCTGGGTACCCGGCTCACCGATGGATTGGGCAGCGATAACGCCGACCGCCTCACCAATGTTCACCTGGTGACCACGAGCCAGGTCACGGCCGTAGCACTTGGCGCAAATGCCATAGCGGGTTTCGCAACTGATCGGCGAACGCACGATCACTTCGTCGATGCTGTTGAGCTCGATGAATTCAACCCACTTTTCGTCTACCAGGGTGCCGGCAGGAACGATGACGTCCTCGGTACCCGGCTTGAATACGTCACGGGCGATAACACGACCCAATACGCGCTCACCCAGTGGCTCTACAACGTCGCCGCCTTCAATGTGCGGAGTCATCAGCAGGCCGTGTTCGGTGCCGCAATCGATCTCGGTTACAACCAGATCCTGCGCAACGTCCACCAGACGACGAGTCAGATAACCGGAGTTCGCAGTTTTCAACGCGGTATCCGCCAGACCTTTACGAGCACCGTGAGTCGAGATGAAGTACTGGAGTACGCTCAGACCTTCACGGAAGTTCGCAGTAATCGGCGTTTCGATGATGGAGCCGTCCGGCTTGGCCATCAGACCACGCATACCGGCCAGCTGACGGATCTGTGCTGCGGAACCCCGCGCACCCGAGTCAGCCATCATGTACATCGAGTTGAACGATTCTTGCTCGACTTCGTCGCCATTGCGGTCGATGACCTTCTCTTTCGAGAGGTTGGCCATCATCGCCTTGGATACTTCGTCGTTGGCCTTCGACCAAAGGTCGATCACTTTGTTGTACTTCTCGCCCTGGGTTACCAGGCCGGAGGCGTACTGGCTCTCGATTTCTTTCACTTCGTCGGTGGCAGCACCGATGATGCGAGCTTTTTCATCCGGGATAACGAAGTCGTTAACACCGATGGAAACGCCGGAAATGGTCGAGTAAGCGAAACCGGTGTACATCAACTGGTCAGCGAAGATCACGGTCTCTTTCAGACCAACCACGCGGTAGCACTGGTTGATCAGCTTGGAGATCGCCTTCTTCTTCATCGGCAGGTTGACGACGTCGAACGACAGGCCCTTCGGCACAACCTGGAACAGCAGAGCACGGCCGACAGTGGTGTCGACGATACGGGTGGCGCTCACGCTGCCGCCATCACGATCATTGACAGTTTCGCTGATGCGAACCTTGATCTTGGCGTGCAGAGCCGCTTCGCCGGCGCGGAATACGCGGTCGACTTCCTGCAGGTCCGCGAACACACGACCTTCGCCCTTGGCGTTGATCGCTTCACGGGTCATGTAGTACAGACCCAATACAACGTCCTGCGACGGAACGATGATTGGCTCACCGTTGGCTGGCGACAGAATGTTGTTGGTCGACATCATCAACGCACGCGCTTCCAACTGGGCTTCCAGTGTCAGCGGTACGTGCACGGCCATTTGGTCGCCGTCGAAGTCGGCGTTGTACGCAGCACAGACCAGAGGGTGCAGCTGGATAGCCTTACCTTCGATCAGTACCGGTTCAAACGCCTGGATACCCAGACGGTGAAGGGTCGGTGCACGGTTGAGGAGAACCGGGTGTTCACGGATCACTTCAGCGAGAACGTCCCAAACCTCTGGCAGTTCGCGCTCGACCATCTTCTTGGCGGCTTTGATGGTGGTGGCCAGGCCACGCATTTCCAACTTGCCGAAGATGAACGGTTTGAACAGCTCGAGAGCCATCTTCTTCGGCAGACCGCACTGGTGCAGACGCAGGGTCGGACCTACGGTAATTACCGAACGACCGGAGTAGTCAACACGCTTACCGAGCAAGTTCTGACGGAAACGACCTTGCTTACCCTTGATCATGTCAGCCAGGGATTTCAGAGGACGCTTGTTGGAACCGGTGATAGCGCGGCCACGACGACCGTTGTCGAGCAGTGCATCGACAGCTTCCTGCAACATACGCTTTTCGTTGCGCACGATGATGTCCGGAGCGGACAGATCCAGCAGGCGCTTCAAACGGTTGTTACGGTTGATCACTCGACGATACAGATCGTTGAGGTCGGAAGTCGCGAAACGACCGCCATCCAGCGGGACCAGTGGACGCAGATCTGGCGGCAGAACCGGCAGAACGGTCAGCACCATCCACTCTGGCAGGTTGCCGGAACCCTGGAAGGCTTCCATCAACTTCAGACGCTTGGACAGCTTCTTGATCTTGGTTTCCGAGTTGGTTTGCGGAATCTCTTCACGCAGACGGCCAATCTCGTGCTCCAGGTCGATAGCGTGCAGCAGCTCGCGGACAGCCTCGGCACCCATGCGGGCGTCGAAGTCATCGCCGAACTCTTCCAGCGCTTCGAAGTACTGCTCATCGTTCAGCAGCTGACCTTTTTCAAGGGTGGTCATGCCTGGATCGATAACGACGTAGCTCTCGAAGTAGAGAACGCGCTCGATATCACGCAGAGTCATGTCCATCAGCAAGCCGATACGGGACGGCAGCGATTTCAGGAACCAGATGTGGGCAACCGGCGAAGCCAGTTCGATGTGCGCCATGCGCTCACGACGAACCTTGGCCAGCGCAACTTCAACGCCGCACTTCTCGCAGATCACGCCGCGATGCTTCAAGCGCTTGTACTTACCGCACAGGCACTCGTAATCCTTTACCGGGCCAAAGATCTTGGCGCAGAACAGGCCGTCACGCTCAGGCTTGAACGTACGGTAGTTGATGGTTTCCGGCTTTTTAACTTCACCGAACGACCACGAACGGATCATCTCAGGCGAGGCCAATCCGATACGGATGGCGTCGAACTCTTCGACTTGACCCTGGTTTTTCAGCAAATTCAGTAGGTCTTTCAAGGCCTTTCCTCCTGGCGGAGCAGAGAGCGGGCAATCCTGCCCCGCTCTCGATTCGCGTCACGTGTTATTCGGTTTCCAGATCGATATCGATGCCGAGGGAACGAATTTCTTTGATCAACACGTTGAAGGACTCGGGCATGCCCGGCTCCATACGGTGATCGCCGTCCACGATGTTTTTGTACATCTTGGTACGACCGTTCACATCGTCCGACTTCACTGTGAGCATTTCTTGCAGAGTGTATGCAGCACCGTATGCTTCCAGTGCCCAGACCTCCATCTCCCCGAAACGCTGACCACCGAACTGCGCCTTACCACCCAGCGGCTGCTGGGTAACCAGGCTGTACGAACCGGTAGAACGAGCGTGCATCTTGTCGTCTACCAAGTGGTTCAGTTTCAGCATGTACATGTAGCCAACGGTAACTGGACGCTCGAACTTGTTGCCGGTACGGCCGTCGGTCAGTTGCATCTGGCCGCTTTCTGGCAGGTCTGCCAGTTTCAGCATGGCCTTGATTTCGCTTTCCTTGGCACCGTCGAACACCGGAGTGGCCATCGGAACACCGCCGCGCAGGTTGTTCGCCAGATCCAGGATCTCCTGATCGGAGAAGCTGTCCAGGTCTTCGTTGCGACCGCCGATCTGGTTGTAGATCTCGTCCAGGAAGGTACGCAGTTCTGCGACCTTGCGCTGCTCTTCGACCATGCGATTGATCTTCTCGCCCAGACCTTTGGCCGCGAGGCCCAGGTGAGTTTCGAGGATCTGACCAACGTTCATACGCGAAGGTACGCCCAGCGGGTTGAGGACTACGTCGACCGGGGTGCCATTGGCATCGTGCGGCATGTCTTCAACCGGCATGATCACGGAGACCACACCCTTGTTACCGTGACGACCGGCCATCTTGTCGCCCGGCTGGATGCGACGACGGATTGCCAGGTAGACCTTGACGATTTTCAGCACGCCAGGAGCCAGGTCATCGCCTTGCTGCAGCTTGCGCTTCTTGTCTTCGAACTTGTCGTCCAGCAGACGGCGACGATCAACGATGTAGGCCTGGGCCTTCTCGAGCTGCTCGTTCAGAGCATCTTCAGCCATGCGCAGTTTGAACCACTGGCCATGCTCAAGACCGTCGAGAACTTCATCGGTGATTTCCTGGCCTTTCTTCAGGCCGGCGCCGCCTTCGGCTTTATGGCCAACCAGAGCGGAGCGCAGACGTTCGAAGGTCGCACCTTCAACGATACGGAACTCTTCGTTCAGGTCCTTGCGGATCTCGTCCAGCTGGCTCTTCTCGATCGACAGTGCACGAGCATCACGCTCAACGCCGTCGCGAGTGAAGACCTGTACGTCGATAACAGTGCCCTTGGTACCAGTAGGCACACGCAGGGAAGTGTCTTTAACGTCGCTGGCTTTTTCACCGAAGATCGCACGCAGCAGTTTCTCTTCCGGAGTCAGCTGGGTCTCGCCTTTCGGAGTGACCTTGCCCACCAGGATGTCGCCTGCGCCAACTTCAGCACCTACATAAACGATACCGGCTTCGTCCAGCTTGTTCAGTGCAGCCTCACCCACGTTCGGGATGTCTGCAGTGATTTCCTCTGGGCCAAGCTTGGTGTCACGAGCCACACAGGTCAGTTCCTGGATGTGGATCGTGGTGAAACGGTCTTCCTGAACCACACGCTCGGACAGGCAGATGGAGTCTTCGAAGTTGAAGCCGTTCCACGCCATGAACGCGATACGCATGTTCTGACCCAGTGCCAGCTCACCCATGTCGGTGGACGGACCATCGGCCATGATGTCGCTGCGCTGAACCCGATCACCCTTGCTCACCAGCGGACGCTGGTTGATGCAGGTGTTCTGGTTGGAGCGGGTGTACTTGGTCAGGTTGTAGATGTCGACACCGGCTTCACCGGTTTCAACTTCGTCATCAGCAACACGAACCACAATACGGCTGGCATCGACCGAGTCGATCACACCGCCACGACGAGCCACGACGCAAACGCCGGAGTCACGGGCAACGTTGCGCTCCATGCCGGTACCTACCAGCGGCTTGTCAGCACGCAGGGTCGGTACAGCCTGACGCTGCATGTTGGAACCCATCAATGCACGGTTGGCGTCGTCGTGCTCGAGGAACGGAATCAGCGACGCTGCAACCGAAACTACCTGCTTCGGCGAAACGTCCATCAAGGTGACGTCTTCCGGCGCCTTGACGGTGAATTCGTTCAAGTGACGAACAGCTACCAGCTCATCGACCAACTGACCTTTGTCGTTCATCGTCGCCGAAGCCTGGGCGATAACGTGATCGGCCTCTTCGATAGCGGACAGGAACACGATCTCGTCGGTTACCAGAGCGTCTTTCACCACACGGTACGGGCTCTCGAGGAAGCCGTACTGGTTGGTGCGCGCATAGGCCGCCAGGGAGTTGATCAGACCGATGTTCGGACCTTCCGGCGTTTCAATCGGGCATACACGACCGTAGTGGGTCGGGTGTACGTCACGGACTTCGAAGCCTGCACGCTCACGGGTCAGACCACCTGGGCCAAGTGCAGAAACACGGCGCTTGTGGGTGATCTCGGACAGCGGGTTGTTCTGGTCCATGAACTGGGACAGCTGGCTGGAACCGAAGAACTCTTTCACTGCCGCAGCCACTGGCTTGGCATTGATCAGGTCTTGCGGCATCAGGCCTTCGCTTTCAGCCATCGACAGGCGCTCTTTGACCGCACGCTCTACACGCACCAGGCCAACGCGGAACTGGTTCTCGGCCATTTCGCCAACACAGCGAACACGACGGTTACCCAGGTGGTCGATGTCGTCGACAATGCCTTTACCGTTACGGATGTCGACCAGAGTCTTCAGTACGGCAACGATGTCTTCTTTGCACAGAACGCCGGAACCTTCGATCTCGGTACGACCGATACGACGGTTGAACTTCATCCGGCCAACGGCGGACAGATCATACCGCTCAGGGCTGAAGAACAGGTTGTTGAACAAAGTCTCGGCAGCATCTTTGGTCGGTGGCTCGCCAGGACGCATCATGCGATAGATCTCGACCAGGGCTTCCAATTGGTTGCTGGTGGAGTCGATCTTCAGAGTGTCAGAGACGAACGGACCGCAGTCGATGTCGTTGGTGTACAGAGTCTCGATGCGAACGACCTGAGCCTTGGCGATTTTTGCCAGGATCTCGGTGTTCAGCTCGGTGTTGCACTCTGCCAGGATTTCACCGGTAGCCGGGTGCACGATAGCCTTGGCGGTGGTACGACCCAGGACGTAGTCCAGAGGTACATCCAGCTCTTTGATACCGGCTTTTTCCAGCTGGTTGATGTGACGAGCGGTGATACGACGACCCTGCTCGACAATAACCTTGCCCTTGTCATCCTGGATGTCCAGAACGGCAATCTCACCACGCAGGCGCTGAGGCACCAGCTCCAGGCTCAGGCTCTCGCCTTTCACGTGGAATACGTTGGTGGTGTAGAAAGCGTCCAGCACTTCTTCAGTGGTATAGCCCAGCGCGCGCAGCAGAACCGATGCCGGCAGCTTGCGACGACGGTCGATACGGACGAACACGCAGTCTTTCGGGTCGAACTCGAAGTCCAGCCACGAACCGCGGTAAGGAATGATCCGCGCGGAATACAGCAGCTTACCGGAGCTGTGCGTCTTGCCACGGTCGTGGTCGAAGAATACGCCAGGGGAGCGGTGCAGCTGGGAAACGATTACACGCTCGGTACCGTTGATTACGAAGGTACCGTTCTCAGTCATCAGGGGAATTTCACCCATGTAGACTTCTTGCTCTTTGATGTCCTTGATCGCTTTGTTCGACGATTCTTTGTCGAAAATGATCAGACGGACTTTTACCCGCAAAGGTACGGCGTAAGTTACACCACGCAACACGCATTCTTTAACATCAAACGCCGGTTCGCCCAGGCGATAACCGACATACTCCAACGCAGCATTGCCGGAGTAGCTGATGATCGGGAAAACGGATTTGAAGGCCGCATGCAGGCCCACGTCGCGGAACTGATCTTTAGTCGCTCCCGCTTGCAAGAATTCACGATACGAATCCAGCTGGATGGCCAGGAGGTACGGCACATCCATGACGTCCGGCAACTTGCTAAAGTCCTTGCGGATACGTTTTTTCTCAGTATATGAGTAAGCCATCAGCGTTCCCCAGCTTGGTCACCTGCTTATTCGGCTCCTCCCGACGGGAGCAGCCAGAAAATCGTGCAAACCCTTTGGTTTGCGCCACCGCACAGGGTGGGCTACAGCACGTTACTGGCACCGACCCAGTCGGTCGCCAATAACGGAAAAAGGCCGGTGGCAAAAGCCACCAGCCATCAGCCGTTCGCTTAACGCTTGGGCTGGAGACACAAAGTCGATGCTTACTTGAGCTCGACTTTAGCGCCTGCTTCTTCCAGAGCTGCTTTGGCTTTGTCAGCTGCTTCTTTAGCAACAGCTTCCAGAACCATGGCAGGAGCGCCGTCAACTACAGCCTTGGCTTCTTTCAGGCCCAGACCGGTCAGTTCACGTACAGCCTTGATCACGTTAACTTTCTTCTCGCCAGCTTCGGTCAGCATGACGTTGAATTCAGTTTGCTCTTCAACAACAGCGGCAGCAGCAGCTGGGCCAGCAGCGGCAACAGCAGCGGTAACGCCGAAGGTTTCTTCCATTGCTTTGATCAGCTCAACAACTTCCAGAACGGTTTTCTGGCCGATTGCTTCGATGATTTGCTCGTTAGTCAGAGACATGACTATAAATTCCTGTATTGGGGTGACAGCCTACGCAGCCATCAAATTAAACATATGATTTTGAAAGGGCTTGCAGTGCCTTAGGCAGCAGCAGCTTCTTTCTGGTCGCGAATAGCCGCCAGAGTACGAGCCAGCTTGCTGGTAGCGCCTTGAATCACGCTCATCAGCTTCGCAATAGCTTCGTCGCGAGTTGGCAGCGAAGCCAACACGTCGATCTCGTTTGCTGCGAGGTACTTGCCCTCGAACGCAGCTGCCTTGATCTCGAACTTTTCCTGACCCTTTGCGAACTCTTTGAAAATACGAGCGGCAGCGCCCGGATGTTCCTTGGAGAATGCAATCAGGGTAGGGCCGACGAACGCGTCGTTGAGCACGTCATATTGAGTGCCTTCAACAGCGCGCTTGAGCAGGGTGTTACGTACGACACGTACATAAACACCAGCTTCGCGGGCCTCTTTACGGAGTCCGGTCATAGCGCCTACTGTCACACCACGGGCATCAGCCACGACAGCGGACAGAGCGGCTTTGGCAGCCTCGTTGACTTCAGCGACGATGGCCTTCTTGTCTTCGAGTTTAATTGCCACGGGTTTAACTCCTGCTTGTTACCGTTTCATCCAACCGGAGCTGGATGTCGTTTTGGTGTCTGATTCGGTAAGGAACCGGGAGCACCATCTGCGTAGGCTTGAGGTTTAAGACTTGCGTCGCCTACGGTCTTGGATAGCCCCCGCCAGGCAGGGACCCCAATTTTTCAGCACGCGCAATTGCTTGCACGCGCTTGTGTCTTATACGTCCAGCGAACCCTGGTCGATGACCAGACCTGGGCCCATAGTGGTGCTCAGGGTAACGCGCTTGACGTAGATGCCTTTCGAAGAAGCTGGCTTGATACGCTTCAGGTCAGCGATTAGGGCTTCAACGTTTTCCTTCAGCTTGACGGCGTCGAAGCCGACCTTGCCAACGGAAGTGTGGATGATGCCGTTTTTGTCGGTGCGATAGCGAACCTGACCAGCCTTGGCGTTCTTAACTGCCGAAGCTACGTCTGGCGTAACGGTACCGACTTTCGGGTTAGGCATCAGGCCGCGAGGACCCAGAACCTGACCCAGCTGACCCACAACGCGCATTGCATCCGGGGAAGCAATAACCACGTCATAGTTCAGGTCGCCGCCTTTCATTTCGGCAGCCAGATCGTCCATACCTACGCGGTCTGCACCGGCAGCCAGAGCAGCTTCAGCTGCTGGGCCCTGGGTGAACACAGCTACACGTACAGTCTTGCCAGTGCCGTGTGGCAGCACAGTAGCGCTACGAACAACCTGGTCAGATTTACGTGGGTCTACGCCCAGGTTCACAGCAACGTCTACGGACTCGCTGAACTTAACGGTCGACAGCTCGGTCAGGAGAGCGGCGGCTTCTACGAAGTTGTAGGCCTTGCCTGCTTCAATCTTGCCGGCGATAGCCTTTTGGCGCTTGGTCAGCTTAGCCATTACACACCCTCCACGTTAAGGCCCATGCTACGAGCAGAACCGGCGATAGTACGCACGGCTGCATCCATATCAGCTGCAGTCAGATCCGCGTTTTTGGTTTTCGCGATTTCTTCCAGCTGAGCACGGGTAACAGTGCCAACCTTAACGGTGTTTGGACGAGCGGAACCGCTGGTCAGGCCAGCAGCTTTCTTCAGCAGAACCGAAGCGGGGGTGCTCTTAGTTTCGAAAGTGAAGCTGCGGTCACTGTAAACAGTGATGATCACAGGAGTCGGCAGGCCTGGCTCAAGACCCTGAGTACGGGCGTTGAAAGCTTTGCAGAACTCCATGATGTTCACGCCGTGCTGACCCAGAGCTGGACCAACGGGTGGACTTGGGTTGGCCTGAGCGGCCTTAACTTGCAGCTTGATGTAAGCAGTAATCTTCTTAGCCATGAGGCACTCCAATTACGGGTTCAGACGCCCAGATAGGCTCCCCGGTTACTTGCGCGTTTATCCCAGTGACGACAAAACCCCACAGCCTAAGGCTGCGGGGTATGGGATTCTCGTTCAGTTATGCCTTCTCGACCTGACTGAACTCTAGCTCTACCGGAGTAGAGCGACCGAAAATGAGCACTGCCACCTGAATGCGGCTCTTTTCGTAGTTAACTTCTTCAACCGTACCGTTAAAGTCAGCGAATGGGCCGTCAGTAACACGGACCACCTCACCCGGCTCAAACAGGGTCTTAGGCTTGGGCTTGTCGCTGCCATCAGCAACACGACGCAGAATCGCTTCCGCTTCTTTGTCAGTGATAGGAGCCGGCTTATCGGCAGTACCACCAATAAAGCCCATGACACGAGGAGTGTCCTTGACCAAGTGCCAAGTACCCTCATTCATGTCCATCTGTACCAGCACATAGCCTGGAAAGAATTTACGCTCGCTTTTGCGCTTCTGGCCATTGCGCATCTCAACCACTTCTTCAGTGGGGACCAGAATCTCGCCGAAGCCATCTTCCATGCCAGCCAGCTTCACACGCTCGATCAACGAACGCATTACATGCTTCTCGTAACCCGAGTAAGCATGCACAACGTACCAACGCTTAGCCACGGGACACCCTTAGCCAACAATCAAGGAAACAAGCCAGCCGAGCAGGGAATCTAGCCCCCACAACAGCAACGCCATGACCAGAACCACAGCCACAACAATCAATGTGGTCTGCGTGGTCTCTTGGCGAGTTGGCCATACGACTTTACGAATCTCAGTGCGCGCTTCCTTAACCAAGACAAAGAACGACTTACCCTTGGCAGTCTGCAAACCAACGAAGGCAGCAACTGCAGCAATGACAAGTAGCGCCAAGACGCGGTACAGGATCGGCGAAGCAGAGTAGTACTGATTGCCAACAACACCAACAATCACCAAGGCAACAACAACCAGCCACTTGAGCAGATCGAAGCGAGAGCCTTGAGCTTCAGCCTTAGGAGTCATCTATGAAGATCCTGTGAAAAGAAAGCCAGACACATTGAGTGAATCTGGCAGGTCAGGAGGGAATCGAACCCCCAACCTACGGTTTTGGAGACCGTCGCTCTGCCAATTGAGCTACTGACCTAAAAACAAAATCAGGCCGACCATTATGTCGGCCCGATGGAGATATATCAAGAACTTATTCGATGACTTTGGCTACGACGCCAGCGCCGACGGTACGACCGCCTTCACGGATAGCGAAACGCAGACCATCTTCCATCGCAATGGTTTTGATCAGAGTGACAGTCATCTGGATGTTGTCACCTGGCATTACCATTTCAACGCCTTCTGGCAGCTCGCAGTTACCAGTCACGTCAGTAGTACGGAAGTAGAACTGTGGACGGTAGCCTTTGAAGAACGGAGTATGACGGCCGCCTTCTTCCTTGCTCAGAACGTAAACTTCAGCGGTGAACTTGGTGTGCGGCTTAACGGTGCCTGGCTTAACCAGAACCTGGCCACGCTCAACGTCGTCACGCTTGGTACCACGCAGCAGAACGCCGCAGTTCTCGCCAGCACGACCTTCGTCGAGCAGCTTGCGGAACATTTCAACGCCGGTGCAGGTAGTTTTCTGAGTGTCGCGCAGACCAACGATCTCAACTTCTTCCTGGATGCGAACGATACCACGCTCAACACGGCCAGTTACCACGGTGCCACGACCGGAGATCGAGAATACGTCTTCGATTGGCATCAGGAACGGCTTGTCGATTGCACGCTCTGGCTCTGGGATGTAGGTATCCAGAGTTTCTACCAGACGCTTAACAGCGGTGGTACCCATTTCGTTGTCGTCTTGGCCGTTCAGAGCCATCAGAGCCGAACCGATGATGATCGGAGTGTCGTCACCTGGGAATTCGTAAGTGCTCAGCAGATCGCGCACTTCCATCTCAACCAGTTCCAGCAGCTCAGCGTCGTCAACCATGTCAGCCTTGTTCAGGAAGACAACGATGTACGGAACGCCTACCTGACGGGACAGCAGGATGTGCTCACGAGTTTGTGGCATCGGACCATCGGCAGCCGAGCAAACCAGGATCGCGCCGTCCATCTGGGCAGCACCAGTGATCATGTTTTTGACGTAGTCGGCGTGACCTGGGCAGTCAACGTGCGCGTAGTGACGAATGTTCGAGTCGTACTCTACGTGCGCAGTGTTGATGGTGATACCACGAGCTTTTTCTTCTGGGGCGCTGTCGATCTTGTCGAAGTCAACACGAGCCGAACCGAAAACTTCGGAGCAAACGCGAGTCAGAGCAGCGGTCAAAGTGGTTTTACCGTGGTCAACGTGACCGATAGTACCCACGTTAACGTGCGGCTTATTACGTTCGAACTTTTCCTTAGCCATCGAAATCACCCCTAGGAGAAGAATTGAGCAAGTCACCCAAGCCATTAAAACAAAGGCAGATATTTTCATATCTGCCTTGTTATATGGAGCTCTTGAGCGGATTTGAACCGCTGACCTCACCCTTACCAAGGGTGTGCTCTACCAACTGAGCTACAAGAGCGTAACACTTTGCAAAACCTGCAAACTTGGAGCGGGTAGCGGGAATCGAACCCGCATCATCAGCTTGGAAGGCTGAGGTTCTACCACTAAACTATACCCGCGGAGCCTGCAGCTCTCGCTAAATCTGGTGGAGGGGGAAGGATTCGAACCTTCGAAGTCGTAGACGTCAGATTTACAGTCTGATCCCTTTGGCCGCTCGGGAACCCCTCCTAAGCGAGGCGACATTCTATATCATGCCACCCTTCTGTCAAGCATTTTCTCAATAAAATCTTGAGGTTAGCTGCGTTGACCTCGCTTCGCGACGTTGACTTCGTGAAGTCTTCGCTGCGGAGCGGGCGCCATTCTATGCAACCTATTCGACAGTTGCAACCCCCTCGCAAGGCATTATTTTATGTTTTAACTCATTGAATTCTTTAGCAAGGTTCTGCAGTTGCAGATCATCCAGCAAATGCTTGCTCTCGGGAGTCACACGAAGCCAAAAACCAGAAGAACCAGAAACACTCAAGGACTGCAGCCTGACATCAGCCCCCAGCCCTACCAGCCGCTGCTCCAACATCTGAGCCGTATCACGACGAGCAAAGCCCCCCAGGTAAAGACAGCTTGCATCAACCTCCCCTGACTTACCCTTATCCCGCCGCTCGACCGAATCAGAAGACTCACTCAACAAACGGATATCTTGCTGAGTACCTCGATAGAGCGAGAGAGGCATGACCTCTTTCGCACGAAGCGGCGCTTCCTGCTGATGCCAGATGTAATAAAAGCAATTGAGGACCAATAACAACAGAAACAACCAGCGCATAAAAACCTCAAGACAGAGGACAAGGCTTAAACAACTCGAAAAGATGGATCACGTACAAGCTGATCTTGCGGAACCGATGCAACACTCAAAGTCCCACCCCACACAAGGAATCAGCCCCTACCTCCTAGCCGTAGATCGCGCAAGCGCACATTGATGGCCGAACTCATGAGCCATCACGCAACCTTAGACTGAGCTCCCCGCCGCTATACGTTTTCTCCTCCCCCTCAACGCTCAACCGCAAAGCTCCTTGGCGATCAATACCCAACACAACACCATCGATCTTATTTACGCCCGCGATCAGAGACACAGCACGCCCCTGCCAGAGGTGACCTTGCTCCCACTCGCCCTGGATCGCGGAGAAGCCATTCAGCCGATGACGCTCCAGATAAGACACAAGAACCTCATTCAATCGAGCAACAAGCTGATTGCGATCAATAACCTTGCCAGACTCCAACCTAACCGAAGTCCACTCCTGATCGATCTCTTCAGCGCTTTGCATATTCACATTGATCCCAATGCCCAGGACCACATGACACACATCCGCAGGATCACCCACCAACTCCAAAAGTATCCCCGCGACCTTCTTCTGACCAACCAAAACATCATTTGGCCACTTCAAACCCGCATCAGGAATTCCATACTCACGAAGGGTATGCATGACTGCCAACCCAACGACCAGGCTAAGCCCTTCCAATTGCCGGAGACCTCCGTCCATACGCAAGACGAGGCTGTAATAGATATTTTCGGCAAAAGGGCTTACCCACTTACGACCACGACGGCCTCGCCCCACCGTCTGGCGCTCAGCTAGCACAAGAAAAGGAGCCACACTCCCTTCTTCAATGGATCGCAGCGCCTGTGCATTCGTGGAGTCGATAGAGTCGAGAATTCGGATATCCCAGGAGCCACTGGAAATAGAGGAGCGGCCTATCTCAGCACTGCTCAGCAATGTGATTGGAGTGGCCAGCTGGTAACCGCGGCCTCGCACCTTATGAATGACAAGCCCCAACTCCGCCTCAAGAAGCTGTAACTGCTTCCATATAGCACTACGGCTAACACCCAGCGCCTGACCGAGCGCCTGACCCGAGTGAAATCGCCCATCTTTCAGAAGCTCTAACAACGTCGACATGCAGTTTCCGCCTCACCATGAGGCAGGCATGATAGCCATGCCCAGCGCTATTGCATAGAAACCCCCACCTGACGAGCAAGTCGATCGAGACAGCAAAAAATCAAACCCATTTTTCGCGCGCAAAAACAAAACCCCAACTGCATGTGCAGTTGGGGTTTCGGAATTTAATCTTGACGATGACCTACTCTCACATGGGGAAACCCCACACTACCATCGGCGATGCATCGTTTCACTTCTGAGTTCGGGATGGGATCAGGTGGTTCCAACGCTCTATGGTCGTCAAGAAATTCGGTAGCCAGTCCGTTGCTTGTGCAACGTGCCAGCGAATGGGTATGTAATAGATTTGTGTGTTCGCAAACTTTCGGTTTGTATCGTCTTCACACACCGCAACTCGCTTCTTAAGCAAATTGCTTGGGTGTTATATGGTCAAGCCTCACGGGCAATTAGTATTGGTTAGCTCAACGCCTCACAGCGCTTACACACCCAACCTATCAACGTCGTAGTCTTCGACGGCCCTTTAGGGAACTCAAGGTTCCAGTGAGATCTCATCTTGAGGCAAGTTTCCCGCTTAGATGCTTTCAGCGGTTATCTTTTCCGAACATAGCTACCCGGCAATGCCACTGGCGTGACAACCGGAACACCAGAGGTTCGTCCACTCCGGTCCTCTCGTACTAGGAGCAGCCCCTCTCAAATCTCAAACGTCCACGGCAGATAGGGACCGAACTGTCTCACGACGTTCTAAACCCAGCTCGCGTACCACTTTAAATGGCGAACAGCCATACCCTTGGGACCGGCTTCAGCCCCAGGATGTGATGAGCCGACATCGAGGTGCCAAACACCGCCGTCGATATGAACTCTTGGGCGGTATCAGCCTGTTATCCCCGGAGTACCTTTTATCCGTTGAGCGATGGCCCTTCCATACAGAACCACCGGATCACTAAGACCTACTTTCGTACCTGCTCGACGTGTCTGTCTCGCAGTCAAGCGCGCTTTTGCCTTTATACTCTACGACCGATTTCCGACCGGTCTGAGCGCACCTTCGTACTCCTCCGTTACTCTTTAGGAGGAGACCGCCCCAGTCAAACTACCCACCATACACTGTCCTCGATCCGGATAACGGACCTGAGTTAGAACCTCAAAGTTGCCAGGGTGGTATTTCAAGGATGGCTCCACGCAAACTGGCGTTCACGCTTCAAAGCCTCCCACCTATCCTACACAAGCAAATTCAAAGTCCAGTGCAAAGCTATAGTAAAGGTTCACGGGGTCTTTCCGTCTAGCCGCGGATACACTGCATCTTCACAGCGATTTCAATTTCACTGAGTCTCGGGTGGAGACAGCGCCGCCATCGTTACGCCATTCGTGCAGGTCGGAACTTACCCGACAAGGAATTTCGCTACCTTAGGACCGTTATAGTTACGGCCGCCGTTTACCGGGGCTTCGATCAAGAGCTTCGCGTTAGCTAACCCCATCAATTAACCTTCCGGCACCGGGCAGGCGTCACACCCTATACGTCCACTTTCGTGTTTGCAGAGTGCTGTGTTTTTAATAAACAGTCGCAGCGGCCTGGTATCTTCGACCGGCATGAGCTTACGGAGCAAGTCCTTCACCCTCACCGGCGCACCTTCTCCCGAAGTTACGGTGCCATTTTGCCTAGTTCCTTCACCCGAGTTCTCTCAAGCGCCTTGGTATTCTCTACCCAACCACCTGTGTCGGTTTGGGGTACGGTTCCTAGTTATCTGAAGCTTAGAAGCTTTTCTTGGAAGCATGGCATCAACCACTTCGTCACCTAAAAGGTAACTCGTCATCAGCTCTCGGCCTTAGAACCCCGGATTTACCTAAGATTCCAGCCTACCACCTTAAACTTGGACAACCAACGCCAAGCTGGCCTAGCCTTCTCCGTCCCTCCATCGCAATAACTAGAAGTACAGGAATATTAACCTGTTTTCCATCGACTACGCTTTTCAGCCTCGCCTTAGGGACCGACTAACCCTGCGTCGATTAACGTTGCGCAGGAAACCTTGGTCTTTCGGCGTGGGTGTTTTTCACACCCATTGTCGTTACTCATGTCAGCATTCGCACTTCTGATACCTCCAGCAAGCTTCTCAACTCACCTTCACAGGCTTACAGAACGCTCCTCTACCGCATCACTTACGTGATACCCGTAGCTTCGGTGTATGGTTTGAGCCCCGTTACATCTTCCGCGCAGGCCGACTCGACTAGTGAGCTATTACGCTTTCTTTAAAGGGTGGCTGCTTCTAAGCCAACCTCCTAGCTGTCTAAGCCTTCCCACATCGTTTCCCACTTAACCATAACTTTGGGACCTTAGCTGACGGTCTGGGTTGTTTCCCTTTTCACGACGGACGTTAGCACCCGCCGTGTGTCTCCCATGCTCGGCACTTGTAGGTATTCGGAGTTTGCATCGGTTTGGTAAGTCGGGATGACCCCCTAGCCGAAACAGTGCTCTACCCCCTACAGTGATACATGAGGCGCTACCTAAATAGCTTTCGAGGAGAACCAGCTATCTCCGAGCTTGATTAGCCTTTCACTCCGATCCACAGGTCATCCGCTAACTTTTCAACGGTAGTCGGTTCGGTCCTCCAGTCAGTGTTACCTAACCTTCAACCTGCCCATGGATAGATCGCCCGGTTTCGGGTCTATTCCCAGCGACTAGACGCCCTATTAAGACTCGCTTTCGCTACGCCTCCCCTATTCGGTTAAGCTTGCCACTGAAAATAAGTCGCTGACCCATTATACAAAAGGTACGCAGTCACAGAACAAAGTCTGCTCCCACTGCTTGTACGCATACGGTTTCAGGATCTATTTCACTCCCCTCTCCGGGGTTCTTTTCGCCTTTCCCTCACGGTACTAGTTCACTATCGGTCAGTCAGTAGTATTTAGCCTTGGAGGATGGTCCCCCCATATTCAGACAAGGTTTCTCGTGCCCCGTCCTACTCGATTTCATGACTAAGAGATTTTCGCGTACAGGGCTATCACCCACTATGGCCGCACTTTCCAGAGCGTTCCGCTAATCTCAAAGCCACTTAAGGGCTAGTCCCCGTTCGCTCGCCACTACTAAGGGAATCTCGGTTGATTTCTTTTCCTCAGGGTACTTAGATGTTTCAGTTCCCCTGGTTCGCCTCTTGCACCTATGTATTCAGTACAAGATAACCATCTTATGATGGCTGGGTTCCCCCATTCAGAGATCTCCGGATCAAAGTCTGTTTGCCGACTCCCCGAAGCTTATCGCAGGCTACCACGTCTTTCATCGCCTCTGACTGCCAAGGCATCCACCGTATGCGCTTCTTCACTTGACCATATAACCCCAAGCAATCTGGTTATACTATGAAGACGACATTCGCCGAAAATTTGCATTCTTAATTAAAAGAGAACTCACAAATTTTACCTTAGCCTGATCCGTTACCAGTGAAAGTAACGTTCAGTCTATCTTTCTATCACATACCCAAATTTTTAAAGAACGATCTAATCAAAAGACTAGAAATCAACATTCAAAGTGAATGCTCATTTCTAAGCTTTCAGAAGCAGTTTATGGTGGAGCCAAGCGGGATCGAACCGCTGACCTCCTGCGTGCAAGGCAGGCGCTCTCCCAGCTGAGCTATGGCCCCATAACAAAATTGGTGGGTCTGGGCAGATTCGAACTGCCGACCTCACCCTTATCAGGGGTGCGCTCTAACCAACTGAGCTACAGACCCAATTTCGAGCTTGTAACTGTTAGCTTGGAGCTATCA